>DATBHH010000055.1:0-40727 GCA_036557525.1 Solirubrobacterales bacterium | reverse complement strand
GCGTCGATCCCAGCGGTCAGCATCACCACCACGTGATCTGCTCGCGGTGCGGGCGGATGGAGCCGTTCGAGAATCGCGGTCTCGAGCGTGCGATCGGCGCGGTCTCCCAGCAGGTTCCGTTCGAGATCGCCGAGCACGATGTCGTCCTCCGCGGTCTCTGCGAGCGCTGCGCGAGCTGACGGCTAGCGCCGGGCGCCGACCGCGGGCGGGGCGGCCTTGGCGGCCGGGGTGGAGCCGTTGGGAGCGACGTGCGAACCGGCGGCGAGGACGCCCGCGGTGAGGAGGGCGGCGGTCGTCACCTTCAGCCGGCGGGGCGTCATCCAGCGCGGACTCCGGGTGGCGAGCCAGGCCCGCATCCCCGTCACCGCGGCTCCGCTGGTCATCGCGGTCGCCATGCACTGGACGCACATGGCTGGAATGTAGCGCTCATTTCTCAAGCCCCGGGCGCAGGTTCCGAAGAAGGGTTGGTCAGCTGGAGGAAGTGTGCCTTCAGGCCCGAAGGCCACAGCACAGAGGAGCCACCGTGCGCATTCCAAATGAGAGGGCGGCGCCCATCCTTCGCCTCGCGATCGCGGCCGCGATCGCGACGGTGCTCTATCCGTCCGCGGCGGAGGCCGCTCCCGGGGGGATCGCGATCGCGCCGACCGAGGAAGGCGCCCCTGCGACTCCCTCGCCGACGATCGCATGCTCACCCGAAGCCGGCGGCGTCGCGAACGGAACCTGTCCGCCGCTGAGAAAAGCACGTCTTCTCGCCGGCAGAGCAGTGCCGCCCGCGGGCTCCCCGCCGCTGGTCAGACGGGTGATCCGCGCCGCCAATCGGATCCGCACCACGCCATACGTCTGGGGCGGCGGCCACACGCGTTGGTGGGACCGGGGCTACGACTGTTCAGGGTCGGTGAGCTACGCCCTCCACGGAGCGGATCTGGTCGAAGCGCCGATGACCTCAGGCGAACTCGCGGGGTGGGGGGAAGCGGGCAGAGGCCGCTGGATAACGATCTACGCGAACGCGCGCCACGTCTTCGCCGTGATCGACGGTCTGCGCTGGGACACCGTGGGGGACGCCACCGGGACGGGGCCGCGCTGGCACGAAGACATGGTTCCGGTCGCGGGCTATGTGGCGCGGCATCCGTTCGGGTATTGAGGTATCGAGCCGTTCGAGCGAGCTTGGACTACGATTGCCCGCGCGATGCGGTTGGCGAGTCCGTTCACTGAGAGACGCGCGCTGGCGATCACCCTCTGTTGGGTTGGCGCCCTCGCCGTCACCGGCTCGACCGATGCGCTGCTCTTCCTTGCGCCCTCGCTTCTGATCGCGATCCCGATTCTCTGGGGCCGCTACCCCGGCGAGGAACTGATCGCCCGGTTCCATGCGAGGCGGGCGCCGACGCCGTCCCGCCCACCGCTCCCCTCGCCACAGGAGCCCCGCGCGCCGCGGACATGGCGTCCGGTCGGAAGCCTTCTGCTCGGTTTCTCGCTCGCCAAGCGCCCGCCGCCGGTCGTTCTGCTCGCCCAGAACTAGCGCTCGCGGCCAGGACCCCCCTCGGTCGCGTTCGCAGCGACCGAAAGGAATGGCACGTGCGAAAGCACTGGGCGGCGCTCGCCGCCATCACCACGTGGCTCGTCTGCATACCGGCCGGCTCCGCCATGGCTCATGGCGGTAACCCCAACTACCGATCGGTGATCGATCGGGTGACGCCGCACGTCCCCGGCGTCCATCTCGAAGTCCTCTCCTACGACTCCTACTTCGAACTGCAGGTTCAGGACGGTCACGAAGTCGTCATCTACGGCTACGAAGAAGAGCCGTATGCCCGTGTGCTCAATGACGGCACGGTTCAGGTGAACGAACGATCGCCGGCCTACTACCTCAACAACACGCTCTACCCGACGACCGATGAGGTGCCGCCCAGCGCCAACGCCAAGGCGGCGCCCGTGTGGAAGACGGTCGGTCACGGTGGCACCTTCATCTGGCACGACCACCGCATGCACTACGCCTCGCCGGCGGTGCCGAAACAGGTCACCGACAAGAGCCGGAAAACCAAGGTCTTCGACTACGAAATCCCGCTCAGGATCGACGGCCGCAGGGGTGCGATCGACGGGACGCTGTACTGGGTCGGCAGCCCCAGTCCGTCGAAGCTCCCGTTCGTCATCGTCGGCGCCGTGATCCTCTTCGGAGGCGGCGGCCTGGTGCTCTACCTGCGTCGGCGCCAGGGCCGGGGAGGCGACGATTCCGAGATCGAGCCTGACGCGGAGGCCTGGTAGATGAAGCCGGCCGCCCGGTTGATCCTGGCCGGGGCCCTGCTGGTTTCGCTCGCGGCGCCGGCGAACGCGCTCGCCCACGCGCAGCTCGAGGGCACCGTCCCCGAGCGCGGCGCCGTCGTCAAACATGAGCCACCGGCGGTGATATTCCGCTTCGACGAGCCGGTCGAGGGCAACTTCGGCGCGGTGCGCGTCTACGACGCCGAAGGCGGGCGCGTCGACGAAGGGGACGCCTTCCACCCCAACGGCGAAGGCCCGCGCCTCGGCGTGCACCTCAAGCCCGGCCTGCCCGACGGCAGCTACACGGCCACCTACCGGGTGATCTCCGCCGACGGCCACATCGTCTCCAGTGGCTTCGTCTTCTCGATCGGAAAGCCGGGAAAGGCACCGAGCCAGACGGTGGCCGAACTGACCGCCGGCTCCGGCAGCGGCAAGGTGACGGAGACCGTCTTCGGCCTCGCCCGCGGCCTTCAGTATGCGGCGACGGCGCTCGCGGTCGGTGGCCTCGCCTTCCTCCTGCTGGTCTGGCTTCCCGGCCTCGCAGCGCTCGGCGGCGCCGACGGGAGCTGGTCGCGGGCGGCACGGAGGTTCGGCTCGCGATTGCGGGCGACCCTGATCCTCGCCGCCGCGCTCGGCGCGGTCAGCGCCGCCGCCGGCGTCGTGATGGAGGGAGCCGAGGCGGCAGGGGTCTCCGGCTTCTCGGCGCTGAAGTGGACGATCGTCCACGAGACTTTGGAAACAAAGTTCGGGACGGTCTGGGGAATCGCCGTCCTCGCCTGGCTCGCCTTCGGCCTGTTCGTCGCGGTCGGCCTGCGGCGCCCGGCGGAGCGGCGTCCCAATCCGCTCCTGCTCGTCCTCCTCGCCGCCCCGCTCGTCTTCGTCGTCCTCGTCCCCGCCCTCTCCGGGCACGGCAGCACGCAGTCGCCGATCGCGCTCAACTTCCCGGTCAACGTCATCCACGTCGGCGCGATGGCGGTCTGGCTCGGCGGCCTGGCGACGCTGCTCTTCGTCCTGCCCCGCGCCACCCGCGAGCTCGAGCCCGCCGATCGCGGGCGGCTGCTCGCCTCCGACCTCTCGCGCTTCTCGCAGGTCGCTCTGATCTCGGTCGGCGCGATTCTCGTCACCGGGCTGATCCAGGCCTACGTCTACGTCCGCCACCTCGACGCCCTCACCGAAACCGGCTACGGCCGCGCCGTGCTGATCAAGTTCCTGCTGCTGCTGGTCCTGATCGGGATCGGCGCCTACAACCGGCGCCGCTCGGTGCCGCGCCTCCGGAAGATCGCGGCCGGCGGCGAATCACCGGGGCGGGCCGGCCTCGTCCTGCGGCGCGCCCTTCGCGCCGAGGTGGCTCTGCTCGCCGTCGTCCTCGGCGTCACCGCGGCTCTCGCCAGCTACGCGCCGCCGGCCACCGCGCAATCGGGCCCGTTCTCGGCCGAATCGCAGTTCGGCCCGATCGAGCTCGAGATGACGGTCGAACCGGCGCAGGTCGGGGCGAACGAGATCCACCTCTACCTCTTCGACGCGAAAACGGGAGCGCCGTTCTCGAAGGTCAAGGAACTCAGGGCGACGGCCTCGCTGCCGGACAAGAGCATCTCGCTGCCGCTCGAACCGCAGCTCTCCGGCCCCGGCCACTACACGATCCCGGGCGCCTTCCTCAACTCCTCCGGCGAATGGCGCATTCAACTCGGCGTCCGCGTCTCCGCCTTCAACGAGTACACCGAAACGATCGAGGTGCCGATCCACTGATCGCGCCCGAGAAAGGAACACGACGATGCGACGCATCGCATTACCGATAGCGCTTGCCGGCGCTCTGCTCGCGCCGGCGGCGGCGCAGGCTCATGTCAGCCTGCATCCCAACGAGGTGCCGGTCGGCTCATTCGCGACCCTGGACATCAGGGTCCCGAACGAGACCGACAACGCCAACACGGTCAAATTGGCCGTCCAGTTCCCGCCCGGCTTCCTCGACGTCTCGACCGAATACATGCCCGGTTGGAGCGCCGATGTGAAGACGACGAAGCTGGCGAAGCCGGTGCAGACCGACGACGGGGAAGTGACCGAACAGGTCAAGGAGATCATCTGGAGCGGTCACGGGAGCGAAGGGAAGATCCCGCCCGAGCAATTCCTCAATTTCCCGATCTCGACCGAGATTCCGGGGAAGGAAGGCGAAGTGCTGACGTTCAAGGTGCTCCAGTACTACGACAACGGCGAAGTCGTGCGCTGGATCGGCCCGCCCGAATCGGACGAACCGGCACCGCAGATCGACGTCACCGCCGAAGGCGGGGTGCTGCAGGACGTCGCCGGCTCCGAGACGGCGCCGCCGAGCCCCTCCGAAGCGCCGGCGGAATCGAGCGAATCGAGCTCCGAATCGAGCTCGAGCGACAACGCCAGCAAGGGCCTCGGCATCTCGGCCCTGGTGATCGGCGGGCTCGGCCTGATCCTCGGCGCCGCCGCTCTGATCCGCACCCGGCGGAGTTCCTAGAGGAAAAGATGTCGCGATCGCTGAGGAGAAACCCGATGCCGCTGCTGGCCGCGCTCGCGAGCGTCCTGCTCTGCACCTGCGCGGTGGCCGGCGGCGGCCCGGTTGAGCTCCTCGGCGTGCTGCCGCCGATTCTCCTCGTGGTCGCACTCGCCTGCGACCGCTATCCCGGCGAGCATCTGATCCTCCGGTTTGCCGACCGGAGGACGAAGCAGAGGCGGCGCCCGGCGCGCGTTCCGGCCGCCCGTCGCCTTGCCGAGTCGCCCGCCCGCCGGCGCCTGGCCTTCCTCGCCGGCTGCCGGCCGCTGCGCGGTCCTCCCGCCGCTCTCGCCCTCTGAGTCTCCGACCGGAGACGATGCCGGCCCTGGCCGGCACGACGACTTTTGAGACCGACGACCGCATTGAAGGAGATAGATCGACAGTGAGGATTCCGCGCGAGGACACGCTGAGGTGGGCCGCGGCGGTGCTCGCCCTGCTCGGCGTCGGCGTCGCGACCTACATCGCGATCGCCGACTCGAGCGGGGGTGCACCGGTCTGCCTCGCGGGCGGCGGCGGCTGCGAGACGGTCGCGGCCAGCTCCTACTCGCACCTCGCAGGCGTCAACGTCGCCGTCTTCGGCATCGTCGGCTACGTGCTGCTGATCGCAGCCGCTCTGACCCCCGGCGACCGTGGGCGCTTCGCCGGCCTCGCGGTATCGCTGGCCGGCTTCGGCTTCAGCGCCTACCTGACCTACCTGGAGCTGTTCGTGATCGAAGCGATCTGTCAGTGGTGCGTGAGCAGCGCGGTCCTGATGACCGCCGTCTTCGCGGTCAACGCGACGCGGGCGTTCGCCTACCTGGGCCGGCCGGCCCGGTTGCCGGCTTCGGCCAACAGCCAAGAACTCGAAGAGGAGGAGCAATGAGCGGAAAGCAGGAGCGAGAGCGGCGCCGGCAGGAGCGGATCCGTGCCCAGGCGCAGGCAAAGGAGGACGAGCGCCGGCGGCGGCGGATTCAGCTGTTGAGCGCCGCGGCCTTCGTCGGCATCGTCGTGGTCGTCATCTTCGTCGTCGCCGTCAGCCAGGGCGGAAGCGGCAGCGGGGGCGACACGAACCTCGAGGACGTCGGCCTCGTCGAAGAACAGCTCGCCGGCATCCCCCAGCACGGCACGGTTCTCGGAGATCCCTCGGCAAAGGTCAGGCTGATCGAGTTCGGCGACCTGCAGTGTCCGATCTGCAAGGCCTTCTCCGAAGAAGTTCTGCCGTCGGTGATCGCCGGCTCGGTGAGTCGCGGTGAAGCGAAGATCGACTTCCGCAATTTCACGATCATCAGCGAGCAGTCGATCCCCGCCGGGGCGGCGGCGCTGGCGGCCGGCGAACAGGGCCGCGGCTGGAACTTCATCGACATCTTCTACCGCAACCAGGGCGAGGAGCGGTCCGGCTACGTGACCGACTCCTTCCTCACCTCGATCGCCAAGGGCGCCAAGGTCCCCGACCTGAAGCGCTGGAACAGGGAACGCAAGAGCCAGCGCCTGCTCGGCGAGGTCGAACGCACCACGCACGAAGCGGAAGCGCACGGCTTCGAAGGCACTCCGTCATTCTTCGTCGAAGGCCCGGGTGGCAGCGAATCGCTCGGCACGCCCGAATCCGCGGAAGAACTCGAAGTGGCGATCCAGGAAGCGGAGTAGCCAGGCCGCGGGGACACGACATCGAGAATGACTGACAGCGCACGGCCACCGGATCGGACACGGGGAATCCGGCTCCCGATCCCGTTCCCGGCGATCGCGATCGTCGCCGTGGTCGGGGTGGCGACCGTCCTGATCGCCACTCATCACTCATCGGAATCGCTGCCCGGCGACGTCAGCAGCCACTCGGGCTCGGACCTCGACGGCCTCGCCCTCTCGCCGCGGAAGCCGGCGCCATCGTTCGGCGGCCTCCGCAATTACCTCGGTGAACCGGTCAGCCTTGCCGCCTACCGGGGGAAGGTGGTCCTCGTCACCTTCCTCTACACCCACTGCCCGGACGTCTGCCCGCTGATCACGGCCGAACTGCACAACACCCTCGCTCGGCTGGGCCCGCAGCGCAGGCGGCAGGTGCAGATCGTGGCGGTCTCGGTCGACCCCCACGGCGACAGCCGCGAAGCGGTCGCCGCCTTCGTCAACGACCACGGCATGACCGGGCGGATGAAGTACCTGATCGGCGACACCCATGAACTGGCACCGGTCTGGGAAGCGTGGAACGTCGGCTCCGAACCGGATTCCGTGAACCCCGAACTCGTCGCCCACTCCGCGCTCGTCTACGGCGTCTCCGCCGACGGGCTCCTGACCACGATCTACCCCTCGAACTTCAAGCCGAGCCAGATCGTCCACGATCTCCCGAAGCTGCTGAACGAGTGACGGGGGGCTTCCCTACCATCGAGCGGGTGACGATCGAACGGATGGATCACGTCGGCATCGTCGTCGACGATCTCGCGGCGGCAACCGAGTTCTTCGTCGCCCTCGGACTCGAGCCGCAGGGCGAGGCGCAGGTCGATGGCCGCTGGGTGGACCGCGTCGTCGGGCTCGAAGGCGTCCGGGCGGAGATCGCGATGCTGCAGACCCCGGACGGACACGGGCGGGTCGAGCTGGCGAAATTCCATGCGCCGCCGACCCCGAACGGCGATCCGCGGGCGCCGGCGAACACACCGGGCATCCGCCATCTCACGTTCGCCGTCGATGACATCGACGCCGCCGTCGCCGGCCTGCGAGCGCGCGGCGCCGAGCTCGTCGGCGAGCTCGTGCGCTACGAGGACATCTACCGGCTCTGCTACGTCCGCGGCCCCGAGGGGATCATCGTCGAGCTGGCAGAGCGGATCGGCCCCTGATGCGGCACCCCTGCCGCCGCGGGGGCTCCTAATATCGGCGGTTAGGGGGTCGAGGGGACGCGCTCTGATGCGCACCCGGGGACGTTGCACAGATACGAAGCTCCCCGATCGGGGTCGAGTAGGGAGGAAACCAGTGAGCGAAAGCCAGTTGCGCAAGTCGATGGGGGCCGGGGTCGCCTTCGTCGTTCTGCTCGTCGCCGGGGTGATGTTCACCTTCGGCAACAGCCCGGAAACCAAGTCGTCGGACACGCCGGCGCAGGCGGCGAACAAGTGGATCGAATACCTCTCGAGCAGCAGCCACCGCACCGGCCTGATCATCGGCGCGTACCTGCTCATCGTCGCCGCGATCGCGTTCGTCTGGTTCTCGACCGGGCTTCGCGAATGGTTTGCGCCCGATTCCGGAACCGGCCGGATCATGTCGGCCCTGGGCGTGCTCGGCGCCGGCGCGATCGCAGTGGCCGCGATGACCGGCGGCGTCGAGGTGGCGGGTGGGATCGCCTTCGGCAACGAAGCGCTGCCGGTCAACGGAGACGCCCTCCGCCTGGTGGCGGACATGTTCTTCCCGCTGATCTTCGTCGTCTTCGGTCTGGTCAGCGCCGCCCTGATCGGCCTCGTCGCCTTTCTCTCCCTGCGGGAGCGCCGAGCCCCGGCCTGGCTCGGCTACACGGCCTGGCTCGGAGCGCTGGGCGCCCTGGTCGGGGTCTTCTTCTTTCCGTTCGTGATAGCGCTGCTCTGGTACCTCGCGATCGCGATCGCGGGCCTCGCCGGCGCCGCGTCGACTCTCGGCGGTGCCGACTCGGAGGTCGGGACCGCGCCTCGTGCTCAACCGACTGGGGCCACGTCGAATCCCTGAGGCCGCCGTTGAGCGAGAGCGCCAATCTCCTTCGCCGGATCGTTCGAGGCGTGCGGCCCGGGCCGGAGGTCGGTCGATGAGCCACGTTCTGTTCGTCTGCCTCCACAACGCGGGGCGCTCCCAGATGAGCGAGGCGCTGTTTGCTCGGGCCGCCGACGGGCGCCATCAGGCTCGCTCGGCCGGGACCAGGCCCGCCGACCACGTGCAGCCGGAGGTGGTCGAGGTCATGGGCGAGTTGGGGATCGAGCTGGCCGGCCGCACTCCCCGCGCCCTGAACGACGAGGATGCGGAATGGGCGGACGTCGTCGTGACGATGGGCTGCGGCGACGAGTGCCCCTACATCCCCGGCACCCGCTACATCGATTGGGACCTTCCCGATCCCAAGGGCCGGCCGGTCGGGGCGGTGCGCGACACCCGCGACGACATCGATGCGCGGGTCGAGAAGCTGGTCGAGGAGCTGGACGCCGAGCGCGCCTGATTCGATTGCCCGGTGTATAACGCCGACGGCGGCAAGGAGGGCTCGGCGAGTCTGGCGACGGTCGCGCGCGAGTGGACGCGGATCGGCCTGACCGGGTTCGGCGGTCCGCCCGCCCACATCGCGCTGCTGCGGCGGCTGGTCGTCCACCGCGAGGGTTGGATGGACGCGCGCTCCTTCGAGGACGCCAACGCGGCCTGTTCGCTCCTGCCCGGGCCGGCGTCGACCCAGCTGGCGATCTTCTGCGCGTATCGCGTCGGCGGCTGGCCCGGCGCGATCGTCGGTGGCCTCGGCTTCGTCGTTCCGGCGGTCGTCCTGATCCTTGCCCTGTCGGTTGTCTTCCTCGCCGAGGCGCCGCCGCTGTGGATTCGCGGCGCCGGGGCGGGCGCGGGAGCCGTCGTCGCCGCGGTCGCCGTGCGGGCGGCGATCGACCTCGTCAGGCCCAGCTTCGCCCGCGCCCGCGAGGACGGGCGCGAGGAGAGGCTCTGGTTCCTCTACCTGGCGCTCGGCGGCGTCGCCGCGGCGCTGGTCGGTCCCTACCTGGTGCTGGTGCTGCTCGGATGCGGGGCACTCGAGCTCGGGCTGCGACGGTGGCGGCCAACGACCCTCCAGCTTCAGGCCTGGCCGGCATTGGTCCCCCTCGCGGTCGCCCCAACCGGCGGTCTCGGCGCGCTCGCCTGGACGGCGTTCAAGGTCGGCGCCCTCTCGTTCGGCGGCGGCTTCGTGATCATCCCGCTGATGCAGGGGGACGCCGTCCACGTCTACCACTGGATGAGCAGCGCCGAATTCCTCAACGCGGTCGCCCTCGGTCAGGTCACGCCCGGGCCGGTGGTCGCCACCGTCGCCGCGGTCGGCTACGCGGGACACGGAATCGGCGGCGGCCTGCTCGCGGCATTCGTCGCCTTTCTGCCCTCATTCTCATTCATCCTCCTCGGTGGAGGTCGCTTCGAGCGGCTGCGCGGCAATGCCACCGCCCGCGCCTTCCTCGACGGCGCCGGCCCGGCGGCGATCGGCGCCATATTCGGCGCCGCGATCCCGCTGGCGGGCGCGCTCTCGGAGGCCTGGCAGTTCGCGATCCTCGCAGTTGCCGCAGTGGCGCTCCTCGCGCTGCGCCGGGGAGTCGTTTCGACCCTGCTCGTCGCCGCCTCGGCGGGGGCCGCCATCGGGCTGCTGGGTGCGCCGCTGCCGAGCTGAGCGCCGCTGCATCTACGCGACCCGCCTCTCGAGCTGATTTCGCTCTCCCCTTATCCGCGAGGTAATTGACCGTGCACCGGCTGCGGGTATCGTCGGCCGCCGATGATCGGCAACCCCCAGCCCCGGTTCGGGGCGCTGCTGCGCCGCTGGCGGGAGATGCGGCGCCAGACCCAGATGGACCTCGCACTCGAGGCCGGGGTCTCGACCCGGCACCTGAGCTTCATCGAGACCGGGCGCTCCCGGCCGAGCACCGAGATGGTGCTGCTCCTCGCCGAGCGCCTGGGGATGCCGATCCGCGCCCGCAACGAGCTCCTGCTCGCCGCCGGCTACGCGCCGGTCTTCCCCGAGCGCCCGATCGGCGATCCGGAGCTCGCCACGGTGCGCGAGGCGCTCGATCTGATCCTCTCCGGGCAGGAACCGTCACCGGCGGTCGTCGTCGACCGCCACTGGAACATCGTCGCGGCCAACGGCGCGATGGCGGCGCTCGCCGCGAACGTCGATCCGGCGTTGCTGGAGCCGCCGATGAACGCGATGCGGATCGGGCTGCATCCGGACGGCTTGATGCGGCAGGTCCTGAACCCGGGCGACGTCCAGGCGTACTTCATCGGTCGCCTCCAGCGCCAGGCCGCGCTGAGCGGCGACGCCGAGCTTGACGCGCTGCTCGCCGAGGTGACGGCCCACGCGCGCCACGAGCAGGAGCACGACCCGGCCTCGATCCCCGCCGCCGGCGAGATCCTCACCCCGCTGTTTCGGATGCGGGCCCCCGACGGAGACGAGCTTCGATTGTTCGCGACGGTCGCGACATTCGGGACCGCGGTCGAGGTGACGACCTCTGAGCTCTCGATCGAGCTGACCTTCCCGGCCGACGCCGCGACCGCCGAGGCTCTGCGGCGACTACCCCGGAGGTAATCGACAGGTCCCTCCGGCGCTGCCATGGTGCCGGCCGATGGACGGGGATCCGCAACGGTTCGACGTCATCGTCGTGGGCGCGCGCTGCGCCGGCTCGCCGCTGGCGACGATGCTCGCCCGACGCGGGCTCCACGTCTGCCTTCTCGACCGCGCGAGCTTTCCGAGCGACTCACTCTCGACCCACCTGATCCAGCCGTGCGGGGTGCAGGTGCTGGAGCGGCTCGGCCTGCTCGACCGGATGCTCGCCGCCGGCGCGGCCAGGATCCACCGGTTCACGCTCGTGAGCGACGGCGTGCGGATCGAGGCAGATGTGGAGGAGGAGGATTTCGGCGCCCCGAGCATCTGCCTGCGACGGGTCAGGTCGGATCACCTTCTGGTCGAGGCAGCGGCGGCGGCCGGGGCCGAGGTGCACACCGGCGCCGGTGTCACGGAGCTGCTCTGGGAGGGGCGCCGGGTCGCGGGTGTGAGGACCCGGGAGGGGGCATTCCGCGCTCGGCTCGTGGTCGGCGCCGACGGCCGCGCATCGACGGTGGCGCGGCTCGCCGGCTCCCGCGAATATCGGATCGAACCGGGCGGTCGCCTCTTCTCGTGGGCCTACTTCGAGGGGGTGGCCGAAGACGAGGGGCGGTTGCGGCTGGGGAAGGTCGGTGAAACCGCATACCTCTCCTGCCCGACCGACTCCGGCCTGTTTCTGGCCGGGGTCTGCCCGCCGATGGCCGCGAGGGACGTCTTCGTGGCCGACCGCGAGGGAGGGTTCGATGCCGGGATCGAAGCCTGGCCGGAGCTAGCCATGCTCGTGGGGGGCGCGCGGCGCGTCGGCCCGATTCGGGTGCTGGCCGACTGGAACGGCTTCATGCGCGAGGCGACCGGGCCCGGCTGGGTCCTCCTCGGCGACGCCGGGCACTTCAAGGACCCCACCCCTGCCCAGGGGATGTCCGACGCGCTCCGCCAGGCCGAGCGACTCGCCGCTGCCATCGCCGCGAGCCCGGGTGACCCGGCGCTGCTCGACCGGGCGCTCCGGCGCTGGTGGCGGTGGCGAGACGGCGACGCCCACGAGATGTACGGGTTCGCGACCGACATCGGCTCCGATGAGTCGGGTCTGCTGAGTCAGGAGCTGCTGCGCCGGCTGGCTGCGGAAAAGAACGGGGGAGAACAGCTCCTGCGGCTCCTGAACCATGAGCTCCTCCCAGCGGAGCTGTTCACGTTGAGGCGCGTCGGCCGGGCGATCGGCGGCATCGTCCGCGACCAGCCGCGGCGGATCCCCGCCGTCACCCGGGAGATTGGGTTCGAGCTTCGCAAGGAGGCCCGACGAACCTGGCAGCACCGGCGACCGCGCCGCCTGTTCCGGCGGGGGACGCGAGCGGCAGCGACGTGACTATGCTCGGCGCTTGAGCGCCGCCGAGGTGACCATTCGCCGGGCCGGGGTGCGGGACGTGCCCGCGGTTCTGGCGCTCTGGGACGAGGCGCGGAGCGGCCACGCGAGCAGACCCGATCGCGTCGAGGATCTGGAGCCCCTGGTCGTCGATTCCCCGGCGGCGCTTCTCGTCGCAGAGCGCGACGGTGCGATCGTCGGTGCCCTGATCGCGGCCTGGGACGGGTGGAGGGGGAACCTCTACCGGCTCGCGATCAGGGAGGATTGCCGCCGCGCCGGCATCGGCAGCGAGCTGACGCGGGCCGGCGAGGACCACCTGCGGAGCCGCGGCGCCCGCCGCGTCACCGCGCTCGTCGCCTTCGACGACGAGGTCGCCGGCGGCTTCTGGGACGCCGCGGGCTATCCGCAGGACGAGGAGATCGGCCGCCGCGTTCGCAACCTCTAGGCTGCCGTCGTTTAGGCTGCGCCCACTTCGACAGGGGGAGATCAAGACGTCCACGGAATTCACAAGGATCCTCTGCGGGGTTGAAGGCAACCCCGCCAGCACCGAGGCGGCCCGCCAGGCGGTCGAGTTGTCGACGCCGGAGACGAGCCTCCGCTTCATCGCCATCTACACCAGCTTCGAACTGGGCCCGGACCACACCAAGGAGAAGCTGCAGGAGGCGCTCGAGGAGGCGGTCGCGATCGCCGAGGTGGCCGGGATCTCGGCCGAGACGGAAATGCAGGAAGGGCGCTACGCGTCGAAGGTCCTGCTCGGCGAGGCCGAGAATCACGACCTGCTGGTGATCGGGACCCACGGCCGCTCGCGGGTCGCCGGCATCCTGCTCGGGAGCACCGCCGGCGAGATGACGCACGGGACGCACCACCCACTGTTGATCGCCCGCGAGCAGCCGAGCATGAACGGGAAGCCGCAGAAGGTCCTGGTTGCCAGCGACGGCTCGGACGGCTCCTGGCCTCCGGCACGTGTCGCCGGCGACCTCGGGGCGGCGGGCGCGACGGTCGAGCTGATCCACGTCGACGACGGCAAGCATCCCGGCGCCGATGAGGTCGTCGCCGAGCAGGCCGCCGAGATTGCCGCCGCGGTCGGAGGGGAGCCCGAGCTGCTGAAGGAGGAGGGACACCCCACCGAGAAGATCGTCGAGGCCGCCAGGGAGCGGGGCGCGTCGCTGATCGTCTGCGGCCGGCGCGGGCTGACCGGGATCAAGTCACTCGGCAGCGTCAGCGAGCGGGTCGTCCACCAGGCCGGCTGCTCGGTGATGCTGATCCCGGCACACTGAGCGGCGGAACGGAAAAGGGCCCCATATGGGGCCCTTTGGTTCCGAAGGACGTACCACCAAGCTGATCAAGAAATCGCTGGCTCGTCGGTCCTCAAGTTTGAAACTCTTCGTCGCGGTCGGCGACTGTAGATAAAGAAACACGCCGTCCGCCGAGAAGTTTCACCCTTTGCATCGGCACTTGCAGAGGTGCCCTCAATCCCCAAAACAGAGTGTCTCTCGATCACGAAAAGCGAGGAATTGGCCGGGATTCGGCGCCGGGCGCCCGCTGCTAGATTCAGGTCCCCGGGCGCATAGCTCAGTTGGGAGAGCGCCAGCTCGACAAGCTGGAGGTCACTGGTTCGAGCCCAGTTGCGCCCATAAGCCGGGGCCCCGAGGGGCCCCGGCGGACGGTCTTCTCACTCAGGATTCGGCGCGGAAGGTGACCCCGTCGAGGCCCACCGTACTGGCCGTGGGTATGAACACGGCGCCTTCCACCGCCGGAACGCTCGAGCCGAGGATGAACAGCGGCCAGGTCGAGTTGCCACCGGAGCATCCGCAGACCGCCGAGGCGGCCACCACCTTGGCGGCGCCCGGGCGGAAACCGGGGGGCAGCACGAACACCGGTTTGCCGACTTCTCCACCAATCGCCAGGCCCTGGAGGTGGACGATTCCCTCGCGGTCCTTGTAGAAGCCGACCGAGTTGAAGCCGGCCGGACTCGGCGGAGAGTTCGTCCATCCGCTCATGAAGCCGGGCTCGCCGGCCCCGCCCACCAAAATGCACCGCTTCCGGGGGGGCGAGCGAGTTGGCGAGGTTCGCGACCGGGACGGTCCCGAGCGTCGAGGCGTTGATCTGGGTGCCCGTCAGCGTCCCCTTCTTCACTTTGGCCCCGGTCACCGCCTGCTTCTTGATTTTGGCCGTCGTCACGGCGTTCTTCTTCAACTGCTTCGGCCCCACCGTGTTCTTGCCGAGGGTGGAAGCCGCGATCGCGCCGCCGCCGAGGGCGACGAAGAGTGCGAGCGTGGCAATCACGTTCGCGTAGGTCAGGCGGGGATTCGATCTCTCAAGGGAAGCCTCCGTGACGCTCTTTGACGAACGCCACGGAGGCTCCCAGACGCCTAGGACGGCAAATTCGGGTCAGGCGGTGGCCGGCAGTTTGACCTGGGTCAGCCTGAAGTTGTTCCCCGACGGATCGCGGAACGCGGAATCGATCCCATAGGGACGCTCTTCCGGGGTTTCGACGAACTCGACGCCGCGCGACTTCAGCTCCTCGTAGGAAGCCTGGCAGTCGTCGGTGGTGAGGAAAACCGTGCCGGCGAACCCCTTCGCCATCAGCGCCCTGACCTCCGCTCGGGTCTCGGCGTCCATCACGGGCGGTCCCGGGATCGCCATCAGGACGATCGTCACGTCCTCCTGGTCGGGCGGCGAGACCGTCAGCCAGCGAAAGTCGTCCATCTCCGGCAGGGTCACGTCGGCCCTGACCTCCATCCCGAGCTTCTCGGTGTAGAAGGCGAGCGCCTCGTCCTGGTCGTGGACCCACAGCTGCGCGTTCGAGATCTTGATCATTTCCTGTCCTCCTCAGCTCGATTCAAGGGTCGTCGGCGATGCTAGGTCCGGGTGGAGGGTCTGTCTTCTCGAAACGTGCGGTCTTCGGGGGGGCGTAGAGGCGCATGAAGCAGGCCGGAACCCGGGCCTGGAGGGAGGCCGGTGGATAGGCCGCCCGGTACTCGGTCGGCGTTCGCCCGAAGGTCCGCTTGAAGCTGGTCGTGAACGAGCCGACGCTCTGCAGGCCGACCGAGAAGCAGACGTCGGCGACGGAGCGATCGGTCGTGCGAAGCAGGTCGGCGGCCCGCTCGAGGCGACGCCGGAGCAGGTAGGAGTGCGGCGGCTCGCCGAAGGTGCGGCGGAATTCGCGGCTGAAGTGGGCCCGGGAGAGCCCCGCGGCCCCCGCCATGTCGTCGACGTCGAGCGACTCGAAATAGCGGGCGTCGGCGAGGTCCTTGGCTCGAAGGAGGTGACGGGCCGGGGGGACGAACGCCATCGCCGGAGTCTAAGAGCAGGGTCTAAGCTCGCCGGCTGGTGATCGGAACCTACGTAGCCGTGGTCGCCGTCTGCGTCTCCTCGCTGGTGATCGGCCAGGCGGTGCTGGGGCTCTGCGGAGTGGCGCGCTGGTCCTGGATCGCGCCTGCGGTCGGGCTCGCCGCTGTCTCCGCGATCTGCTGGGGCACCGTGCGCCTGCCCGGCGACGGGGTCATCGGCGCCGTCCTCGTCGCCCTCGCGACCCTCGCTTCGGGCGCCTTCCTCTGGCAGTGGGTCCGCGACGGCGGCACCGCCGTTCGGCTCGGCGGCGTCGTCGCGATCGGCGCCCTCGCGGCGACGGCGCTGCCGTTCATCGCCGAGAACCACTTCGGCATTCTCGGCACCGGATTCAATCCCGACATGTCCCAGCATTTGCTGGCGGCGTCGCGGCTCTCGGACGGGTTCAGCTCCGAACTCCTGCGCCAGGGCTACCCACTGGGGCCGCACGCGATCGTCGTCTCGCTCGAAAAGGGGCTCGGCGTCTCCCTCGTGCATGGCTTCACCGGCCTGACCGTCGCCGTCGCCGTGCTGGCCCCGCTGACCGCACTCGCCGCCTTCCCCGACCGCTCGCCGCTGCGGCGGGCGGCGGCGGCGCTCGTCGTCGGCCTGCCGTACCTGGTCGCCTCCTACTTCGCTCAGGGCGCCTTCAAGGAGACGATGCAGGCGCTCTGGGTGCTCGCCTTCCTGCTCACGCTGCGCGAGACGACCCGGAACCCGCTCTGGCGCGACCTCGAGCTGCGGTTCGTCCCGGCCGCCGTGATCGCGATCGGCGCGGTCTACACCTACAGCTTTCCGGGGCTGATCTGGCTCGCGGTCGTGCTCGCCGCCTGGCTCGCCATCGAGCGGGAGCTGCCGGCCCGGCCGCTCCTGCTCGCCCTCGTCGTGCTGGCGGTCGGGGCCCTGCCGGAGCTGGGCCGGATGATCGAATTCCACAATTTCGAGACCTTCGACCCCAACGGACCGGGCCTCGGCAACCTCTTCGGCCAGATCTCGCCGCTGACCGCCCTCGGGATCTGGTTCTCGGGGGACTTCCGGGTCGCGGCCGGCGACGGCGCGGTGCCGGCGATCGCCTATTACCTCGGCGCCGCATTCGCCGCCGTCCTCCTCGTCCTCGGGCTCGCCCGCTGCGTCCGCGGACGCGAGAGCGCGATCCTCGGCGGCGCGGTGGCGGTCGCCCTCCTCTACCTGGCGGCCCGGATCGGCGGCACGCCCTACACCTCGGCCAAGGCGCTCGAGGTCGCGGCGCCGGTCGCGACCCTCGCGATCGTCGCCCCCTGGACCGCGGCCGAGCCGGAACGGGAATTCGGGTTCGGCAACCGCGTTCTACGAGCGGCCGGCTCGGAGCCCGCCGGCTTGCCGATCTGGGCCTACCTGGCGATCGCCGGCTTCTGCTCGGTGCTTGCCTTCGCCAACGCCCCGGTCGGGCCCTCGACCTACTCGCCGGCGCTGACCGGCCTGCGGCCGCTGATCGCCGCCGACTCGACCCTGGTCCTCGCCCCGCGCGAGCTTCTCGACGAGCAGCACGGGGTCCGCTATATCGATTGGGAGCTACGCGGCGGCAGGGTCTGCATCGCCGACGAAGACCACGCCCCGGCAAGGATCCCCCCCGGGATCCGCTTCGTGATCACCTCCGACGAACGCAGCCGAGCGCCGTATCCCGGGATGGCCCTGCGCGAGGAGGCCGACCCCTACCTGCTCTGGGCCCGCACCGGCCCGGTCACGGGGACGAGCGAATGCCCGCTGATCGCTGTCCGCCAGGCCCGCCAGGGATCGCCCTCGGGGTAGCCCGTAGCATGGGCCGCGGAATCTTGTGATGGCCTCTCCGGCGACGAAGATCACGGTCAAGCTGCCCGACGGGAGCCCGCTGGAGCTGCCCGACGGCGCGACCGGCGCCGACGCCGCCGCCGCGATCGGCCCCGGCCTCGCCAAGGCGGCGCTCGCGGTCACCGTCGATGGTGAGCTGCGCGACCTCGCGGCGCCGCTCCCGGAGGGAGCCGAGATCGCGATCCTCACCGACCGCGACGACGACGCGCTGGCGCTGATCCGCCACGACGCCGCCCACGTCATGGCGGAGGCGGTCCAGGAGCTCTACCCGGGGACGAAGGTGACGATCGGCCCGGCGATCGAGGACGGGTTCTACTACGACTTCGAGTTCCCCGAGGAGGTCAGGATCACCGACGCCGACCTCGAGCCGATCGAGGAGGCGATGCGCGCCCACATCGACGCTGACGAGGAGTTCTCGCGGCGCGACGTCCCGGTCGCCGAGGCGCTAGAGACCTTCCGCGGCCAGGGCGAGGACTACAAGGTCGAGTTGATCGAAGACCTCGTCTCCGACGAAGGCGTCGAGACCGTCTCGCTCTACCGCAACGGGCCGTTCGAGGATCTCTGCCGCGGCCCGCACGGCCCCTCGACCGGGCGGATCAAGGCGATCAAGCTGAACTCGGTCGCCGGCGCCTACTGGCGCGGCGACGAGTCCCGCCAGATGCTGACCCGGATCTACGGCACCGCGTTCTTCTCGACCAAGGACCTCGAGGCGCATCTGGAGCGGATCGAGCAGGCCAAGGCCCGCGACCACCGCCGGCTCGGCCCCCAGCTCGGGCTCTTCATGCTGCGCGAGGAGGCGCCGGGGATGCCGTTCTGGCTGCCGAACGGGACGACGCTGCTCGGCCTGATCGAGGCGGAGGTCCAGAAGCAGCTGAAAAAGCGCGGCTACGAAGAGATCAAGACCCCCGAGGTCCTCGACGTCGAGCTCTGGCACCGCTCCGGCCACTGGGACAACTACCGAGAGAACATGTTCTTCACCGAGTCCGGAGACCGCCGCTACGCGATCCGGCCGATGAACTGCCCCGGCGCCTGCCTCGTCTTCGGCTCCGAGCGCCACTCCTACCGCGAGCTGCCGCTGCGGCTGGCCGAGTTCGGCAAGGTCTCCCGCGCCGAGCGCGAGGGCGTCCTCCACGGCCTGCTCCGGGCCCGGGCGTTCACCCAGGACGACGCCCACATCTACTGCACGCCGGAGCAGATCGTCGACGAGGTGACCGACGTCTGCGCGGCGATCGACGAGCTCTATGAGCGGTTCGGCTTCGACGACGTGCGCGTCGAGCTCTCGACCCGCCCCGAGAAGTCGATCGGGAGCGCCGAGGAGTGGGAGCAGGCCGAAGCGGCGCTACACGGAGCGCTCGAGGCCCAGGGGCGCGAGTACCAGCTCAACCCCGGCGACGGCGCCTTCTACGGGCCGAAGGTCGACTTTCACGTCACCGACGCCCTCGGCCGCTCCTGGCAGTGCGGGACCTGCCAGGTCGACTTCTTCATGCCCGAGCGCTTCGACCTCACCTACACCGACGCCGACGACGATCAGCGGCGGCCGGTCATGATCCACCGTGCCCTGCTCGGCTCGATGGAGCGGTTCGCCGGGATCCTGATCGAGCACCACGCCGGCCGCTTCCCGGTCTGGCTGGCTCCGGTCCAGGCCGCGATCCTGCCTGTCGCCGACCGTCATCTCGACTACGCGCGGCAGGTCGCCGCCGAGCTCCGCGAGCGCGGGGTGCGGGTGACGGTCGACGAGCGCTCGGAGTCGGTCGGCAAGAAGATCCGCGACGCCGAGCTCGGCCGCTACCCGTACATGCTGGTCGTCGGCGACCGCGAGCAGGGGGCGGGAGCCGTCGCGGTCCGCTCCCACGAAGAGGGCGAGCTCGGCGCGATGGGGGTCGCCGATTTCGCCGCCCGGGTCGCGGCCGAGAGCGCCGGGTAGAAAATCCTGCCGCGACCGCGCCCTGTCTCTATACTGCGCTGCACTTGATTGACGCCACGCCGAACATTTCACGCCGCTGAGCGTCCCGTGGCCTGGTCCGATTCACTCGTCCTCTTGAAGATCCGACTCCCCTCCTAGTGCCGGTCCCTCGCAGGTTCGATCGGCGCCCCCCTGAGCGCGACACCACCCGGATCAACGAGCGGATCCGGGTCCCGAAAGTTCGCCTGATCGGCGCCGACGGCGAGCAGCTCGGGATCGTCGAGACCGGCGATGCCCTCAAACGCGCCCAGGACGCGGACCTCGACCTGGTCGAGGTCGCGCCGAACTCGAAACCGCCGGTCACCCGCCTCCTCGACTACTCGAAGTACAAATACGAGCAGGAGCAGAAGCAGAAGGCCGCCCGCAAGCACCAGCAGCAGGTCAACGTCCGCGAGATCAAGCTCCGGCCGAAGATTGCCGACCACGACTACGAGACCAAGCGCGGGCACGTCGAGCGCTTCCTCCGCCAGCACAACAAGGTCAAGATCACGATCATGTTCCGCGGCCGCGAGCAGGCCCACCCCGAGCGCGGGCGGGCGCTTCTTCAGCGCCTCTACGAGGATCTCGACGGCCTCGCCGTGATCGAGGCCGAGCCGCTCCAGGAGGGTCGGAACATGAGCATGATGCTCGCCCCGAGCAAAGAGGTGGCGAAAGCCGAGCAGGCCGAGGCGGCCGGCGACTGACGCTCAGTCGCCGCTCAGGACCACGCCGGCGATCCGCTCGGCGGCGTGGCCGTCCCAGAGCGGGGGAGGGTCGGGGTGCCCGGCGGGGCGCTCGGCGAGGGCCGCCGGAATCCCGGCGATCGCGGCCGGGTCGAGCCCGAGCAGGGTGTTGGTCCCGGCGCGGACCGTGACCGGGCGCTCGGTGTTGTCGCGGAGGGTGAAGCAGGGGACGCCGAGGTAGGTCGTCTCCTCCTGGATCCCGCCCGAGTCGGTGAGGACGGCGCCGGCATCGGCGAGCAGCGAGAGGAAGTCGACGTAGCCGAGGGGCTCGGTCAGGTGAAGGCCCGGCGTCTCGGCCACCCATCCCGCCAGCATCTTCCGGGTCCGCGGGTGGACCGGGAAGACGACCGGCAGCTCGGCGGCGACTTCCGCCAGCCGCTCCATGGTCTCGGCCAGCAGCGGGCCGTCGACGAGCGCGGGGCGGTGGAGGGTGACGAGCAGGAAGGCCCTCTGCTCGACCCCGAGCCCGGCGGCGGCGCCGGCGGCCCGGAATCGTTCCTCGAGGGCGGCGAGGGTGTCGATCATCGTGTTGCCGACGAAGTGCATCCGCTCCTCGGCGATCCCCTCCGCCCGCAGGTTCTCGACCGCCTCGTCGCTGTGGAGGAAGAGGTGCCGGGAGAGGACGTCGGCGACGATCCGGTTGGTCTCCTCGGGCATCGTCCGGTCGAAGCTGCGCAGCCCCGCCTCGATGTGGGCGACGGGGAGGAGCATCTTGGTCGCGGTCAGCGCCGCCGCCAGGGTTGAGTTGACGTCGCCGGGGACGAAGACGAGGTCGGGGCTCTCGTCCTCGAGGACCGGCTCCAGCCGCTCCATCACCAGCGCCGTCTGGCGGGCGTGGCTGCCCGAGCCGACGTCGAGCATGTGGTCGGGCTCGGGGACGCCGAGCTCCTCGAGGAAGACCGCGGACATCATCCGGTCGTAGTGCTGGCCGGTGTGGACGATCGCGTGGCGCCCGTCGGGGTCGCGCTCCCGCATCGCGGCGATCACCGGCGCGGTCTTGACGAAGTTCGGCCGGGTGCCGACCACGTAGACGAATCGCATTAGGGCGCCTCGCGCTTCGCTCGCCGCGCGATCAGCCACACCGTGACGCTTGCCCGCTCCGTGCTCATCGCGCGCCAGCGTACCGGCGGTCTGCTTCAATACTCGTCCCGATGCCGAAGATGAAGACACACTCGGGCGCCAAGAAGCGCTTCCGCAAGACGGCCAAAGGCAAGCTCCGCGGCCGGCGCGCGTTCTCGAGCCACATCCTCGAGAAAAAGTCGCCGAAGCGGAAGCGGCACATGCGGCGCCCGGTCGAGATCGCCCCGTCCGACCAGAAGCGTGTCCGGACGCTGCTGGGAGGCGGAAAGTGAGCGGAGCGAGGCCCGCATCCATACCTGAATCCGTGCCGGCCGAGCGAAGCCGAACAGGTGGTATGTCATGAGCCGGGTCAAGCGCTCCGTCCACGCCCGCAAGAAGCGGCGCAAGGTCCTGAAGGAAGCGAAGGGCTACTACGGCCGCAAGCACTCCTCCTACCGTTTCGCAAAAGAGCAGGTGCAGCGCTCGGGGATGTACGCCTACCGCGATCGCCGCAACCGCAAGCGCGAGTTCCGGCGCCTCTGGATCACCCGGATCAACGCCGCTGCGCGGCTCGAGGGCATGTCCTACTCGGAACTGATCCACGGCCTCGACGGCGCCGGCGTCGAGGTCAACCGCAAGATGCTCGCCGACATCGCGGTCAACGACCGCGATGCGTTCCGCCGATTTGTCGAGCTCGCCCGGGAGGGTGCGGCCGCGTAGCTGCAGCCACACTCCGATTCCCAGGGCGGGCCGCTTGGTTTCAGGCGGCCCGTTTTCGTTCCAGGAGAAATCTCGACCGAACAGAAATCACACCAAGATGATCACAAGCCCCCAGAACGAGAAGCTGAAGCTGGTCAGGAAGCTGCGCGAGCGCCGCCAGCGCGACCGCGAGGGGCTGTTCGTGACCGAGGGCGAGGACCTCCTCGATGCCGGCCGTGCCGCCGGCGTCGAGCCGAGCGTGCTGCTGACGGCCCCCGGCGCCGGCCTCGGCGGCGATGAGGTCGGCGCCGATCTCCTCGCCGAGGTCTCGGCGCTCGGCTCGGGGACGCGGGCGATCGCGGTCTGGCCGCAGCGCTGGGCCGCCGGGGTCGAGGCCCCGTGCGTCTACCTCGACGCAGTCGGCGACCCCGGCAACGTCGGCGCGATCGTCCGAACCGCCGCGGCGCTGCTCGGCGGCACCGTCGTTCTCGGCCCCGACTGCGCCGATCCCCACGGCCCGAGGGCGGTCCGGGCGAGCATGGGCGCGATCTTCGCCCAGCCGCTCGCCCGGGCCGGCGTCGAGGCGACCGCCGAGCCGCGGGCGGCGATGGTCGCCCGCGGCGGCTCCGCGCCCGAGGCCCTCGAGGGCTGCGCGACGATCTGCCTCGGCGCCGAGCGCGAGGGGCTGCGCCCGGAGGTGCTCGACCGCTGCCAGCGGCGGGTGACGATCCCGCTGCGCCCCGGGGCGGTGGAGTCGCTGAACGTGGCTGCGGCCGCTGCCATCGCCCTTGAGCGCGTGGCGAGCGCGGCGTCCAGATCTGATTCAGCGCAGGCGAGCGAGCGCGAAAAGTGATTTCCCGGATATCGTCGCCCGCGATTGGAGAGGCCGCCGAGGATGCTTGACCGGATCGAGGAGATAAGAGCCGAGGCGGCTGCGGCGATCGAGGCCGCGGGCGGCACCGCGGAGCTCGAGGAGCTGCGGGTGCGCTACCTCGGGCGCAAAGCGGAGCTGACCTCGATCCTGCGCGGGATCGCCGACCTCCCCGAGGAGGAGCGGGGACCCGTCGGCGGCGGCGCCAACCGGGCCCGCCAGGAGCTCGAGTCGCTGCTGGAGGACCGCGCCGCCGAGCTCGACGCGGCCGAGCTCGAGACCAGGCTCGCCGAGGACCGGGTCGACGTCACCCTGCCGGGGGCGCCGGGGGCGCCGGCCGGGCACCTGCACCTGATCACCCGCACCACGCGCCAGATCGAGGACGTGATGATCGGCCTCGGCTACCGGGTGATGGACGGACCGGAGGTCGAGCACGACTACTACAACTTCACCGCGCTCAACCATCCACCCGGCCACCCCGCCCGCATGCTCCAGGACACCTTCTATGTGGTTCCGGTCGGCTCCTCGGCTCCCGCTCCCTCGCAGGAATCAGAACGTCATGCTCGGTCGCTACCGCAGTCGGAGCCGACCGGGCCGGTCTGGACACCGGACCTGCTGCTGAGGACGCACACCTCGCCGGTGCAGACGCGGGCGATGGAGACCGAGCCGCCGCCGGTCTTCCTGATCATGCCGGGAAAGGTCTATCGCCGCGACTCCGACGCGACCCACAGCCCGATGTTCCACCAGGTCGAGGGGCTCGCGGTCGGCGAGGGGATCACGCTCGCCGACCTCCAGGGGACACTGGACGAGATGCTGCGGGCGATCTTCGGCGCCGGGCGCGGGGCGCGGATGCGGCCGCACTACTTCCCGTTCACCGAGCCGAGCGTCGAGTTCGACGTCTCCTGCTTCGTCTGCGACGGGACGGGACGCCTGCCCGACGGCGAGCGCTGCGGCCTCTGCAAGGGCATCGGCTGGGTCGAGGTCGGCGGCGCCGGGATGGTCGATCCCAACGTCCTCGAGTTCGTCGCCTTCAACGGCTACGACCCCGAGCGGGTCCAGGGCTTCGCCTTCGGGATGGGGGTCGAGCGGATCGCGATGCTGCGCCACGGCGTCCCCGACCTGCGGCGATTCTTCGACAACGACGTCCGGATGCTGGAGCAGTTCCTCTGAGCCAATGCGAAGCGAAGGTCGAAATCCGAATCTCCATGAGCGGAGCATTGGCAAAGCCAGGTGGTGTGGATGAAGATTCCGTACTCATGGCTGCGCGAGCACTGCGACCCCGGGATCGGGGCCGAGGAGCTGGCCGTGCGGCTGGCGATGACCGGGACCGAGGTCGAGCGGGTGGTCGAGATCGGGCCGCCGAACGGCGACGGGTTCGTGATCGGCAGGGTCGTGGCCTGCGAGCCGCATCCCGACGCCGACCGCCTCAGCGTCTGCACCGTGGACACCGGCGAGGGCGAGCCGCGGACGATCGTCTGCGGGGCGCCGAACGTCGCCGCCGGCCAGACCGTGGCCGTGGCCCTGCCCGGAGCGAGGATGCCCGGCGGGGTCGAGCTCGGCGAGGCCAAGCTTCGCGGCGTCACCTCATCGGGAATGATCCTCTCCGCCGCCGAGCTCGAGCTCGGCGAGGACGCCGACGGGATCATGATCCTCGACGAGGGGCCGGAGCCGGGCGCCCCGCTCGAGGAGACGCTGCCGCTCGGCGAGCGGGTCCTCGAGCTCGAGGTGACCCCGAACCGGGTCGACTGCCTCGGCGTCTACGGGGTCGCGCGGGAGGTCCACGCCGTCACCGCCGCCCCGCTCGGGCCCGAGCCCTGGGAGGAGGACGCGCACGCCGACGGCGAGGGCCACGCCGAGGAGTACGCCTCGGTCACCGTCGAGGTGCCGGCGCTCTGTCCGCGGTTCACCGCCCGCGTCTTCACCGATGTCGAGGTCGGCCCCTCGCCGCCCTGGCTGCAGGCGCGTCTGACGGCGGCGGGCCAGCGCCCGATCAACAACGTCGTCGACATCACCAACTACGTGATGCTGCTGACCGCGCAGCCGCTGCACGCCTTCGACCTCGACCGGGTGCCGGATGGGGCGCTGACCGTCCGTGCCGCGGCCGAGGGGGAGACGATGACGACGCTCGACGGCGCCGAGCGTACCTTCGACGCCGAGACCGTCCTCGTCTGCGACCGCGACGGCCCCTCGGGGATCGCCGGCATCATGGGCGGCCAGGTCTCCGAGGTCTCCGACTCGACGACGAGGGTGCTGCTCGAGGTCGCGAACTGGAACGGAACCAACATCCTCCGCACCTCGCGGATGCTGGGGCTCCGCTCCGAGGCCTCCTCGCGATTCGAGAAGCAGCTCCATCCCGAGCTCTGCATCCGCGCCCAACGGATCGCGTCGCGGCTGATGGTCGCGCTCTGCGGTGCGAAGCTCGTGCCGGGGACGATCGACGCCGCCGCCGAGATCCCACCCCACCACCACATCGGCCTGCGCGAGGAGCGGGTCGAGGGACTGCTCGGGATGAAGGTCGGGGAGCCGGAACAGATCGAGTACCTCGAGCGTCTCGGTTTCCACATCCACACCGCCCACGGCAAGCTCCTGGTCGAGGTCCCGGCGGATCGCCACAGCGACGTCACCCGCGAGGTTGACCTGATCGAGGAGATCGGTCGGATCCACGGGCTCGAGGAGCACCTGCCCTCGACGCTGCCGACGGCGATGGGCCAGGTCGGCGGGCTGACGCGCCCACAGCGGCTGCGGCGCCGAGCCGAGGACGCGATGCGCGATCTCGGGTTCGACGAGGTGGTCGGCTGGAGCTTCACCGACCCCGGCGAGACCGGGAGACTGGGGATCGACGCCGCCGACCCCAGGGCGGGGGCGGTGACGATCTCGAATCCGCTCTCCGAGGACCAATCGGTGATGAGGACGACGCTGCTCGGATCGCTGCTCGACGTCGCCCGCGGCAATCTCGCCCGCGGCGCCGAGCGGGTCGCACTGTTCGAGTCCGGCCGCGTCTATCTGCCGCCGGACGGGATCGGGGACGGCCCGCTCGCCGGCGATTTCCCCGGCCGCCGCCCGGCGCCGTTCGCGGAGCCGCACCGCGTCGGCGCGCTCGCGGTCGGCGACCTCGCGCCGGGGTCGTGGCGGGCCACCGGGACCCCCGCCGACTTCTTCGCGATCAAGGGCGTGCTCGAGGGCCTGGCGGCGAGGCTCGGCGTCGAGCTCTCCTTCGAGCCGGCGTCGGAGCCGTTCCTGCATCCCGGCCGCGCCGCCGTAATCCTGGTCGAGGGCGAGGCGGCCGGTTGGGTCGGCGAGGTCCACCCGCTCGTCTGCCGGGCGTGGGACGTTCCAGCCGGGGCCGCCTTCGAGGTCGGGCTCGCCGCGCTCGTCGCCGCTTCGCCGGCCTGGGAGGAGGAGTTCGAGGACCTGACCACCCATCCCGCCGTCCGCCAGGACCTCGCGGTCGTCGTCGAGGACTCGGTCCCCGGCGCCGAGGTTCGCGCCGCGGTGCTCGCCGGCGGCGGCGAGCTGCTGCGATCGGCGGAGGTCTTCGACCTCTACCAGGGCGAGCAGCTCGGCGATGGGCGCAAGAGCCTCGCGCTACGGCTCGAGTTCCGCGCCGCCGACCGGACTCTGACCGACGAGGAGGTAGCGGGCCTGCGCGACTCGATCGCCGCCAAGCTGGGCGAGATCGGGGGGACGCTGCGTGAGTGAGCACGGCGGACAGCCGCTCGAGGGCGACCCCGCGGCGCGGGTGCTGGTCGCCGGCGCCTCCGGGTTCACCGGCGCGCTTGCGGCGCAGATCGTCTGGCGCCACCCGCGCCTCGAGCTGGTCACGATCACCTCGCGCAGCGATGCCGGCACGCGGCTCGATCGCCTCTATCCGCGCTACCCGGTGCCGCTGGAGCTGAGCGAGCTGGACCTCGACCGGCTCGAGGGGATCGACGCCGCGATCGTCGCCTATCCGCACGGCGCCTCGGCGCCGACGGTCGCTGCGCTTCGCGGGCTCGGGGCGCTGGTCGTCGACCTCTCCGCCGACTTCCGCCTCCGCGACCTCCCGACCTACGAGCTCTGGTACGGGGAGCACGGCGCCCCCGAGCTGCTCGAGAACGCGGTCTACGGCCTCACCGAGCTCTACCGCGAGGAGCTCAGGCGGGCGGAGCTGGTGGCGACGCCGGGCTGCTACCCGACGGCGAGCGTCCTCGGCCTCGCCCCGCTCGCCGAGCGCGGACTCCTGGCCGACGTCGTTATCGACGCCAAGCAGGGCGTGTCGGGCGCCGGCCGGGGCGGGGGGGACGAGATGCATTACGTCTCGATGGACGAGAACGCCTTCGCCTACAAGACCGAGGGCCATCGCCACCGGCCCGAGATCGAACAGGAGCTGACGGCGCTCGGCAGCGCGGCGCCGGTCACCTTCGTCCCCCACCTGCTGCCGCTCGATCAGGGCGAGCTGACCAGCTGCTACGCGACCCTTTCCGAGCCGGTCGGGAAGGAGGAGGTCCAGGCGCTCTACGCCGAGCGCTACGCGGGGGAGCCATTCGTCCATGCCGTCGACAGGCCGCCCGGGCTCCGCGACGTCCGCGACACGAACGAGTGTCACGTCTACGTCACGGTCGAGGAGTGGGGCCGCGTCCTCGCCTTCTCGGCGATCGACAACCTCTGGAAGGGCGCATCGGGCCAGGGGGTCCAGAACCTCAACCTGATGCTGGGGCTCGACGAGACGGAAGGGTTGACATGAGCCGGGAAGCGGACGCACAGCGGAGCATCCCCGGCAGTGTCTTCTTCCGCTCGCGCTGGGCCGAGCCGCCCGACGGGGTCGAGGAGCTCGACCCGGCCCGCCTCGCGCCGGGGTTCGCGGCCGGCGCCGTCGCCTGCGGCCTGAAGGAGAGCGGCAACACCGACGCCGCCGTGATCGTCGCCGAGTCCGAGCGGGTCTGCTCGGCACTGCTCCTGACCCGCAACGCAGCCGCCGCGGCGCCGGTGCGGCTCTGCCGCGAGAGCCTCGACTTCGGCTCGATCCGCGCCGCCGCCGTCAAGGCCGGGAACGCCAACGCCGCGACGGGGGAGCAGGGGATGCGCGACGCGGTCGCGATCCAGCGGGCCGCGGCCGAGGAGCTCGACCTCGATCCCGCGGTCGTCGCGGTCGGCGCGACCGGGAAGATCGGCGAGGCGCTGCCGATGGACAGGGTCCTCGACGGCATCCGCCGCGCCGCGGCCGCCGTTCGCCCCGACGGCGGCGCC
This sequence comes from Solirubrobacterales bacterium, assembly GCA_036557525.1. GTDB lineage: Bacteria > Actinomycetota > Thermoleophilia > Solirubrobacterales > 70-9 > VRUE01. Next base: position 12,661 of record DATBHH010000055.1, on the reverse strand, counting down.
GAGCTCGCGGAGGCGATCATGACCACCGACTCCGGACCGAAGCGGTGCACCGTCAGCGGCGGCGGCGTCACGCTCTCAGCTCAGGCCAAGGGCGCCGGGATGATCCAGCCCGGCTTCGCGACGATGCTCTGCTTCGTCCAGACCGACGCCGTCCTCGACGGCCCCTACGGCGCCGAAGCGGCTCTGCGCGAGGCCGTCGACCGTTCGTTCGAGCGGATCACCGTCGACGGCCAGATGAGCACCAACGACATGGTCCTGCTGCAGGCGAGCGGCGAGTCCGGCCGGCCGCTGCCGCAGGGACTGCTCGACGCGGTGCTGCTCCAGCTCGCGCTCGAGATCGTCGCCGACGGCGAGGGGGCGACGCGGGTCGGGTGCGCGCGCGTCACCGAGGCCGCGAGCCCCGAGGAGGCCGAGCGCGCGGCGCGCGCGATCGCCAACTCGCCGCTGGTCAAGACGGCGCTCTTCGGCCACGACCCGAACTGGGGCCGGGTCGCGCAGGCGGCGGGAATGGCACTCGCCGGCGAGGAGGTCGAGGAGCTCGGCCTCGACCACATCGACGCCTCCGAGTTCGCCGGCGCGGGGACCGAGGCCGAGGTCAGCCTGCGGCTGGGACGCGGCGACCACGCGGCGCACGTCTGGTTCTCGGACCTCGGCTACGAGTACGTTCGGATCAACGCCGAGTACACGACATGACCGACCCGATCGAGACAAACGTCGACACCCTGCTCGAGGCCCTCCCCTACATCCGGGAGTTCCACGGCCGCACGGTGGTGATCAAGTACGGCGGCTCGGCGATGCGCGACGAGGCCCTGCGCGAGGGGTTCGCGACCGACGTCGTCCTCCTCAAGTACGTCGGCCTCAACCCGGTGATCGTCCACGGCGGCGGTCCGGAGATCACCGAGTACATGGAGCGGCTCGGTCTCGAGGTCCGCTTCCACGAGGGGCTCCGCGTCTCCGACCCGGAGACGGTCGAGGTCGCGCGGATGGTCCTTCTCGGCAAGGTCAACTCCGACATCGTCCAGCGCCTCAACCGTCACGGCCAGCCCGCGGTCGGGCTATCGGGGCAGGACGGCTCGCTGTTCGGGGTCGCCCCGGTGCCGAACGCCGAGCAGGTCGGGTTCGTCGGCGCGATCGAGCGGGTCGACGTCGACGTCCTCAATCACATCGCCGCCGACTACATCCCGGTCGTCGCCTCCTCGGCCTCCGATCGCGACGGCAACGCCTACAACGTCAACGCCGACGAGGCCGCCGGCAAGGTCGCGGCCGCGCTGCGCGCCTACAAGGCGATCTTCCTGACCGACGTCGTCGGCTGGCTCGCCGACCCCGCCGACGAGTCGACGCTCACCTCGCGCGCGACCGTCGCCGAGGTCGAGGAGCGGCTCGACGGCATCGAGGGCGGGATGCGGCCGAAGCTCGCCGCCTGCGTCGACGCGATCCGAGGCGGCGTCCAGTCGGCCCACATCATCGACGGCCGCCGACCGCACAGCCTCCTGCTCGAGCTCTTCACGCGGGCCGGGATCGGGACGATGGTGACTTCATGACATTCCGCCCGGCTGCTCCGCTCACGCTCGCTCGCGCCAATCACCACCGGGGATCTCGCTCGCTCGCTTCCGCGTCCGCGCCAGGCGGGTGGTCGGCATCATGAATCTCACGGAGCTGCAGGGGCTGGAGGAGCGCTACCTGATGCGGACCTACCGTCGCGGCGAGGTCGAGTTCGTGCGCGGCGAGGGTGCTCTGCTCTGGGACTCCGATGGGAACGAGTACCTCGACCTGCTGGCGGGGATCTCGGTCTGCTCGGTCGGCCATTGCCATCCCGACGTCGTCGAGGCCGTCCGCGAGCAGGCCGGGCGGCTGATGCACACCTCGAACCTCTTCTACACCGAGCGGATGGTGCGGCTCGCCGAGCGGCTCTCGGACTCGAGCCTCGGCGGCCGGGTCTTCTTCGCGAACTCCGGCACCGAGGCCAACGAGTGCGCGATCAAGATCGCCCGCAAGCACGCGCACGGCCGCGGCGTCTCGGCGCCGACCATCGTCAGCTTCGAGCGCGACTTTCACGGTCGGACCTACGGCTCGCTGTCGGCGACGCCCGGGCTCGCGGCCAATCCGGCGCTCGGGCCGATGCTCGAGGGCTTCCGCTCGGTGCCGTTCGACGACGCCGACGCCCTCCGCGACGCGGTCGACGGCCAGACGGCGGCGGTCCTGATCGAGCCGATCCAGGGCGAGGCGGGGATCTACCCGCTCGGCGAGGACTCGCTTCTGGCCGCGCGCGAGGCCTGCGATGCGGCCGGAGCGCTCCTGATCCTCGACGAGATCCAGACCGGGATCGGCCGCACCGGGTCGCTCTGGGCCTATCAGCAGACGCCGGTCCGCCCGGATGTTCTCACCAGCGCCAAGGCGCTCGGCGGCGGGATGGCGATCGGGGCCTGCATCACCGATCCCGACGCGGGCTCGGTGCTTGAGCCGGGCGACCACGGCTCGACCTTCGCCGGCGGCCCGGTCGCCTCGGCGGCGGCGCTCGCGGTCCTCGACATCGTCGACGACCCGGCGATGCTGCGCGCCGTGCGCGACCGTGGCCGGCGGCTGAGCGAGGGCCTGGGGGGGCTTGACGGCGTCCGCGAGGTGCGCGGTCGCGGGCTGATGATCGGGGTCGGCCTCGAGGACGGCCTCGACTCGGCGGCGATCACCGCCGACCTGCTCGAGCGGGGAGCGGTGGTGAACGCGCCCGAGCCGCGGACCATCCGGCTGCTTCCTCCGCTGACGATCGATGATTCCCAAATCGACCGCGCCGTTGCGCTGATCGGCGAATCGCTCCTAAGCTACCGGGCATGAACGCGGAGCGAGCAGGCATCCATATCTGTTTCTGTGCGCGGCGAGCGAAGCGGGAGGCGTTGCGATGAACGCGAGCAAGCTTCCCCCCGAGCGGCGCGATTCGGACCCCGTCAGCGAGGCGGCCGAGCGGCTGGCCGAGATCGTGCGCGCCGCCGAGCGCGCGGCGGCTTCGGTGATCGACGATGCCGAGAGACAGGCGCAGAGCCGGATCGACGAAGCGCAGGAGCGGGCCGACCGGATCGCCGCCGAGCGCCTGCGGGCGATCGCCGACGAGCTGGACCCGCCGCCGGCCGAGGAGGGTTGGCGGCCGCAGCTGCGGACGGTCGAGTCCGTCCCCGAGCACGCCGATGAGGGCGAGCCGTCGAAGCGGCGGGCGGGCGAGGCGGGGGCGCGCCTTCTGGCGACCCAGATGGCGGTCTCGGGCGCCAGCCGCAAGGAGATCGAGAACCGGCTCCGCAACGGCGCCGGGATCGAGGACCCGACGTCCCTGCTCGACGCGATCCTGGGCCCTGAGGAGTAGCTGCCGGTGCACGACGACCCGACCCGGGTGATGGGACAGCCCCCAGACGGCGATGGCGGCGGCGGCAGGCCGCACGGGAACATGCGGCTGCTGGTCGCCGGACTGATCGCGGTGATCGTCGGCCTGGTGATCGCGATCATCGTCATCGCCGGCGGCGACGGCGAATCATCGTCGACGCCGACCGAACTGAGCACGGAAACGACGGAAACGACCGAAACCACAGCGACGACCGAGACCACGCAGCCGACCGAACCGAGCACCGAGGAAACCGAACCGACCACCCCGACGACTCCGACGACCGAAGCGCCCGAATCCGGCGAAGAAGGGGGCAGCGGCGGGCTCGAAGCGCCTTGAGCGCGAAGGGCAGCACCGCAACCTACGAGGCCGACCCCGCCGAGGTCAGCCGCGTCCTGCTTCTCTACTCCGGCGGGCTGGACACCAGCGTGATGCTGAAGTGGATCCAGGAGCAGTACGAAGCCGAGGTCATCTGCCTGACCGTCAACCTCGGGCAGCCGGGCGAGGACTACCGGCTGATCGAAGACAAGGCCAAGCGGCTGGGCGCTCTCGAGTGCCATGTCGTCGACGCCCGCGAGCGGTTCGCCGAGGGCTTCGTCGTCCCCGCGATCAAGGCGAACGCGATCTACGGCCTCGGCTATCCGCTGTTCACGGCGCTCGGGCGGCCGCTGATCGCCGAGCTCGCGGTCGAGTACGCGCGGAGGACGGGCTGCGACACGATCGCCCACGGCTGCACCGGCAAGGGCAACGACCAGGTCCGGATCGAGGCCACCGTCGCGACCCTCGCCCCGGAGCTGCGGACGATCGCCCCGGTGCGCTCCTGGGAGATGGGCCGCGAGGAGGAGATCGCTTACGCGCGCGAGCATGGAATCCCGGTCAAGGGCGGGACCGAGACGCCGCCCTACTCGATCGACGACAACCTCTGGGGGCGGTCGTCCGAGGGCCGCTGGATCGAGGACCTCGAGCACGCGCCAGAGGACGACGTCTTCCAGCTCGTCAGCCGCCCCGAGGAGGCCCCCGGCGAGCCGGAGACGATCACGGTCGAGTTCGAGGCCGGGGTCCCGGTCGGCCTCGACGGCGAGAGGCTCGGGCTCGTCGAGCTGCTCGAACGCGTCGCCGAGCTCGGCTCCCGGCACGGGATCGGGATCGTCGACCACATCGAGGACCGGATCGTCGGGCTCAAGGTCCGCGACATCTACGAGGTCCCGGCGGCGGAGATCCTGCTCACCGCCCACGCCGAGCTCGAGAAGCTGGTCGGGACGATCCACCAGAACCAGTTCAAGCCCGAGCTCGACCGCCGCTGGGCGTATCTCGTCTATGCCGGGCTCTGGTGGGAGCCTCTAAGGTCCGACCTCGACGCCTTCATGGATGCCGCAAACACCCAGGTGAGCGGGTCGATCGGGCTCAAGCTCTACAAGGGCAGCGCCCGCGTCGTCACCCGCTCCTCGCCGAACGCCGTCTACGATGCCCAGCTGGCGTCGTTCGCCGAGTCGGGCGGGCTCTTCTCCCAGGCGGCCTCGCCGGGATTCATCGAGCTCTGGTCGCTGCAGTCGCGGATGGCCCACCGGATCAGGCAGCGCGGGGAGGAGGAAGGATGAGCGCGTTCTACGAGCTGGTCGGCCGCCTGGTCGTCAAGTACGGGCTGCTCTACGTGCGCCGGCGCTACTCGCGCCAGATCACCATCGGGACCGGCCTCGTCGCGGTGGCGGTCGGGATCGGCCTCGCCTACCTGGCGACCAAGGAAGTCCCCGAGGGCTGAGCTCACCCATCACGTTTTCCATCTCTCGGATGGAAAACGCGATGGTCGGGCCGCAAGATCCGTTGCGGCTTATCGTCGACCCGTGAGTGTTTGCTCACAGTCTTCGTTACCCTCGCCGGTCGCATGCGGCGAATCTCTGCAACTTCCCTGCTCGTCCTGGTCCTGGCTGCCGGCGCCTCGGCCCGCGCGGCCGACATCGGCACCCTCCAGGGCCGGGTCGGTCGGGCGCAGGCAGAGGCCGGCGAACTCGCCTCCGAGATCCGCTCGACCCAGGAACAGCTGGCATCCGCGCAGCAGCGCGCCGACGCCGCGGCCGCGCGCGAGGATCGGCTGAGCGCGCTGCTCGCGACCGGCGAGGAACGCGCCGCCCGGCTGGCGTCCGCGGTCGAGCGGACAAGGCACCACCTCGAGGTCGAGCGCGCCCGCCTGCGCCGCGCCCGCCGCGCCCTAGCCCAGCGCCTGGTGGCCGTCTACATGAGCGGCTCGCCGGACACCGCGAGCGTGATCCTCGCTTCCTCCGATCTCGACGAGCTGGCCACCCGGACCGAGTATCTCGAACGGATCCAGTCCTCGGACAACGCGCTCGCCGAAAGAGTCAAGGACGTGCGCGACGAAGTCAGGCACGGGCTCGAACGCGTCGCGGCGCTGAAGGCGAGGGTCGACCGCTACAACGAACGGCTGGCGGCGGCGCGCGAAGAAATCGCCTCGGTCCGGAGCCGGGCCGAAGCGAGCTCGGCGACGCTGGCCTCGCTGCGCTCGGCGCGGGAGTCCTCGCTGTCCGAGCTCAAAACGAAGATCGGCCAGTGGGTGAGCGAGATCGAGGCGGCGGAAGCGGCGAGCCGCGCCGCCGCCGAAGAAACGGTGGGGCGCTGGCTCGGCGGTCCCTACGCGATCCCGACCTACATCGTGATCTGCGAGTCCGGAGGAGACTACGGCGCCGTCAACCCCTCGAGCGGGGCGGGAGGCGCGTACCAGATTCTGCCCTCGACCTGGGCCCTCTACGGCGGACAGGGCGCGCCGCAGGAAGCGTCGAAGGAAGAACAGGACAGGATCGCGGGCGAAATCTGGGCCGACTCGGGCAGCGGCGCCTGGGCCTGCGGCTGAGCGCGGCGGAGCGGTCCGAGGCGGCGGCTACGTTGCGGTGAGCTTGAGACCGCTGCGCCCACAGCTGAGCTACGCCAACGTGATGGCGACGATCGCCGTCGTCCTCGCCCTTGGGGGCGCCGGCGCCTACGCCGCCTCGAAACTCGGCAAGAACGTCGTCAAGTCGCGCAACATCGCGGCCGGCGCGGTGAAGACCGCGGACATCGCCAAGAACGCGGTCAAGCGCTCGAAGATCGCTGCGGGCGCGGTCGACGACTCGCGCCTGGCCAACGGCTCGGTCGGGACGAACAAGCTGCTCGGTGGGTCGGTGACCACCGGCAAGCTCGCCTCGGGGTCGGTCACCGAAGGCGTCCTCTCCTCGACGGTGCAGGGGAAGCTGAATGCCGTCGAAGCCGGCGGCGTCGTCCGCGTCGACGCCTCGAACGGCCTCGAAAGCGCGGTCCCGGCCCACAACCTGATCCAGCGCGGGCCGTTCACGGTCTACGCCAAATGCTTCACCGGCGGCGGCCTGCAGGCGAGGATCTACGTCGCCAGCAGCGCCAGCGGCGCTTTGATGCTCGGCGGGGGCGCGTACGCCTACCCGGGCGGAAACCCGAACGGGTACCTCAACCCCAACACCGCCGAGAACAAACGGATCATCGGCCAGTCGGGCCTGGTCGTCCCCAGCGGGGGCGGGACGTTGGCCGCAAACGTGACGCTGATCTTCGGCGCGACCGACATCCAGGTCGGCGTTACCGGCTTCGTCAAGGGCGCCGAAGTGGCGAGCGACTCCAACAATTACGGCGGCGGCGCCTCGCGCTGCCTGTTCTCCTCCTACGTCGTCAACCTGGGCTGACCGGCTCCCCAAACTGGGGAATCTCCGCTCCGACCGCGCGTCTTTCGTGACCTTTACATCTGCCTCGATTGACATCATCGGCCTGACTCTATGAGCACCCCTTCGGCAGTCCATCTCCATGCCCACAGCGAGTACTCGCTCCTCGACGGCGCCTGCAAGATCGAGGCGATGGCGGCCCGCGCGGCGGAGCTCGAACAGCCGGCGCTCGGCCTCACCGACCACGGCGTGATGAACGGGGCGGTCGACCTCTACAAGGCCTGCGGGAAGCACGGGATCAAGCCGATCATCGGCCTCGAGGCCTACTTCGTCGACGATCGCAAGGCGATCAAGGAGCAGGTCCGCTACGAGCGCAACCACCTCACCCTGCTGGCCGCCAGCGACGCGGGGTTCGCCAATCTGGTCCAACTCACATCGGCCGGTTTCCTCGAGGGCTTCTCGCGCGGCAAGGCGAACGTCGACATGGAGCTGCTGGCAAAGCACGCCGAAGGCGTGATCGTCCTCACCGGCTGCCTCCAGTCGCGCTTCTGCCGCCGCCTGGTCGAGGAGCGCCGCGACGATGCCCGCGCCCACATCGATGACCTGATCCAGGCCTTCGGCTCCGAGCAGGTCTACTTCGAGGTCCAGAAGAACGGGATCGACGAGCAGGAGCGGGCGAACCGCGGGATCGTCGAGATCGCCCGCGAGGTCGGCCGGCCTCTGGTCGGGACCGCCGACGTCCACTACCTGCGGCGCGAGGATTTCGACAACCACGCGGCGCTGCTCTGCGTCCAGACCAAGTCGACGCTCGAGGCTCCGAAGCTGAGCTTCGACACCAACGAGTTCTTCCTCAAGGGCAATGAGGAGATGGCGGGCTCCTTCTCGGAGTGGCCGGAGGCGGTCGCGAGCACGGTCGAGATCGCCGAGCGCTGCAATGTCGAGATCGAGCTCGGCAACCTGTTGCTGCCGCGCTACCCGACCCCCGAGGGCTCCGAGCCCGAGGAGATGCTGCGCAGGATCGCCGCCGAGGGGATGCGCGCCCGTTACGGCGACCCGATCCCGGCCGAGGCCGCCGAGCGGCTCGAGTTCGAGCTCGGGGTGATCGAGGAGATGGGCTTCTCCTCCTATTTCCTGATCGTCTGGGACTTCGTCCGCTACGCGAAGGAGGGCGGGATCGCGGTCGGCCCGGGGCGCGGCTCCGCCGCCGGCTCGATCGTCTCCTACGCGCTCAACATCACCGACGTCGACCCGCTCGCCAACGACCTCCTGTTCGAGCGCTTCCTCAACCCGGGCCGCAAATCGATGCCCGACATCGACATCGACTTCTCGGTCCGCGGCCGCGAGCGGATGATCCGCTACGTGGCCGAGAAATACGGCCGCGAATCGGTCGCCCAGATCATCACCTTCGGCAAGATGGCGCCGCGGGCCGCGACCCGCGACGCCGCCCGGGTCCTCGGCTACGACTACGCGACCGGCGACCGCCTCGCGAAGCTGATTCCGGAGCCGATCATGGGTCGCAGCCCCTCGTTCGCCGAATGCCTGAAGGGCGGCCAGGAGCTGAAGCAGACCTACGACGCGGAGCCCGATGCGCGGCGGATCGTCGACGTCGCCCAGGGCCTCGAGGGGATCATTCGCAACAACTCGATCCACGCCGCCGCGGTCGTGATCGCCGACCGGCCGCTGCAGGAGATCGTCCCGCTGCAGCTGGCAGAGGACCGCAGCGCCCCGGGCGGCAACGGGAACGGCGGCGGCAAGGCGGAGCGCCAGTACAAGATCGTGACCCAGTACTCGATGGGCCCGATCGAGGAGATCGGGCTGCTGAAGATGGACTTCCTCGGCCTCCGCAACCTCGACGTGATCGAGGACGCGATCGAGATCATCGAGCGCTCGCGCGGCGAGCGGATCGACATCGAGGGCATCCCGATCGACGACCCGAAGACCTACGAGATGCTGGCCGGCGGCGACTCGACCGGCGTCTTCCAGTTCGAGTCCGACGGGATGCGCGACGCGCTCCGCAAGGTGAAGCCGACCGAGTTCGCCGACATCGTCGCCCTCGGCGCCCTCTACCGCCCGGGGGCGATGGCCTACATCCCCGCCTACGCGAAGGGCAAGCAGGACCCCTCCTCGGTCCGCTACCCCGATCCGCGCCTGCGGGCGATCACCGAGGAGACCCACGGCTGCGTCATCTACCAGGAGCAGCTGATGGAGATCGCGCGCTCGATGGCCGGCTTCTCCGGCGCCGAGGCGGACGACCTGCGCAAGGCGATCGGCAAGAAGAAGCGCGACCTGATGGCGACGATGAAGGACAAGTTCATGCAGGGGATGGAGGAATCGGGGACCTCGGCCGCGGTCGCCCGCGACCTCTGGAAGCTGAACGAAGCGGCCGCCGATTACTCGTTCAACAAGTCGCACGCAGCCTGCTACGGGCTGATCTCCTACCGGACCGCATTCCTCAAGGCGAACTACCCGGCCGAGTACATGGCGGCGGTGATCTCCTCGGTGATGAACACCAAAGACAAGGTGCCGTTCTTCGTCAACCGCTGCGAGGAGATGGGGATCGAAGTCCTGCCGCCCGACGTCAACTCCTCCGACCACAGCTTCGTCGTCAGCGAGAACGCGATCCGGTTCGGCCTCGACGCGGTCAAGAACGTCGGCCACTCGGCGGTGGAGGCGATCCTCCGCGCCCGCGAGGAGGCGCCGATCGCCTCGATCTGGGATTTCTGCGAGCGGGTCGATGCGCGCGCGGTCAACAAGCGCGCGATCGAATGTCTTGTCAAGTGCGGCGCCCTCGACTCGACCGGGGCGACCCGGCGGGGGATGCTCGAGGCCCTGCCCGCGGCGCAGTCGGCGGGGCAGAAGGCCCAGGAGGACGCCCAGCTGGGGCAGGGCTCGATCTTCGACTTCGCCGAGCCCGCCGCCGGCGAGGAGGCGAAGGCCGCCGCCCACCAGCACCGGCCGCCGATCTCGACCGTCGAGTTCGACCGCGCGGCGCTGCTCGCGCTCGAGAAGGAGACGCTCGGGACCTACCTCTCCTCGCACCCGCTCTCGGAGGTGCGCGAGGCGCTCCGGGCCAGGGTCGATTGCCCGATCGCCGAGCTTGCGCGCAGGCCCGACGGCGCCTGGGTCACAGTCGGCGGGATCGTCACCGAGGCGAAGAAGATCCGGACCAAGAGCGGGACCCAGATGATGTTCGCGACGCTCGACGACGTCGAGGGGCAGATCGAGATGCTGGTGTTCAAGGCCGACCAGTCGGACAGCGCCGAGGTGATCGCACCCGACGCAGTGGTCCTCGTCCGCGGCCGGATCGACCACAAAGACCGCGGCGAGACGAAGCTCGTGGTCCAGGAGGCGGAGCGATTCGAGCCCGACCACGATCAGATCGCGGCCGCCGCGGCGCCGGTCGGGCCGCTGCGGCTGACGATCGACGCGGCGACGCTGCACGGCCGCCCCGGCCTCGTCGACGAGCTGAAGGAAGTCCTCGTTCATCACAGGGGCGAGGCCGACGTGCTGCTCGCGATCAGCGGTGGCGAGGACGGGCCGATGGAGCTGCGGCTCGGCGACGGGTACCGGGTGCGGCCCTCGAACAGCCTCCGCGCCGAGCTCGACCACGTCCTGGCCGCCTGAGAGACCTGCGCATCTCGGAGTTCTCGGTCGCTCGCGTGCAGAGCACGCCACGCTCCGTGCGTCCGCCGAGCTGCTTGGTTCTGGCCCTAGACTTCTCCCATGCCGATCACCCGCGAGAAGACTGGTGAGTGCCGCCAGTGCCGCGCCTTCTGCGACAAGATGATCGAGCCGCGCGGCTGTGTCGAGATCGGGTGCCAGTACCTCTACAGCTTCGTCGACGCCCTGACCGGCACCCAGTACGTGGGCTGCATGCAGGAGGTGTTCGGGGCGAAGGTCGAGCTCGACGCCGTCCTCCAGCCGGGCGGATTCGGCGGCGTGAAGATGACCGGCGACGGGCTCCCGCACTGCCAGTTCTCGGTCGAGCGGGCCTATGAGGGCGACGGCCCGGGCTATGACTGCGTCAACCGCCGCTTCTTCGACTGCCCCGACGAGGGGCGGGAGGGCCTGCGGGCCTTCGACCTGCGCGACGTCTGACGCCTTTCGGCCTTACACGATTCCGTGTACCATCCCGCGACCCCTCAGGGCGGGCATGGCCCGGCCCCTCAGGCGGGCGGGAATCCAATGAGTGATCAGAGCGCGGCAGTGGCAGAGGCGGAAGAGCTCGCCGCGGAGGCGGCCGGCGGCGCCGAGGACCCCGACGGCCCGAGATTCACGCTCGAGCTGAACCAGGACCAGAAGGACATCCGGGAGTGGGTGCACGGCTTCGCCGAGAGCGTCGTGCGACCGGCGGCGTCCGAGTGGGACGAGCGCGAGGAGACGCCGTGGCCGGTTATCCAGGAGGCGGCGAAGATCGGCCTCTACGGGTTCGAAGGCCTCGCCCAGTTCTGGGCCGACGAGACGGGGCTGACGCTGCCGATCGTCAACGAGGAGCTGTTCTGGGGCGATGCCGGCATCGGGATGAGCATCTTCGGCACCTCGCTGGCTGTCGCCGCGATCTTCGGGCAGGGAACCCCGGAGCAGTTGGGTGAGTGGATCCCGCAGTGCTTCGGCACGGCGGACGAGCCGAAGGTTGCGGCCTTCTGCTCCTCGGAGCCGGACGCCGGCTCCGACGTCTCGGCGATCCGCACCACCGCGAAGTACGACGAGGCGAAGGACGAGTGGGTCCTGAATGGCCAGAAGGCATGGGCGACCAATGGGGGGATCGCCGACGTCCACGTGGTCATTGCGAGCGTCGACCGCGAGCTCGACTCGCGCGGCCACGCCGCCTTCGTCGTCCCTCCGGGAACCGAGGGGTGCGAGCAGGGCGCGAAGGTCAAGAAGCACGGCCTTCGCGCCTCGCACACCGCCGACGTCCACCTCGACGACTGCCGCGTCCCGGGGTCGTGCCTGCTCGGCGGCAAGGAGAAGCTGGACGAGCGCCTCGCTCGGGTCCGGGAGGGCAAGAAATCGAAATCGCAGGCGGCGATGCAGACCTTCGAGGCGAGCCGGCCGACGGTCGGCGCCCAGGCGGTGGGGATCGCCCGGGCCGCCTACGAGTACTCGCTCTCCTACGCCAAGGAGCGCGAACAGTTCGGCCGGCCGATCATCGAGAACCAGGCGATCGCATTCGCCCTCGCCGACATGAAGCTCGAGATCGACGCCTCCCGGCTGCTGGTCTGGCGCGGCGCCTGGATGGGGCGCAGCGGCCAGACCTTCGAGAACGCCGAGGGCTCGATGGCGAAGCTGAAGGCGGGCGAGGTCGCGGTCTGGGTCACCGAGCGGGCGATCCAGATCCTCGGCGGCAACGGCTACACCCGCGAGTTCCCGGTCGAGCGGATGCACCGCGACGCGAAGATCTACACGATCTTCGAGGGAACCTCCGAGATCCAGCGCCTTGTCATCTCGCGCGCGATCTCCGGCATGCAGATCAAATAGCGCCCGTCGCCATCTGGCTGCGCGTGCGATGGCGCAGACCAAGAAGAACGCGACGAATGCGACCGCATATCCGCGCTTCGGCCGGCGCCTTACGAACCATGGCCTGCGGACCCAGCGCGGCCCATCCGGGGACACCAGCGTGATG
>DATBHH010000054.1:0-60249 GCA_036557525.1 Solirubrobacterales bacterium | reverse complement strand
GCGTGTCGGCAACCTATCGAGGGGGAACGGGACGATGTTGACGCAAGACCGCAAGAGGCGCATGACAACCGCAGCCTTGACCGTCCTCGCGGGGCTGCTGCTGCTGCCGGCGGTGGGCCGGGCGGCGACCGAATTCGGCGATCCGCTGACGAACGAGCCGTCGGAGGTCAAGTGCCTGGTGCTCGGTCCGTGCACGATCGTCGGCTACACGTCGCCGACCCCGCCGGAAGGCAATCCAAACTCCGAAGGCGCGCCCTTCGACGGGGTGATCACCAAATTCAGATACTTCGCCTACTCCTATGAAGAACCGGGCCAGATCACATTCGGGGTGGCCAACATCACCCAGCAGGACCCGGATAACGCGCTGGCCACCGCCGCCGGCACCGGGCCCACCGTCACGCTGCCGGCAATCGGAGAAGACGAACCATCGATCAACGAGGTCGACGCCCGCGTGCCGGTCAAGAAGGGCCAGCACCTCGCGGTCAACATCACGAAATCGATCGCGATCATCTACAACCCGGACGGCTGCAAGTACAGCTACGTCTTCGCGCCGCCGCTGGTCGAAGGCGCGGGTCAGCGCGGCTCGACCGAACCCGCCTGCCGGCTCGACGTCGCGGCGAGGATCGAGCCTGACGCCGACGGCGACGGCTTCGGCGACGAAACGCAGGACCAGTGCCCGACCCAGAAGAGCACGCAGGGCCCCTGCGACACCACGAGCCCGACCGTCAGCGGGTTGAAGGTGAAGGGCTCGAAGGTCTCCTACAGCCTCTCCGAGGCCTCGACGGTTGTCCTGCAGCTGGAAAAGAAGGCGAAGGGACGCAAGGTCGGCGGCAAGTGCGTGAAGCAGACGGCGAAGAACAAGAAGAAGAAGAGCTGCCCGCTGTTCAAGAAGATCGGCGCGAGCTTCAACGGACCGGGCGCGCTGGGCGCGAATACGGTCACCCTCCCGAACGGGAAGAAGCTGAAGCCGGGCACCTACCGGCTGACGATGACCGCCACCGACGCGGTCGGCAACCCGACCACGACGACCACCACCTTCAAGGTCAAGAAAAAGAAGAAGAAGCATCACTGAGGCACCTCGAACGCGGGAGGCCCCGCGAAAGGCCTCTGCGTCCAACCTCGATTGACCCGGGCCGGGCCGAGGTCTAACGTCGGGACAGGGGTCTCGGGTGGTTGGGGTCCGGGGCCGAACAGTCACGGACCTACTCGGGGGTATGTCTCAAGATGCAAGAGCGAAAGAGGATTCGCGACAGGCTGAGCTATTCGAACGTGATGGTCACGATTCTGGCCGTCGTCGTACTGGGAAACGGGATCGCCGACGCCGCCGGTCACCTCGGCAAGAACTCGGTCGGCACGAATCAGGTGAAGAAGAACGCGATCACCACTGCCAAGATCAGGAAGGAAGCGGTAACCGCAGCGAAAGTGAAGAAAGGCACGCTGACGGGGACGCAGATCAACCTTTCCACGCTCGGCGTCGTCCCAACGGCCCAGGTGGCAAACGGGCTGGCGCCCGCGGAAGGTTGGCATGAAGTGGGCGCCGCCGGAGAGCCGCCATTCGAGAACTCCTGGAAAAACGCCTCCCCGGCCTTCCAGAGCGCCGGCTTCTACAAGGACCAGCTCGGAATCGTTCACCTCAAGGGGAGCGTGAAAGGAGGGACATCGACTTCGGTCTTCCACCTTCCCGCCGGATTCAGGCCCACCGCCGGCAAGTTCGAGGTTTTCGACACGCCCTGCAACGGCTGCACGGGCGGCGTCGGCCCGATCGTGATCGCGGGCGGCGGAATCGCCGTCCCGGGTGAAGACGGGCGGGTGTCGGCGGCCGGCGGCGGTTCCGAAGTCGGACTCGACGGCATCACCTTCCGCGCCGAATCCTGAACACCGACGTGCCGAGCGCGAGGGGGGTCCACGGCGGCCCCCCTCTCGCGTCCGCCCGCCCGCCGTCCCGCGGCCCGCCGACGCTACGATCACCTCCCCGCCGGAGTAGCTCAGCTGGTTAGAGCAGCGGAATCATAATCCGCGTGTCGGGGGTTCGAGTCCCTCCTCCGGCACTGCACCGTTCGAAACGCCCCCCGAGCGACCTCAGAGCAGCCCGCCGGGCTGGAATATGCTCGGGCTCGTGCGAACGAATCGCTCGGCGCCCGTTGGTCCGGTGATCCCGGAACTCGCCTATCCCGATGTTCGCTCGGCGGTCGACTGGCTCGTCGAGGTGCTCGGATTCGTCGAGCGGGTCAGGATCGGTCCTGATCATCGAGCACAGTTGGCCTTCGGGGAGGGGGGTTCACTCATCGTGGCCGACACGACGCACGGGCGCACGGCACCGACAGGCGGTGAGCAGGCACAGTCGGTGATGCTGCGAGTCGACGACGTGGCTTCCGTTTGCGAGCGTGTTCGCACAAACGGCGGAGCCGTCGTCCAAGAGCCGAAGGACTTCCCCTACGGCGAGCGCCAATGCACTTTCATCGACCCCTGGGGCCATCGTTGGACGCTGACCCAGACGCTGCGGGACGTCGCGCCGGAGGAGTGGGGCGGGATCGCGCTCCAGCCCTAACGACGGCAGGCGTTGGAAGATAGGGCGTCGAGAGCGGTCGCGGATTCCGAGCTCCCCCTGCTGAACCGCACCGTAAACGAGGCGAGGGTGCCAGCAGGGTGTCAGCGGAAGCCACGGATACAGCCCGCAATCGGAACGGCCATTTCGAGCCGAAAACGGTCTCCTAACGGCGAAATCCCGCAACAGCCCGCACTCCACCGCATTCGCGCCGCGCGATCATAATCCGCGTGTCGGGGGTTCGAGTCCCTCCTCCGGCACTAGGTATAGAGCCAAATGCGCCGCCTCCGGGCGGCGTTTTTGGTTGGGGTGTCAGCGTAGGTGTCGGCAAGCCGCCCCGAATGGGGGCGCCGCGGCGGCGAGTTCGACTCGGCCAGCTCATTCGGGTGATCGCCTGAGTCGGCAGTGTGTGCGAGGGACAGCGCATCGTTCGCCATGACATAGTCGCGCTTTGAAGACGCCGATGCCGGACACCACCTGCCACATGTCGATCTCGCTCGACGGCTTCGTCGCCGGGCCGGATCAGAGCCGGGAGAATCCGCTGGGCAGGCGCGGCAGGGAGGTCCATGGCTGGCACCTCGGCGATGAGCGCGCGAACGATGCCGACGCGACGGCAGAGGGCTGGCTCATGCGACCGCGCGGGGCCTACGTCATGGGCCGCAACATGTTTGGGCCGATCCGCGGCGAGTGGGATGAGGACTGGGATGGATGGTGGGGCTCCGAGCCGCCCTACCACGCGCCGGTCTTCGTGCTCACCCACCACGCCCGCGAGCCGATCGAGATGGAGGGCGGCACGAGCTTCCACTTCGTCACCCAGGGCTTCGAGGCCGCATACGCGCAGGCGCGTGAGACGGCCGGCGAGGGTGGCATCGACATCGCGGGCGGCGCCTCGACCGTACGTCAGGCGCTCGCCGCCGGAGTGATCGACGAACTCACGCTCGACGTGGTCCCCGTCCTGTTGGGGTCTGGCGAGCGGTTGTTCGACGGAGTCGAGTCCCTCGGGTTCGAGCCGGTCGAGGCGCTCCACTCTCCGCTCGCCACGCACATCCGCTACCGACGGGCGGGGTGAGGAGCCGATCTTCGGTCCGGGGCGGCGTCAGCTTCCTGGATCGCCTTGAGGTTCTTCACCTCGGCGGAAGCGACGCTTTGAGTCCAGGTCCTGACCAAAGGATCGCCAGCATCGGTTGACAAGGAGTGTGTGGGCGCAGGGAATTCCTTCGCGTCGGCTAACTCAACGGACAGTGAAGCGCGCGAGGTTGACCTCGCCCTGGGATGAGGAAGGTACCGGCGTCCAAGCGATCACCAGCTTGCGGTCCTGCGGCGCGGCGGCGAGGCCGAAGAAGACGTCCTGTGGGACGCCGGAGACCCGGCCCAGGTCTAGCGGTTTGCCGTTCGAGCGGTAGGCGCGGATCGCCGGGCCGCGCTCGCTGGTTACGAGAAAGATGTGGCGCTGGGCACGCATCACCGCGATCGGGATCGCGGCTAAGCCATTGCGGCTGCGGGGGGCGGCGATGCTGCCGAAACGGCGGTCCAGCGCGCCGCCCGGGCCGAATCGGAGGAGCAGCGCCCGGTTCCCTTCGCGCCCGGCCGCAGCCAGCCCGCATCCAGCGGCGGCTCGAATACCGGGGTGGTGGTTGGTGAAGCCGCTCGCGCCAGCGAGGATGCTGCCGTCGCGCCTGACTGTGAGCGCGGTAATCACCCCGTGCAGCAGGCGCGGCGAGAGGACCCGCCCGCCGCGGCCGAAACTCGGGTCGAACGTCCCATCCGGCAGCAGGCGCGCCAGTGCCGGACGGAATCTGGGACCGGCGGTGCCGCCCAGCACCACCTTTCCGTCCCCCTGAACTTTGACCTGGCAAAGGCGGCCGTGGGTGGAGGGACCGAAGCGGACGACCCTTGAGCCGGTGCCGTTGAAGGACGTGTCGAGTGCCCCGTCGGACTTGAGTTTCACCACCACCATCTGGTTCGTTGCGTGGACGGTTCCCGCCGCCAACACTCCGCCGCCCGGCAGCGGCGCCAGGGATAACAGTTCAAGGCCCTCCAGTCCCAGCGCGGCCATGCTCACGGAGCCACCGTCTCCGAAGGAGGGGTCGAGTCGCCCGCCGGCGATGCGGCTGATCATCATCTGGTGTGAGAGCATGAGGAGCCGCCCGGAGCGGTCGGCGGCGAGGGCGTTGACCCTGCCGACGCCCGGCAGCGTCAGGTAGCCCCTGGTCCCGAAGCTGCGTTCGAGTTCGCCGTCGCGCCGGTAGCGGGCGATGACGGCTGTGCCGCCACCGGAGAAACTTCCTTGGGCAGCGACGTAGATGGACCGCCCCGGCGCCACCGTCATCGCTCTAACCGATTCGTAGCCGCGTGAGCCGTGTGGCGCTTCCGGGTCTGTGAACACGCCCTGCTTGCCGAAGCCGGGATCGAGCTGCAGCGGCGTCGCTGCTGCGACCAGCGACGGCGAGATCGAGAGCAAGAAAAGCGAGATCGCGATCGCGGAGAGGGCGACCGGGTAATGCCTGGGCATGCCGCTCGCTGAAACCGCGCTAGGCCGCTGAAGTTGCGCTGGCCTTCGTCTCGCAATGGATCCCCAGGCCGCAACGCGAAGCAGGTCGCCGAGTCGCTCGGCGACGCCGACCCGAGCTTCACCCGGCGCACGTACGTTCACCTGATGGACGTGGGAATCCACGACGACGATGGGCTGGGAGTGGCTATTTCGACAGATTCCTGGCCGATCACGAGTAGCTGCGGCCCACCGCCGCTGCTACGTCTCGGGCGCTCCCGCAAGCTCAATCAAGCTCTCGGCCTGCTCGACACCCGCGATCGGAAGTCCCGCGGGGTCCAAGAGACCAACCTGGACCAGCAGGCTCGCCTGGTCCCAATAGATGTGCTCGTAGGCCACCTTGTCGCCCTCGAAACCCATGATGACGACGTGGGGGAGTTGCACCTTCCGACCAGTCGGCGGGACACCGGGCAGCATGAACGGGATCTCGACGTCGTGCGTGAACTCGAGGATGAACTCCTCAACGACCCGGTTACTCGAGACGGTCCGCGAGACCCTCCGCAGCACCGCGTCCTCCGGCATCCGTCCAACGAGCTGCGCGGCGTAGAACTCCCGCACGTTCTCTCGACCGGATGCCCCGGTCATCGCCGGGATGTGCCACACGTGTGGATCGTCGGTCATGGTCCCCATCGTTGCGTCGACGTCCTTGATCTCGAACTCGTCCGCCACATGCTCGTCAAAGATGGCTCCAAGATCTGGTCGGTTGTCCATCTCCGGTCCTCCAATCGTCGAGCGGCTTCCTGGCTTGGCCCACGGGAGCAGAGCGCGGTGCTGCCTTCGCGTTCGGTAGCGCTGAAATCCCGAAAACAGCACGCACTCCCCACGATCGCGCCACGCGATCATAGTCCGCATGTCGGGGGTTCGAGTCCCTTCCTCCCCCATCGCCGGCAGAGCCGAAGCTCGGTCCTCTTCTGCGGTTTTCCGGGCCCTCACGGCCTCCACGCGGCCGGCGGGAAACCAGCCAGGCGCTTGCGCCTCTTCTTGATCTTCACGCACCTGACCTTGCCCCTGACCCTTCTCTTCCTGAAGCCCTTTCTGCACTTCAGCCTCCTCTTGTGGATGCTCACGGTCGGCGGGACGATGTCGAAGGTCGCGGTCACGGTGGTGTCGGCGCCGAGCGTCACCACGCAGCTCCCGGCGCCCGCGCAGGCGCCGCCGGACCACCCGCCGAAGCTCGACCCGAGCGCGGGAGACGGGGTGAGCGTGACGGTCGCGCCCTCGTCGTAGGGGCCAGAGCAGGTGCCGGCGGCGGCGGCGCAGCCCGAGATCGCGCCCGAGTCGGCGCTCACCGTGCCTGAGCCGGGGCCCGCCGCGGCGACGGTGAGGATGTGGGTGATGTGGGTGAAGCTGGCGGTGACGCCGGCGTCGGCGGCGCCGATGTCGACTTCGCAGCTCTTGGCAACCGGGCGCGTGCAGCCGCTCCATTCGACCTTGTCGTGGAGGGCAGGGCTCGCGGTCAAGGTGACGGTCGCGCCCTCGTCGTAGGGGCCAGAGCAGGTGCCGGCGGCGGCGGCGCAGCCCGAGATCGCGCCCGAGTCGGCGCTCACCGTGCCTGAGCCGGGGCCCGTAACCGAGATGCTCAAGATGTGATGTGGTGGATGGACCGTGACTTCGCGCGTGGTCGAGTAGGCGAATCCAGCGTCGTCCTTCACCGTGAGGGTCACGGTGAAGGTGCCGGTGGCCGTGAAGGTGTGTGCCGGGGTGGGCCCGGTGGAGGTGCCTCCGTCGCCGAAACTCCAGGAGTAGGAGACGATCCCACCGGAGCCGGGCGATGAGCTGCTGCCGTCGAAGGAGGCGGACTGGCCGGCGACGACTTCACCGGGGTCGGCGATCGAGGGAGTCGCCGGAGCGACCCGCTGGACACACTCGCCGACGTCGTTGCTCCACTCCTGCTGGAGGTAGTAGTGGGCGCCGTCGATCGACTGGTTGAAGAGGCTGCCCGGGGAACCGCCCAGCGGATTTCCGAAATCTTCACCCGACGGGGTGTTGCGGCACTCATCGCCGTTCTCGTAGCCTTCCTTGTCGAACCAGGCGTTCAGCTCCGGATCGGTGATCGACTCGTTGGCCTCGTGGCTGAGCCCGCTGAAGGTGTCGTCGGCGTTGCCATTGGCGGTGCCGTTCGGGTATTGCCCGACCCCGCAGCCGGACACGTCGCCTGGGGCGTAGCCGATGTTCGCGTAGACGGTTTCCGGGGACGCGGAGAAGCTGTGGTAGGCGCAGAACTGCTTGTCGAAGCATTCCTTGCCGGACGAGTCAAAGCAGCTGCCGACGTGGGGCGGGAGGAGGAGGTAGTACTCGGCTCCGAGCCCATGCGGCCAGCCCTGCGCGGCGACCACCGCATTGACCTCGGCTTCAAGCTTCGCATCGGTGATGCAGGCGGTGAACGTTTCGCCAAGGCCGGAATACGGGGCGCAGGTGCCACTGGTCGGGTACGCGGTCGCGTCGGTGGTGGCTCCTCCGACGGAGTCGTCGTAGGTGGCTTGGCCGATCCCGTCCGTGTACTGAGCGCTCACCGAGTAGACATTGCTCGGCATGCCGCTGTCGGCGCCGACGTGTTGGAGGAAGGCTTCGATCGCCGTCTGGTATCCGCTGGGGAAGGAGTAGCCGCTGGGAGCCCAGAAGATCGCATAGGCGGCCTGGGAGTGCATGACCGGACCACCGTGGTAGAGCAGCGGCGGCTTGCCTGTGGGTGTGGCGTTCTGAGTCACCGCAGCGCCTCGAGCGGGAGCGGCGACGTGAGCCGCCGCTGCTTCGTTCAGCGGGAGATAGGAAATGCGGCCCGCGGTGGAATTGACGACGACCGCGCCGGCAGGCGGTGCACACACGCCGAACAGGGCAAGCAGTCCGATCAAGGCTCCGCGAACCACGCGCCTTGCCACCGACCTCCTTCTTCGGACTCCTCTTCCCGGCATCTGTCGCCCCCGGCAGGCGATGCTAGCGGGCCGCCGTTTCGGCACCCGCACGAGACTGCCTGGGTAAGCCGCCTTGGTGCCCGGGGCGCGATCATAATCCGCGTCGCTGCTCGAGTTCGCGCCGGTAGTCCTGGACCCTCGAGGTATCCGGCCGCGGTCGGCTCCGCTTTCGGCCAGGCCCGGCCGGCCTCCGCTGCAGCCGTCTGCCGTCCGCAAGCCTCAGCTGCGCGTAGTACGCGGGGCCGCCCTCAGCTCAAAACACTGGAACGAATCCCTCGGCCTGCCCTCGCGTGTCACGTTGTTGCTTATCCAGACTGGCAGGCGTAGGCTCGCGTCCGATTCCCCTACCTTCGGAGGTCCTCATGGCCGAGACAAGCTCACTCCCCGATGTCGGGATCGAACTTCGGGAGGGCAACGCCGAGGTCGGCGATGTGAGCCTGCACTACGTCGAGGCCGGCGATGGGCCGCTGGTCGTTCTGCTGCACGGCTTCCCCGAGTTCTGGTACGGCTGGCGGCTGCAGATGGCGCCACTTGCGGCGGCGGGGTTTCGCGTGGTGGCCCCCGACACGCGCGGCTACAACCTTTCGTCGAAGCCAGAGGGCTTCGAGGCCTACGGCGTCGACATGCTCGCTGACGACATCCGCAGGTTCATCGGAGAGCTCGGTGCCGAGTCCGCGCGGCTGGTCGGCCACGACTGGGGTGGAAGCATCGCCTGGACCGTGGCGATGAACCACCCCGAGGTGGTCGATCGACTCGCCATCCTCAACGCGGCTCATCCGCGCCGGCTCTCGGAGGGACTGCACAACCCGAATCAGCTCCGGAAATCCTGGTACTTCTTCTTCTTCGCGACACCGGGGCTGCCCGAGGAGGTGGTGCACCTCAGGGACTGGCATTTCTTCCGGCACTTCCTGGATGACGCGAACCCGCCCTACACGCCGGAGGAGCTGGAGCGCTACGTCGAGGCGTGGTCGCAGCCAGGGGCAGCAGCCGGGATGATCAACTACTACCGGGCATCGGTGAGGCAGTCCCAGAAGGAAGCCGTGGCAAAGCTTCGCCCGCTTTCGGCTGAGACACTCGTCATCTGGGGGGAGCAAGATTCCTATCTCGGCTCCGACCTCGCGGAGCCCGAGCATGACGATGTGCCCAACCTCGACCGCGTCGAGCGGTTGGCTGATGCGTCGCACTGGGTGCATCACGACGAGGCTGAACGCGTCAACGAACTGCTCATCGACTTCTTCGGTCCCGCGGCGTAGGTCGGCGAACGGGGTTGTACCCCTGGGGGGTCAGGGTCATCCTGCTTCTCCCCGTTCTAGTCGCCATCGTCGGGACGTACTCTGTGCTTCGCCCGATCGGACAGGCGTACGAAGAACACTGCAGGGTGGAAGAGGAGCAAGTCGGTTATTGCGATCCGACCCCCTAGCAGCGCGTACACTCGTTCGTCCTGCTCACCGCCCGCAGCAACCAAGAAGCCGGCTCCGCTCCCCTCAGAGAAGGCGCTCGCGCTGGTCCTTGAGTAGCGCCGACCGATCGCGGCCTGGCGGTCCCTGAGCGGGAACGTCGAAGCTCGCCGAGATCGAACCGCGTGTCGGGGTGTTCGAGTCCCTCCTCCGGCGTCGCCTGCCGAGCCGATGTCTCACCCAAGCCGTGGTCGAGTGGCGGTCGGCGGCGACCCCCGAGCGTGAACCTGGGCGGACCTGGCGACGTAGGCCACCGTAACGCTCCACCCGACTCGATGGGAGTTCTTTGAAGGGATTCCGATGCCGGTCTCATCATTCCGAGCTGGCTGCCGCACCAGTTTCAAAGACGCCTGCTTTCGGCCTCACCTTCGCCCCGGCCCTCGCGGTCGCCGCCCTGCTCCTTGCGCTGGGGCCTCCGATCGCCGGCGCACGCAACATCTACGTGGCCAGCGGAGGCTCACAGAGTGTCTCGGTGGTCAATGCCGCCGTAAACCGGGCGGAAGGCGCGGCGATTCAAGCCGGCTTCCTGCCGATCGCCATCGCGATCACCCCCGACGGCAACCGCGCCTACGTCCCCAACTTCTTTTCCGAAAACGTCTCGGTCATCGACACCACGACCAACCAGCCCGCGGCCAAACCGATTGGGGTCGGTCGATTCCCTGACGCCGTCGCGATCACTCCCGACGGCCGGCGCGCCTATGTCGCCGTCGAAGGCCGAGGAGCCGTCGCGGTGATCGACACCGCCACCAACAAGGTGGAGGGGGAAGCGATCGAAGTCGGCACCGAACCGATCGCCGTCGCGATCACCCCCGACGGCCGCCGCGCCTACGTCCTCAACGAAGGCTCATCGAGTGTCTCGGTGATCGATACCGCGACCGACACGGTGGAGCCCGACGCGATCCAGCTCGACCTCCCCCCGCGCGCAATCGCGATCACCCCCGACGGCAGCCGCGCCTACGTCGTCACCGGTTCAAAGACCGTCCTGGTGATCGATACCGAGACCGACACGGTTGTAGGCGAAGCAAGCGGAGTCGGCAGCGAACCGGTCGCCGTCGCGATCAGCCCCGACGGCAGCCGCGCCTACGTCGCCAACCTCGGCTCAAACGACATCTCGGTGATCGATACCGCGACCAACCGGGTGGAAAGCGAAACGATCGCGGTCGGCAGCAAACCCCGCGCAATCGCGATCAGCCCCGACGGAAGTCGCGCCTACGTCGCCGACAGCGGTTCGAGCACCGTCTCGGTGATCAACACGGCCACGCGCATGACGGAAGGGGAAGCGATCGAAGTCGGCAGCGAACCGCGCGCGATCGGCATCACCCCTGATCAGCCTCCGCCTGCCTCCTTCAGAGCCCCCCGCGCCCGCCCGGGCGTCCCGCTCAGTTTCGACGCATCGGCCTCCATCGACCCAGACAGCATGATCACAAGCTATGTCTGGAGCTTCGGCGACGAGCAAGCCACCAGCCTCACCGATCCCTCCGCAACTCACACGTACGCCAAGCCGGGCATCTACCAGGTGACGCTGGCGCTGACCGACAACGAGGGCTGCTCAAACACTCTGATCTTCACCGGGCAGACCGTTTCCTGCAACGGATCGGCAACGTCAAGCCAGACCCAGGCCCTGAAGGTCGCCTTCCCCGGGGTCCGGGTCAGGTGCCCAAAAGGTGCCCAGCCGCGGGGCTGCGGGTTCGAGCTGCAGGCCGTAACCAAGCAGCGCAGGGGCAGAGCCGAGACCACCGCCGCCAAAGCAAAGACGAAGGCCGGCAAGTCAGCCGTCATCTCGTTGAAGCCAAAGAAGAAGTTTCGATCCACGCTCGGCGCCGCCAAGATGATCCTGGTCAAGGAGACGGTGATGATCGAGGGGTCCAAGCGGGTGAGCTTTCGCAGGCTTAAGGTCGTTCAGTAGCGGAAACGGCCACCTAGCGGGATAGCCTGGGCTCCGATGGACGACGGGGTAACGCTCCTGGCCGGCGCGGGGACGCGGTGAGTGGCGCATGACCGCGCCCGGGATTGCGCTCGGCAGCGGTGCCGGGCGCTGGGTTCTCGCGGTCACGGTTCTGGGCTCGGGCATGGCTTTTCTCGACGGGACGGTGGTCAATGTCGCCCTGCCGACGATCGGCCGCGATCTCGAAGCGTCGACGGCCTCCCTGCAGTGGATCCTCAATGGCTACACGCTCGCGCTGGCCTCGCTGATCCTGCTCGGCGGATCGCTCGGCGACCGGCTCGGCCGCCGCCGGATCTTCGTGCTGGGCGTCATCGTCTTCACCTGCTCCTCCGCGGTCTGCGCGGTCTCCCCCACCGTCGAGGTGTTGATCTTCGCCAGGATCGTCCAGGGAGTCGGCGGAGCGCTCCTCACCCCGGGCAGCCTGGCGATCATCGAGGCGAGCTTCCGAGCCTCCGATCGTCCCCGCGCGATCGGCGCCTGGACCGGGCTGACCGGAGTCGCCTCGGCCGTCGGGCCGCTGCTCGGCGGGTATCTGGTCTCGGCCTTCTCGTGGCGGGCCGTCTTCCTCCTCAACCTCCCGGTCGGCGCCACCGTGGTCGGCTTCGCACACCGCGTCCCGGAGACGCGTGATCCGAGTGCGCGAGGTCCTCTGGATACTCGCGGGGCGTTGCTGGGCGCGATCGGCCTGGCGGGAACCACCTACGCCCTGATCGAGGGACCCGAAAAGGGTCTCTCGGGAGAGATCATCGTCACCGCCGCCGTCGGCCTGCTCGGCTTCGCCGCCTTCCTCTTCTCCGAGGGCCGCGGCAAGAATCCGATGGTGCCGCTCTCGATGTTCGCCTCGCGCCTGTTCACCGCGGCGAACGTCGTCACCTTCGTGGTCTACGCGGCGATCGGAGCCTTCTTCTTCCTCCTGATCTCCTTCCTGCAGATCTCCCTCGGCTACTCGCCGATCGGGGCAGGGGCGGCGACGCTGCCGGTCACCATCCTGATGCTGGTCCTCTCGGCCCGCTCCGGCGGCCTGGCCCAGCGCATCGGCCCGAGGATCCCGCTCACCGTCGGCCCGCTGATGATCACGGCCGGCCTTCTCCTGCTCGCCCGAGTCGAGCCCGGCGACAGCTACGTGGCCGGCGTCCTGCCGGGCGTGGTCGTCTTCGGCCTGGGGCTGACCCTGGTCGCCTCGCCGGTCACGGCGACGGTCATGGCCGCCGCCGATCAGAGCCGGGCCGGGATCGCCTCGGGGATCAACAACGCGGTCGCGCGCGTTGCGAACCTGCTCTCGGTGGCCGCGCTGCCGCTGCTGGCCGATCTGGGCGGCCAGCGCTTCTACCAGCCTGCCGCGATGACGCACGGCTTTCACATCGCGATGATCGTCGCCGCCGGCCTCTCGGCGCTCGGCGGCGCCGTCGCCTGGCTGACGATCACCGACGATGCCCTCGAGGCCGAACCCAAACGCCGCGGCCAGGAGCCGGTCACCGTTCCCACCGGGCCCGCCTGCTCGCTCGCGGGACCGCCGCCGGCCCGCTGAATCAGCGTCGCCCCGCTTCGAATGGAAGCGGGATTCCACGGTGCCGCCTCACCTTTGTAACAGGCGCTTGAGCCTCCCCCACGGGCCCTGCGGATCTCGCGGCTCGGGCTGAGCGCGGCGCCACTCGTCGTGGGTCGGCAGCCGCCCCGCCTTTCGCTCGGCGAGGACGCAGGCGGTATGGGCGTGACGCCGTCGGCTCGGGTCTCCCTCGGGCATCAGCAGGATGTGCTCGCTGAGCGCCGGCAGGTACTGATCGCAGAAAGGACAACGGTAGGTCGCGGGCTTGCGGTTCTGCGCTCGCCGCATCGACCACCAGCGCGCCCCGGCGTCCGAACCGCGAATCAGTCGTCGCCATCCTGATCGTCGTCGTCGCGCACGGCGCGGACGATGAGGTAGCCGGCGGCAATCAGGCCGACGATCGGGATCAGGCCTGCCAGTACCGCGGGCCCTGCCTCGGTGGCGAGCGCCATCGACCCTATGTTCGCCGATACTCCGCCGATGTGCGAGTTCGCGGGGGTGCCCTGAAGCGGATGGCGGAGCAGGTCCCAGCGGTCAGCGATGTCCTCGCCACGATCGAAGACCGCAACTGGTCTCGCCTGCGGCGGCTGCTGGATCCTAATGTCCATTGGACAACCGCCGCCGAGGAGCACCTGTACGGCCCGAGCGCGGTGATCGCCGTCCTCTCCGATGATCCGCCTCCGGCGCCCCCCGCCTACCACGAGCTGCGCGACGGGCGGATCATCCGCTGGATCGACACGCCCGGCTGAAGTGCTGCGAAAGCTCTCCTCCGATGCGCCTCGGCACGAACCAATCAAGGTGTGCCGATCAAGGTGTGCCTATACGTATCGGCCATTCCTATGTCGAACAGTTGGCCATTTGGGTACAAAACTGACGAAATCCGACCGAAAACGAGCGGGTGTGCCGCAAGTTCTCGTTCTCGGCTTCAGTCTTCGTCGTGATCCTGGTCATCTCGATGGCTTGCGCCGTCGGCGCAAGCGCCGTGGGTCTGCATCAGCAGCGCGCCCTGCGCCTCGCCCACAACTCGCAGGCGCCGCCGCTGATCGCCCCGCCCGACGTTTGCCCGCCCGAGGAAGATCTCACGGCCGGTCCCGAAGAGCAGGAGCAGGCGATGCTGTGCATGATCGACTACGCGCGCCTCGCCTCAGGGCTCCCCGCCCTCACCCCGATCGAATCGCTGACCGGCTCAGCCGAGCTCAAGGCCAGGGACATCCTCGCCTGCGAAGAATTCAGCCATTTCGCCTGCGGGCGGCCGTTCGGCTACTGGATCAAGGCCTCGGGCTACACATCCGTTCCCTGCTGGCGAATCGGCGAGATCATCGCCTATGGACGGGGCCGGTACGGGACCCCGCGCTCGATCTTCATCGCCTGGATGCAGTCCCCGACCCACCGGCACGTCATCCTCAACCACTTCAACCAAGTCGGGGTGTCGGTGAAGCTCGGCAATCTCGGTTACTACGGCCGGGTCCGGGTCTGGACCGGACACTTCGGCACGCAAGAATGCGAATAGGCCGCCGCTCAACACCTCGGACCGCGTCGAACCCGATCATCGTCGCCTTCGGGGACCCGATGATCGTCGCGGGTCGAGCCGCGGGACGGGCATGCGTTGGCGTATTGCTTTCGGAGGCGATGACGAGCGAGCGACACCCCGTGCCTGGGGGAAGCCCCATCGGAGCGGATCCGACCCCGTCGCAGACAGAGGGTGGCAATTTCGAGATCTGGAGAGCCACGCTAGGATGGAGCCGGTTTGGCGGGGGAGGCCCGCCGGCGATCGAAAGGCATGGGAGATGAAGCGACTGATCCTCGGACTCGTCCTGGCGGGACTCCTCGCACTTGCCGTCCCGAGCAGTGCTCCGGCGGCGGCCACCTACAACCTGTTCGCCGGCTGTGATGCCGCGGCGGAAAATCCTCAGCCGTCGCACACATGCCTGACGACCGACCACATGGCCGCGTACTTCGAAGCCTCCGAAGAAACGGAATACGAAGTCTGTCTGTTCCGGAATGTCGTTGAAGAATTGGATTGCAGCACCCCGACGGTGGCTGAAGCAGACACCCGTTTCAAGAACTCATTCGCAATCACCATGCCCGGCAAATATGAACTCGTCTGGTTCAACAGGGTCACCGAATCAGAAATCGGTGAATGGGACCTGGCCGTTGAAAGTCCACCCCCGCCCCCTCCGCCGCCTGTGGTCACCCCGCCGCCCGCCGCGCCGCTCCCATCACCGGTGAACACGGCATGCCTGTCGGGACAGAAACGCGTCACCGCGCTGAGGGCGAAGGTCAAGAGGGCCCACGGGCGGCGCCAGAAGGCCAAACTCAAGGCGAAGCTGAGGAAAGCCCGTGCCGCCGTCAAAGCGGCCTGCTGAGCGGGTCCGGCGCTGAGCAGGCGGTCGAGCTGGGGCGGCGCGACGATCTGCGCCGCCCCCAGGCCTGCCCCGCTGCCGGCTCTACGTCGTCGGCTGCGGCTGCTGTTCGTCGGTGCTCGGCGGGGCCAGATCGATCTTGACGAAGGTCGCCTTGCCTCCGGCGACGATCAGCACCGCGTCATCGACCGTCGCACCGGGCACCAGGTCTTCCGTCGTCGCGTTCGACTGGTCCCAGCCCCCGTGCTCCCAAAGCCGGCGGTGGCCGCTCCGGTCATATTCATGATCTGACCATTCCCCGTGGTGGTCGCAGCTGTGGCTGAACTCGATCACCGTGTCTTCGGTGACGAAACCGGTGATCGTTTCTTCTTCTTCGAGGTTGATCGTCAGCTTGCCGGTCGCCGGGTCGAACGACGCGATCGTGCCTGCGGGCCCCTGCTGCGAATCGAAGCTGTGGCGGTGGTGGTGCCGATGATGATGGTGATGGCCGTGGTGGGCGCTCGCCGGGCCGGCGAGCACCAGCATTGCGATCGCCGCCAGCGCCGAGGCGGTCAGAAACCGCGTCGGTCGCAGGCGTTTTGTCGACTTGCCTGTCATGGCTCCTCCTTGGGGTGGGGGACGTGCCCGATACTGAAAAAACAGTACCCGGACTCCGACGGCCGCAACACGTGAAGAGGGCCTGGGCGTCGGTCAAACGTCCACAAGCGCGCACGCCTTCGCGCGCGCGCCGCCCTACCTCTCCACGGTCACCCGGAGGAAGGTCGCCGAGATCGAGGTGGCGCCATTGCCGCTGTTCTGCTCCTCGAACAGCGTCTCCAGCTCGGCCGCGAGGTCGGCCTCGCGCCCGTCGGCCGCGGCCGCCTCGAAGGCGTTCATCGTCGGCCCGTAGTAGTCCCTGAACACGGCCACCAACTCCGCCGGCGCGCCTGGGTAGTCGAACGTGTAGGTGTCGCGCTCGAACGAGATCTGCTCCGCCGGGATGCCGGCCGCGGTGAACCTCGCGGTCACCTCCTCCTCGACACCCCAGGTCATCGGGCTGACGAAGCCCTCCGGCGGCGGCGGCGAATATGAGGAGCTGATCCTCAGGAGCTGGGCGACCAGCGTCGGGTCGTTCGGGATCCAGTTCCCCATCACGATCCGGCCGCCCGGCTTCGTCACCCTGACCATTTCCCTGGCGACGTCCATCGGCTTCGGCGCGAACATCGCCCCGAAGATGCTGACCACCAGGTCGAAGCTCCCGTCATCGAGGTCGCACAGATCCGACGCGTCGCCCTCCTGGAAGGTGACATTGGTCAGGCCGAGCGCCTCCGCGCGCGCGTTGCCGGCGTCGACGAGGTTGCCGGCGATGTCGACGCCGACGACCTCCGCTCCCAGCTGGGCCTCGGGGATCGCGGTCGTTCCGTCGCCGCAACCGAGGTCGAGCACCTTCAGGCCCTCGGAAATGCCGAGCTTGGCGACGAGCGCCGCCCCGCTCTCGCGCATGGTTTCCGCGATCTGGGTGAAATCGCCCTTCTCCCAAAGGGCCCTGTTCGGGTTTGCGGCCATCGGTCGACTCCTCTCCTGGACGGGACTGACTGGTCGATCCTATTCGGCCATCGGCCGGGCCGCGACCCCGATCCCGGTGCAGGGTCGCCGTTCGCGGCAACCCCGTTTCGGCGACGCCATAAGCTCAGCCGATGCGCGAGTGGCCGCCGATCACGGAGCCCGAGCTGCTGGAGCGGCTCGCGCTGGACAACGATCAATTCTTCTCCGCCCTCCAGGACGTGCTTGCCGCCTGGCCGCGCCGGACCTACGACCCTTCCTTCTTCGAGCGCGCGCGCGGCTATCCGTTCGAGCGCCCGCCGGGGTCCTACGTCCTCAGGGACGAAACCATCGAGCTGCTTCGCGACGCCGAGCCGGCCGAGCGAAGCACGACGATCGCCGCCTTCACCGCCGGTCGTCACCCGATCCTGGCGTTCGGCGCCAACGCGGCCCCGTCTCGACTTGCGATGAAGTTCGCTCACTTCGACGACGACGAGGATCGCGAGGTGCTGGTCCTGGCCGGCGACCTCCACGACCTCGATGTCGGCGCCGTGCCGACGGCGCCGCTGGTCGGCTACCTGCCGGCCAGTCTCTTCGCGAGCCCCGGCACCGCTGTCCGCGCCGCGATCGTCTGGGTCACACCGGCCCAGGCGACGCAGCTGGCCTGGACCGAGACGACGTACCGGCTCGGGCGGTTGGAGGAGGCGCGCTTCGAGGTCGACGAGGCCGACCTGGAGATCGAGGACCTCTTCGCCTTCGTCTCCCGGCTCGGCGCCCTCCATATCGACGGGGAGCCCGTCGCCCTGGCGGCGATCCCGGCAAAGGGTCGGACCGCCGCCGCCCTCACCCAGGAGGAGCTGCTCGACACGGTCGCCGGCCTCGTGCTCGGGCGCGACGCGCGCGCCGAGGACCTCGCACGCGCCTCGTGCGAGGACATGCTCGGGACGGTCACCCGCGCAGCGGAGACGGTTTGGCCCCTCGGCCGTCAGCTGGCGTCGCGCTGGACGCCCTACCCGGGCTCCGGCTGAGGGGCCGCCCGACTCAGCTTTCGGCCCGGAAGGTGACTCCGTTGAGACTCACGATCGTCCCTTTGCCGCCATTGGCGTAGACGTCGCCTTCGAGGTTGTGGCCCCCGCTGACGATGTTCGATCCGAGCACCGAGATCGTTTCTTCGTCTTCGACGTTGGGGAAGACGAGGTCGGTTCCCGATGCCGGCCGGTACCCGGAGGGAAGCTGGAACAGCAGCCCCGCGATCGGGTCTTCGCCTTCGCCGACCTGCGCCATTCCTTCGAGGTGAACGATCCCCTCATGGTCCTTGTAGAAGCCGACCGGGCGGAAGTTGACGCCCTGTTCGGGCGGGAAGTTGACTGTCCCGTCAAGGAACTGAGGCTGGCCGGCGCTGCCGACCAGGCGGAGCGGCTCGGAAGGCGTCAGCGAGCTGGCGGTCGTCGCCGTGTTCGCGCTGTTCGCCGAGGGGACGGTGCCCAGCTTCTTGAGGTTGATGTTCTTGCCGGTCAGGGTGTGCTTCTTGACCTTGGCGCCGGTCACGGCGTTGTTCTTGATCTGCTTGGTTCCGACCGAATTCTTCGGCAGCTTCGTCGCCGCCCAGCTGACGCCCCCGAGGGCGAGTACGAGTGCCAGCGTCGCGACGACGTTCGCGTAGGAAAGTCGCGCTGTGATCGCTTTCAATTGGTCCTCCTTCGCTATGGGACAGGGAGGACGAGACCGCGCAAGCCTTTCACGCCGGCTTGAACGCGCGCTAAGTCGAGGGATCGGATCCAGGCCCTGGCGGGACCGTCGCCGTCGTCCTAATGGAAGCAGGGACCGTTGGCCGCGCCCGGGGAGCCGGTGTTTTCGCTCGGTCCGTAGAGCCCCTCGCCGGAGGCGAAGGCGGTGCACCAGTTCGAGGCGAGGTCGTTCTGGGTGGGATTCGCCCGGGTCGGGTCGAGGCCGATGCTTTCGCCTTCGTCGATCGTGAAGCCGGCGTAGTCGACGCTGTCGATCAGCGCGCCGGAGCCGGTGGGCCCGTCGCGGACGGTGACCGTGTCCCCGGTGTTGGCCAGGGACAGAGCGCAGGCGCTGTCCTGAATCAGGACGTCGTTCGAGACCACGTAGAAGCCGCCCGGCGCGAGGCTCCCCGCGAGGGGACAGTCGATGCCGGTGTTGATCGTCCAGCCGTCGAGGTCGACCGGCGAGGAGCTCACATTGAGGAGCTCGACGAATTCGTAGTCGGCCTCGATCCCCTTCGGCTCGGGCAGCATCTCGTTGATGACGATGCTCGAGGCGGCGCGAGGCGCGGGCCCGCCGCTCGTCCCGGCGGCCTGGATCGGCGGCCGTTGGTCGTCGTCCTTGATCGTCCCCGTCGCCCGCCCGCGGGCGATCTTCGCCCCGATCGTCTTCCAGAGCTTGACGCTGAGCGTCTCCTTCCCCTCCGGAATCCCGTCGGGAAGGATGCTGACCACGATCGTCCGCTTCCTGGTCTCGGGCTGAAAGGCGAGTTGGCCGATGGCCGTGCTGAAGTCGGAGCCCGCCTCGGCAGTGCCGGACACGGTCTTGTAGGAGACCCTGACCGGCCTCTCCGTGCTGCCGATCAGCTTCACCTTGAACCTGAGCGCCGGGGCGGACTCGCTCGCCGACGCGTCGAGCACCTTCAGCTTTGCGGCGGCCGCGGTGGAGGCGTCGAAGCCGAGCGCGAGGCAGGCGAGCGCCGAGAGCCAAAGCACGATGCGCAGAATGCGCAACTTCTGCTGCGCAACCCTCACATCGCCAGTCTAGGGACGAATCGTTTCCTTATCCACCCCCGCCGTGGCTCGCTTCGGGAACGACCTCGCCGGCAAGGCGTTTGGCGTGACCGTGCGCCCCCTCCCCCACGAACAGGCCATGCGCCTCGCGCAGCAGTGCCTGGCGCTCAGCGCCGTCCTCTCGCAGCTCGGCGAGCCGCGCGCGCTCGACGAGGATCAGCGGCCTGACGAGGGTGAAGTCCCCCTCGCGCATCAGGTACTCCGCGGCCGCCAGTTCTCTTTCGGCCTCCTCCGCGGACGGGCCGGCTGCCGTGATCAGAGAGCGTGCCAGGATCACCCGGCCGTGTGCCTCGGCGAACGGCTGCTCGGAGCCCTTCGTGTCGTCGACGGCCCGGCGGATCAGGTCGATGCCCCGGCCGCTGTCACCGCGGCCAGCGTGCGCCTGGCCGAGCCAGAACGACACCCACCCGGTTGTCTCCATGGGCATCCGGTTGATCTCGGCCAGATCGAGTGACTTGTCGAGTGCCTCGATCGCCGCGTCCCAGCGCTCGGCCATCATGTTGGCGCCCCCGAGGAAGGCCCAGGACCAGGTGCGGGAGAAGGTGTCTCCCAGTCTCTCGCCGATCTCCAGCGCCTGCTGGGCGCCGCTCAGGGCAAGCTCCGGTTCTCCGGCATGGTAGGCGCGCCAGAACTGCCACATGTGGCCCCACCCCGCCGTCTCGATGTCTTCCTTTTCCCGGCAGAGCTCGATGCCGCGATCGAGCAGATCCCTTCCCCTGTCGAGCTCACCCATCGCGGCCAGGAAGCCGCCCTTGAAGATGACGCACCACCCGTAGGGGCACTGGACGGTGTGGAGGACGCTGCCGGCGTCCGGGTCATCTCCGACCAGCTCCATCGCCCGTTCGACCGTCCCGAGCGCGCGTCGGTGCTCGCCCGCGAGGAAGAATCCGTAGGAGACGCCGGCGACGGCGAGGTAGAGGTCCGCGTCCTCGGACTCCTCGGCTATCGCGATCGCCTGGGATCCCAGTTCCGACATCGCGGGTGCGTCCCCGTCGTTGATGCCTCGCTGCGCCGCGTAGACCCCGAGCAGGAGGGCGCGCAGTTTGACGTCGCCGGCCCTGAGGGCGATGTGCTCGGCTTCGGTGAAGAGCTGCTCCGCCTCCTCGTGGCTGGCGCCGAGGCGCCAGCCGAACTGAAGCAGGAAGAAGCGAGCCGCCAGGCCGTATCCCCTCGTCTCCTCGGTTTCCGGCAGACTGTCGGTCAGCTCGAGGACCTTGCGCCAGTGGCGCGCCGCCTCCTTCGGGTCCCTGGTACCGATCCAGTAGCCGGCCCTGGCATGCCAGCGGGCCGCCTCGAGCGGCTCCTCGGCGGCCTCCCAGTGCTCGGCCAGAAGCGGAGCTCGCTCGTCCAGCCGGTCGGGATTCTGCTCGGCGACGGCGCGGGCGACCGCGGCGTGATCGGCGCCCCGGCGAGCGCCGAGCTGGGAGCCGTAGGCGACCTCCTGCGTCAGCGGGTGCTTGAAGGTGTAGACGGACTCGGGATAGATCTCCTGCTCGTAGACGAATCCGGCGGCGACCAGCTCGCGGAGGGAGTCTTCGAGCTGCGCCTCGGGGAGGCCGGTGACCTTGGCGAGGACGGACTGGGCGAAATCCTTGCCGATCACCGAGGCCGACTGGAGCACGGCCTTGTCGCGCCCGTCGAGCCGGTCCATGCGGGCCGAAAGGATCACCTGGACGCTGGCCGGGACGCCGGCGTCCCCGACCGGCCTGGCGAGCCGGTAGGCGCCGCGCTCGCCCTCGAGGTTGCCCGCCTCGGCGAGCGCGAGAACCACCTCTTCGAGGAAGAACGGGTTGCCGCCGGTTCTTTCCTCGAGCATCCCGGGGAGCTCGTGGAGCGACGGGTCGGGCCCGAGCAGGTCGTCGAGCATTTCGCGAATCGCCTCCGGGCCGAGCGGGACCAGGGCGATCTGGCTGTAATAGGGCTTCGACATCCAGTCCGCCCTGTACTCGGGGCGGAAGTTGACGATCGTCAGGCTCTGGGTTCCCTGGACGGCATCGATGTGGTTTGCCAGGAACGCCTCGCTGGCCGGGTCGATCCAGTGCAGGTCCTCATAGAGGTTGATACCCGGCTCATCGGCGCTCTGGGCGCGGATCAGGCGTTTGACCACCGCGAGCAGCTGGCGCCGGCGCGAGTCGGGATCCATCCGGGGCGGCGGGCGGTCGGGGTCCGGGACCGCGAGGAACTCGAAGAGCAGCGGCAGGTCCTCGACGAGGGTCTCGTCGAGCAGCAGGAGCTTGCCTGCGATCCGCTCGCGGGCCCGCTTGTCGGAGTCCTGGTCGGTTATGTCGAAGTAGCTGCGCATCAGGTGCATCACCGGCATCAACGGCACCGATTGGGTGTGGGCGAGACCGCTGGTGTGGTAGACGGGCACGCCCTTCGCGCGCCATCGCTGGACGAACTCGTGGCCGAGGCGGCTCTTCCCGACCCCCGGTTCGCCGACGATTCCGATCACCTGCGCTTCCCCGGCCCGCGCCTGCTCGAACGCCTTTTCCAGAACCTGCATCTCATCGACCCTCCCGACGAAGCGGGAAAAGCCCCGCGCCTGGGAGATGTCGAGGCGGCCGCGGGCCGATCCGACCCCGGTCAGCTCGTGGACGCGCAGCGGCCTGCTCGAACCCTTGACCTCGAACTCTCCGAGGTCGGCGAGCGCCAGGTATCCCTGGACGAGGGCGCCGGTTTGCTCGGTCAGGTAGGCCTTGCCGGGCTCGGCGAGCTGCTCCATCCGCTGGGCGAGGCCGACCGTGTGGCCCACCGCCGTGTACTCCATCCCGAGGTCGTCGCCGATCCCGCCGACGACCACCTCGCCTGAGTTGAGGCCCATCCGAACGAGGAAGTTGAGGCTTCTCGTGCGCCGCAGCTCCGCGGTGAACTCGGCGAGGTCGTCGACCAGGCGCAGCGCTGCGAAGCAGGCGCGCTGGGCGTGGTCCTCATGGGCGACGGGCGCTCCGAACAGGGCCATGATCCCGTCGCCGGTGAACTTGTCGACCGTGCCCTCGAAGAGGTGGACGCCGCCGCAGAGGATGCCGAAGAAGCGGTCCATGATCTGACGCCACTCCTCCGGGTCGCAGCGCTCGGCGAGCTCCATCGAGCCCATCACGTCGGCGAAGAGGACCGTCACCTGCTTGCGCTCGCCCTCCATCGCCGCCGCGCCGGCACGGATCTTGGTGGCCAGGTGATCGGGAGGGGTTGCGCTGCGCTCGCTGGATGACCCCTCCACCGGCGCGATCGACTCCTCCGGGGAGGGCGCCAGCTGGGAGCCGCACGCGTTGCAGAATCGCTGCCCGGCCGGATTCGATGCGCCGCAGGACGGGCAATCGACGGCGACCTCGAGCTGTTGACCGCAATTCCCGCAGAACCGCGCGTCCGGCGCGTTCGCGTACCCGCATGAGGCGCAGTCCATAGCCGACCCATATTAAGCTCGCTCCCGCCGCCATGCGACCCCTGCCAGACGGCCTTCGTAGAATGCGCGGCACCAGGAAGGTCCCTTCGGGGAAAAACGATCGGGGAGGTTTCGTGAGAGCAGTCGTCGAGGGCGATGCGGAAGGGCCAACCGGGAGACCCTGGATCGCGATTGTGATTGCGGTCCTGGTGATCGGCCTCGCGGCCGGCCCGGCGCCGATCGCAACCGCGGCGGTGGTCACGGTCGGGCCACAGCTGACGGGTGGCTTCAGCCCGGAAAACTACGGTGAACCGGACGACCCCCCTGCGACCGTGCTCAACGCAAAGCTCTCACCGGGCCTGGGAACCGTCGCCTCCCCGATCAGCGGCACGGTGGTCGGCTGGAGCGTCGTCCAGGCTGCCGGGGGGCCGTTCAAGCTGCGGATCGTGCAGCCCAATGGGGGCACCTCGGTTACGGCCGTCGGCACCAGTGCGCCCGCCGCCCCGGCGAGCCGCGGGATCCAGACCTTCCCGACGTCGCTGCCGATCAAGGCCGGTCAGACGATCGCGCTGGACAACAGCCGTGGCAGCGACGAAATCGGACTGTTGATGGATCCGGGCGCCGAATACGAGTTCTCGGAAACGGCGATCACGGAAGGCGTCCCGACCACGCTGGAACCGGGGTTCAATCCGATCGCGCTCGGCTTCAACGCCCAGGTCCTCCCAGCACCCACCGTGACTGCGCTGAGCAGCAAATCGGGCTCGATAAAAGGTGGGGCCCAGGTCACGATCTCCGGCACCGACCTGAGTAGGGCGACCGCGGTCACATTCGGCGCCGCCCCCGCGACCAGCATCGCCGTCGTCTCCGAATCCCAGATCACCGCGGCAACGCCGGCAGCGAAGAAGGCGGGTGCGATTCCGGTCTCGGTGACGACGCCCGCGGGGACCGCGACCGCGGCCGAACAATTCACATATGAAGCCTGCAAGGTGCCGAAGCTCGCCGGCAAGAAGCTCGCCAAGGCGAAGAGGAGGCTGAAGAAGGCGCACTGCAGGCTCGGCGGGGTCAAGCTCCTCGGTGACGCCGACAGGAAGACCGGGAAGGTCTCGAAGCAGAGTCCGAAGGCGGGCAAGCTCCTCGCCCCCGGCTCGAAGGTCAGGGTGAAGCTGCGCTAGATTCGAGTCCCGCCAGGCAGCCTTCGTAGGAAGGCTGACGGTACCTACCGGGATACGACTTCGCATAGGCCTTTGCGATCTCTTCGGAGCTTGAGCCTTCGTCGATCTTGAGGTTCGCCGCCAGTTCCGAGGGCTGCAGGGCCGAGCAGACTTCGCGGTCGACTTCGTAGCGCTGGGCGAGGACGCCTGTGTACTTCGCCGGCGCGAGCGTTTCGCCGGGGTGTTCTTCGCGGCGCTCGCTTTCGGCGAGTTTCACCTTCATCAGGGCTTTCAGATGCGCTTCGCGGGCCGCATTTTCCACCTGAACTTCGCCCTGGTGCCGTTCGGTCGCGCTCTTGCCGCCGCAGCCGGTGAGCAGCAGGCCGACGACGAGCACCGCGGCCGCCGCCCCGCGAATCGGGGCGCTGCCGGCAATCAACCGATCGTGGCGCCGGCCCGCCGGAAGTCGGCGAGGGTGCGCTCCATCGCCTCGACCTCGCAGGCGACCATCTCGGGCCACGGCTTGTCGGGGTGCTCGTCTAGCGTCTTGTACCCGTTGCCGCTGATCACGGCGACGACGGTGTCGTCGCGGCCAAGCTTGCCCTCGGCAGCCAGCTTCATCGTCGAAGCGACCGTCGCTCCCCCGGCCGGCTCGGTGAGGATTCCCTCGGTCGCGCCGAGAAGGTCGATCGCCTCGAAGATCTCGGCGTCGTTGGGGGTGGCTGCCGACCCTCCGCGCGACATGACCGCGTCAACGACGAGGGGACCGTCGCCCGGGGCGCCGATCGCGATCGAGTGAGCGGCGGTCTTCGGCACCTGCGGGGAGATCTCACCGCTGCCGTCGAGGACCGCGGTGGCGATCGGCGCGCAGCCCTCGGCCTGCGCGATGTGGATTTTCGTCGCGGACGTCTCGGCGAGGCCGACGGTCTCGAGCTCGTTGAGTCCCTTGTGCACACGCGAGGAGAGGGTCCCTCCGGCGGCCGGGATCACGATGTGGTCGGGGGAGGCCCAGTCGAGCTGCTCGACCACCTCGAAGGCCATCGTCTTCGCGCCCTCGGCGTAGAACGGTCGCAGGGTGATGTTGGCGAACTGGATGCCGGTCTCGAGCGCCAGCTCGCGGCAGGCCCGGTTCGCCTGATCGTAGTTGCCGTCGAGCTGGATCACGGCGGCGCCGAGCGCCCTGCAGGCGCGCGCCTTGCCGCGCTCGAGGTTGCTCGGGTAGAAGACGTAGGCGGCGACGCCTGCCTTCGCCGCCATCGAGGAGACCGCGGTGCCGACGTTTCCGGTCGAGACGCAGCCGACCTCCCCGTCGCCGAGCTCGAGCAGCCGGGCGATCGCCATCGAGACGACGCGGTCCTTGTAGGAGAGGCTCGGCCGGGCGGTGCTGTCGTCCTTGAGGTAGAGCTTGTGGAGGCCGAGCTCGGCACCGAGCCGGTCGGCGTGGATCAGCGGCGTGCGCCCGCTGTCGCGGCCGACGCGGGCCTGGGCACCGGCGTCGACGATCGGCAGCAGCTCCTCGAAGCGCCAGATGTTGAGCGGCCGCTCCGAGACCGGCATCTCGGCCAGTCGTGTGGCCGCAAGCTCGTAGTCGTAGTCGATGTCAAGACCCTGCCCGCACTGGAGGCACCTGAAGGTCTTGTCTGCAAGCGGAAGCCGGAGCCCGCAGTCACGGCAGACCAGCCCGGTCGCGCAGCATCGTGTGCGCTGATCCGCCGCAGGGCTCATCGCCCCTGGTCCTCCCGGGCTCGCGAGGGGAGTCCGCCCGCCCGGGCGAATCTCCTCCGGCGCTTCTTCCGCTGCCGTCTGATCATCGGCCGCCGTGTATAGCAGATGCGGCCGGCGATCCGGTAATCGTCCAGCTCGATTCCTACGATCGAGGTGATGGACTGGCCCCGCTGCATCGCCCACCTCGACATGGACGCGTTCTACGCGTCGGTCGAGCTGCGGCGCCGCCCCGAGCTGAGGGGAAAGCCGGTCATCGTCTGCGGCAGCGGGCCGCGGGCGGTGGTCACGACCGCCAGCTACGAGGCGCGGAGGCTGGCCGGGATTCATTCGGCGATGCCGGCGGCGACGGCCCGCCGGAGGTTGCCCGACGCCGTCTACATCCCGCCTGACTTCACCGCCTACCGCGAGGCCTCGCGCGAGGTGATGGCGATCCTCAGGGCGAATGCGGAGACCGTCGAGGTCGTCGGCCTCGACGAGGCTTACGTCGACCTCAGCGGCCTCTTTGCGCCGAAGGCGATGATGCGCCGGATCGCGGCGGAGATCCGTGAGCGGACGCAGCTGACCTGTTCGATCGGGATCTCCGAGAACCGGTTGCTGGCCAAGATCACGAGCGAGCTCGGCAAGCCGGCGGGCCTCGTCGTCCTCTCGCGACGCGAGGCCCTCGAGCGGTTCGCGGCCGAATCGCCGGCGTTGGTCCCCGGGATCGGCCCGAAGACGGTGGCGAGGCTGGAGCGGATCGGGATCGCCGACCTGGCGGCGCTGCGCACCCACGACCTCGTCGCCCTCGAAGCGGCGTTCGGGCCGCGGATGGGCGGCTGGCTGCGATCCCGGGCCCGGTTCGAGGACGAGACGCCGATCGGCGTCTCGCGCGCGACCAAGTCGCAGTCGACCGAGACGACGTTCGACACCGACATCGACGACCCCGAGCGGCTCGCCGAGTCCCTCCGCGGGCTGGCGCAGGAGCTCTGCCGGCGGCTCGGCTCGCGCGGCCTCGAGGGCCGGACGATCGGGATCAAGGTCCGGCTCGACGACTGGACCACGGTCAGCCGCTCCCACACGGTCGAGACCGAGACGAACGATCCGGCGGTCGTCATCCCCACGGCCCTCGACCTTCTGCGCGCCTACGCGCCGCCACGCCCCGTTCGCCTCCTCGGCGTCCGGATGGCCGGCTTCGCCGAGGAGGAGGCGGACGAGGAGCTCCGGGGCGAGCCGGCTGAGACCGGCGAAGCCGGCCAGCTGCGGCTCGGGCCGGCCGGCTGAAGGTCGCGGGAACGGGCGGCCTGATGAACAGTAGGATCGCGACGGTGCCGTTCACGCTGAGGAACCTCAGGGAGGATCTCGAGGATCTCGGATCCAACTTCGGCGGCTCGCCGGACCTCGAGTTCCGCCACGCGAGCGAGGCGCTCGAGCTCGAGCGGTGCGGCCTGAGCTATCAGCGAATCCCGCCCGAGTATCGGTTCCCGTACGGCCACACGCACAGGAAGCAGGAGGAGGTGTACGTGGTCGTGCGCGGGAGCGGCCGGATGAAGCTCGACGACGAGGTCGTCGAGGTCAGGGAGTGGGACGTGGTGCGCGTCCCACCCGGCACCTGGCGAGGCTATGAGGGCGGGCCGGAGGGGCTCGAGATCCTCGTCTTCGGCGCGCCCCGTCTCGGCGACGATCCGCGCCAAGACGTGGACGGTCGGCGCGACTGGTGGGCTGACTAGGCCTAGCGGCTGGAGAGGACCGTCCCGACCCCCGGGAAGTGGAGGCGGTTGCGGGTCGCGGTCGTGAGGTCGAAGTCGCGACCGGCCACGTAGGGCCCGCGGTCGACGACCGGCACGGTGACGGTGCGGCCGTGGTAGCGCAGGGTCACCATCGTCCCGCACGGCAGCGTCTTGTGGGCGACGCCGAGCGTCCCCGGCAGCAGGGTTCCGCCGCAGGCCATCCCATTGCCGTAAAGGCCGGGGCCGTAGTAGGAGGCGTTGGCGTGGCGGTAGACGGTGACCCGACGGGTTGGGCTCGCCGAGCCGCGGACCCGGCGATCGTGGAGACCGTAGGCCCGCACCCTGTAGGTGCCGAGGTGCCGCGGCCGCCAGCGGAGCGCGAAGGCGCCGCGGCGTGAGCTCGCCCGTCCGAGGACCGTCCCGCGCGGTCCGCGGACGACGATCCTGACCCGGTGCGATCCCCGCGGTCCTACCCGGCCGCGGAGGACGACGCTCCGGTCCCCGACCACCTGGTGGGTCGAGGCGTGGAGCGAGATGTGCGATCCGACGCGCCGCGCCCGGTGTCTCTCCGGCCCCTTCTTCGAAAGGGCCGCCGCCGGGCTGAGGGCCAGCACGGCTGCAAGCAGCGTCATCGGCAAGAGGTGTCTCATTGGAGGTGTCCCCGCTTTCTCGTCTGCCTACGGCCGGGCCGCCGGGCGGCCCGCGATGAAACTCGGCAGATGGATTGCTCTGGTGGACGCGGCACCGTAGGGGGGAGATCCGGCCGCGGGGGTGATGGCCGTCACATTGCGACGACCCGCACGGAAGGCCGCAATCCGCTCTGCGATGCGAAAACACCAGCCTCAGGTCGAGCAGCCCATCGTGTGCGAAGATGGGGTCGTGGGCTCAGATCGCCTGACCGGACTCGACGCAGCGTTCCTCCACATGGAGCGCGGCGGCGCCCACATGCACGTCGCCTCGACGATCATCTTCGACGGCTCGCCTCCGACGCACCAGGAGTTCCGCGACCACATCGAGTCGCGCCTCCATCTCGTCCCCCGCTTCCGCCAGAAGCTGCGCTTCGTCCCGTTCGGCCAGGGCCGTCCGGTCTGGGTCGACGACCCCCATCTCAACCTCGAGTACCACGTCCGCCAGACCGCGCTGCCCGCCCCGGGCTCCGAGGAGCAGCTCCGCAACCTCGCCTCGCGGATCTTCTCCCAGCAGCTCGACCGCTCGAAGCCGCTGTGGGAGCTGTGGCTGGTCGAGGGCCTCGAGGGCGACCGTTTCGCGATCGTCGGCAAGAGCCACCACGCCCTCGTCGACGGCGTCTCCGGGGTTGACATAACCACCGTCCTCTTCGACCTCGAGCCGGACCCGCCACCGCCCCCGCTGCGGCCGCCGAAATGGGCGCCGCGGCCGGAGCCGACCGACCTCGAGCTGCTCAGCAACGCGATCCGCGAGCGGCTCACCAGCCCGCAGGAGATCGTCCGCGGGATCCGCGCCACGCTGCGCGGGCCGCGCCAGGTGCTGCGCGGCATCGGCGCGACCGGGAAGATGCTCGAGGTCGGGATGTCGGCGTCGGGCACGCCGTTCAACGTCGACATCGGTCCGCACCGCCGGCTCGCCTTCGTCCGCGCCGACCTCGAGGACTTCAAGCGGGTCAAGAACGCCCACGGCGGCACCGTCAACGACGTCGTCCTCTCAGTCGTCACCGGGGCACTTGGCAACTACCTGCGGGCGCGCGGGCACGAGACCGCCGAGCTGGAGCTGCGGGCGATGGTCCCGGTCAGCGTCCGCGCCGCCGAGGAGCACGGGGCTCTCGGCAACCGGATCTCGGCGATGATGGCGCCGCTCCCGGTCTGGTGCGAGGACCCGGTCGAGCGCCTCCACCTGGTGAGCGAGACGATGGGCGACCTCAAGGGGTCCGGCCAGGCCGTCGGGGCCGAGATCCTGACCAAGCTGACCGACTTCGCGCCGACGACGATCGCCTCGCAGGCGGCGCGGCTCCAGCCCGCGCAGCGGTTCTTCAACCTCGTGATCACCAACGTTCCCGGGCCCCAGTTCCCGCTCTACGTGCTCGGGCGGAGGATGGAGTCGATCTTCCCGCTGGTTCCGCTCGCACGGCGCCAGGCTCTCTGCGTCGGGATCATGTCCTACGACGGCAGCATCGACTTCGGGCTCGTCGGCGACTACGACGGGATGGCCGAACTCGACAGCTTCGGTCTCGACCTCGAAGCGGCGATCGCGGAAATCGTCGCCACCGCTCCGGCCCCGTCGAAGGGCGCCGGCGCGGCCCGGACCCGGACTCGGAACGGCGCCGTCCCCGTCAATTAAGTGCGCATCGCGCTGGCCCAGATCGACCCCACGGTGGGGGACATCGACGGCAACGCGGCGAAGGTCGCCGAGTGGATCGGCAGGGCGAGCGACGGCGGCGCCGACCTGGTCATCTTTCCCGAGCTCAGCATCCCCGGGTATCCGGCCGAGGACCTCTACCTGAAGCGCCATTTCATCGATGCCGGGAGCCGCGCCGTGCGGGCGCTGGCGAGGGACGTGACCGGGATCACGGCGCTGGTCGGCTACGCAGAGCCGGCCCCGGGTGAGGATGACCACCGCTACGCCCACAACTCGCTCGCGGTGCTGGCCGAGGGGGAGGTCCGCGCGGTCTATCGCAAGTTCCGCCTGCCCAACTACGCCGTCTTCGATGAGCAGCGGTATTTCGCGCCCCGCGACGAGCCGATGACGGTCGAGATCGGCGGGATCCGGGTCGGGCTGACGATCTGCGAGGACGTCTGGGTCGAGGGCCCCCCGGCCTCGATCGAGGCGGGGGAGGGCGCCGAGCTGATCGCCAACCCGTCGGGGTCCCCCTATCACCGGGGCAAGGGTCGCGAGCGCGAAGAGATGTTCGCCCAACGCGCCCGCGCATATGGCGCCCATTTCGCCTTCTGCAACCTCGTCGGCGGCCAGGACGAGCTGGTCTTCGACGGCCACAGCTTCGTCGTCGACCCCGCGGGCGAGATCGTCGCGCGTGCGGCCCAGTTCGAGGAGGAGCTCCTGTTCTGCGACATCCCGCCCTCGGGGCGGGAGACCCTGCGGGAGCCGCTCGGCGACCTCGCCGAGGTCTATTCGGCGCTGGTGCTGGGGCTGCGCGACTACGGCGCCAAGAACGGCTTCCGCCACGTCGGCGTCGCCCTCTCGGGGGGCATCGACTCGGCCCTGGTGGCCGTGCTGGCCGCCGACGCCCTCGGCCCCGAGAACGTCAGCTGCGTCGTCATGCCCTCCCCCCACTCCAGCTCGGCGACCCAGGAGGACGCGCGGGCGATCGCGGCCAACATCGGCGCCGAGCTGATCGAGATTCCGATTGCCTCGACGATGGGCTCCTACGAATCGGTCCTGGCCGAGGCCTTCGCGATACCGGATGACGCCGGAGCTGACCCCGAGCCGCTGCCGCGCGACCCGACGCGGCCGTCTGAGCCCGACCTCGCCGCCGAGAACCTCCAGGCCCGGATTCGCGGCAACATCATGATGGCCCTCTCCAACAAGCACGGCTGGCTGGTCCTCACCACCGGGAACAAGA
This sequence comes from Solirubrobacterales bacterium, assembly GCA_036557525.1. Classification (GTDB taxonomy): domain Bacteria; phylum Actinomycetota; class Thermoleophilia; order Solirubrobacterales; family 70-9; genus VRUE01. The sequence goes on along the minus strand of DATBHH010000054.1, from coordinate 29,097 downwards.
GTGAGATGTCGGTCGGCTACGCGACCCTCTACGGCGACATGGCCGGCGGGTTCGCGGTGATCAAGGATGTCCCGAAGACGCTCGTCTACGAACTCGTGCGGCACCGCAACGCCGAGGCCGGGCGCGACCTGGTGCCGGCGTCGGTCCTCGAGCGGGCGCCGTCCGCCGAGCTCCGGCCCGACCAGCTCGACTCAGACTCGCTGCCGCCCTACGACATCCTCGACCAGGTCCTCGAGGCCTACGTCGAGCGCGACCAGGGCCGCGAGGAGATGATCGAGGCCGGGCTGCCGGCGGCGGTCGTCGACGAAGTGGTGAGGATGGTGGACCGGGCCGAGTACAAGCGGCGCCAGGCCGCGCCGGGGATCCGGATAACGCCGAAGGCGTTCGGTCGCGACCGTCGCCTTCCGATCACGAATCGCTTCGGCGGATAGGCCTGACCGCGATCGTCATCTGCGCCAGGGCGCAGACGCGCTCCTCCGCGTCGAGGACCTCGGCCTCCCAGACCCAGGTGGTGCGGCCGCGATGGCGCGCCCTGGCCCGGACCTCGGCCCACCCCTCGAGGACCGGGCGGACGAAGTTGACGTTGATCGTCTGCCCCATCGCCCCCATTCCCCCGTCGAGGACGTTGAGCGCGGTCGAGCGCGAGCAGACGCTCTCGACCAGGGTCGCGAAGACTCCGCCGTGCATCAGTCCGAACGGCTGCAGCAGCTCGGCACGGACGTCGACCCGGGCCCTGGCATGCTCGGGGTCGTCGTCGAGCCACGAGATGCCGACCAGTTCGGCGAATCCTAAGGTCTCGGGAAGGTTCTCGGACACGGACCGTTGACCCTACCCGCATGGGTAGGCTGTTCGATCCGTGGGGCTCAGCGAGGACCAGAAGGCATTGCTGCGGCTGCTCGCGCAGCGCGAGGAGGGCTACGAGGACATCGGGGCCCTGATGGGCCTGAGCGTCACCGAGGTGCGGGCGAAGGTCCGCGCCGCGATCGAGGCACTGCAGGGTGACGGCCCTGACCCGGCCAGCGAGGACCAGAAGGCATTGCTGCGGCTGCTCGCGCAGCGCGAGGAGGGCTACGAGGACATCGGCGCCCTGATGGGCCTGAGCGTCGGTGAGGTGCGCTCCAGGGTCCGCAACGCGCTCGCCGAGCTCGACGGCTCTGAGGATGCGCCGCCGCCTGCGCCCGCGACGCCTCCGCCCCCGGAGAAGGAGCCGCCGCCCCCGGAGCCTCGGCCCGGGTCGGCGAAATCGGCGCCGCGCTCAGCTCCCAGGCGGCAGGCCCAGGGCAAATCGCTGTTCGCCAACAGGCGCCTGCTCGCGCAGGTGGGCGGCTGCGCGCTGATCCTGATCCTGCTGATCCTGTTCGCGACCGGCGCGATCGACATCGGCGGTGGCGGCGAAAGCAGCTCCGAAAGCTCCGAAGGGGCGCCGACCGCCGTCAACCCGACATCGAGCTCGAAGGTCCCGACCCAGGCGGTGCTCAAGGGCGTCGAAGGGAGCGAAGCCGAGGGGCGCGCGATCTTCGGCCGTCTGAAATCCCAGGTGCTTCTCGTCGTCGCCGCGAAAGGTCTTGCCCCGACCCCGAGTGAAAGCTCCTACGCGATCTCGCTCGCCCGCTCGCCCGGCGAACGGATCCCGATCGCGGCGACCAAGGTCGGGAAATCGGGGACCATCAGCGGCCAGTTCCAGGTCCCGGCGACGGCGCTCGGCCTGCTGGCGAGCGGCTTCGACGAAATGGAAGTCTCGCTCGTTCCGAACAGCGAACTGCGGGTCGCGGTGACCGAAGCGCAGAAAACGAAGAAGACTCCGAAGTTCGGCGGCACCGATGTCCTCCGCGGGCCGGTGACCGGACCGGTCGTCGAAAAGGGCGAAGAAGAAAGCTAGGGGGGCGGGATCAGCTTGCCGGGGTTCATGATCCCGGCCGGGTCGAGTCGCTCCTTCGCCGCGCGGAGCGTCTCGATCCCGACGCCGCCGACCTCGGCAGGCATGTAGGGGAGATGGTCGCGGCCGATCGCATGATGGTGGGTGATCGTCGCGCCCGCGGCGACGATCGCCTCCGAGGCGGCGCCCTTGACCGCGGCCCACTGGTCGAGCTCTGCGCCGCTGCGGGCGCGGGCGACGTAGGTGAAATAGAGCGACGCGCCGTCGGGGTAGGCGTGCGAGAGGTGGCAGAGGGCGAGGCCCGGAGTCCCGGCGGCCGCGAGCGCTCCCCGAATCGCCTCCCCGACGGCGCGGTGGAGCTCGCCGAGCCGGGACCAGGTGTGCGCGGTCTCGAGCGTCTCGACGATCGCCCCCATCCCGATCAGGGTGTCGCGCAGGTAGGGACCGTCGAAGCGGCCGTGGTCCCAGCTGCGTCCGGCGGACTGGCCGAGGTAGACGGCGCCCCCGGCCCGCAGTGCGCGGACCGCAAGCGCCCGCCGGCGGGCGACGGACTCCTCGTCGCCGTCGATCCCGACCACGATCAGGCAGCCGCCGCGCCGCCGGCGAAGGCCGAGGTAGCGGTCGAAGAGCCGGCCGGTGGTCCCCCGCGGGCCCGAGAGCGCGAGCGAGACGCGGGTCTCCTCCTCGTCGGAGACCCGGATCACATCCGGAAGGCCCGGGCCCTGGGCCATCGCCCGCACGATCTCGGCGCCGGACTCGAAGCTCTCGCCGATCCATGCCTCATAGCGGCGGACGGACGGCGCCGGACGGACCCGGACCGTGACCTCGGGAATCACGCCGAGCACTCCCTCGGACCCGATCGCCAACTCGCGCAGCGCCGGCCCCGCCGCGGTGTGCGGGGTCTCGAGCGTGCGCATCTCGCCGGCCGGGGTCAGCAACCGGAGCGAGGTGACCAGCGCGTCGAAGCGCCCGTATCCGCTCGAGGCCTGTCCCGCCGAGCGGGTCGCCGCGAAGCCGCCGATCGTCGCGTACTGGAAGGACTGCGGGAAGTGGCCGAGGGTGAGCCCACTGGCGCCGAGCCCGGCCTCCGCCTCGGGCCCGCGGAGGCCGGCGCCGAGGCGCGCGGTCAGCGAGCGGCGGTCGACCTCGATTCCGCGCAGCTCGGCCAGATCGAGGGAGACGAGCCGCGGATGCGCGCCGCGGATCGGCTCGATCCCGCCGACCACGCTGGTGCCGCCGCCGAATGGGACGACGGCGACGCCCTCCTCGGCGCAGACCCCGATCGCACGGGCGACGGCCTCGGCGTCGGCCGGTAGCAGCACCGCATCGGGGGCGGCGTCGAGGCTTCCCCGCCGCAGCCGGGCCAGGTCCCGGTACCCGCACCCGGTCGCATGGCGGACCCGATCCTCGGTCGAGGTGAAGACGCGCTCGGCGCCGACCGCGTCGATCAGCGACGGCGGCAGCGGCTCGGGGTCGGGCAGCTCGAAGGCGTCGATCTCGGCCGCGACCGGAGCGGGCTCGAGCTCGCCGACCCAGTCCGCGAGCATGCGCCGGGCCTCGGCGTCGAGCTCGGGGGCGAGCGAGGGGTCGCCCCATCCCCACCACTTCGAGTCGCGCCGCGGCGCCGCGGTCATGGCTGTCCGGAGCCGAGGGCCTGCTCGAGCCCCTCCAGCGCCTGGTCGAGGATCCGTCCCTGGCCGCCGCGCATCATCGGCGAGCCGAGCCGCGAGAGCCCGCGGAGCGTTTGCTCGGAGCTGAGCGCGACCTCGGTCCCACCGTCCTCCGGGCGGAGCACGATCTCGACCTTCGAGCTGTGCAGGTGCTTGGCGAACGGCGTCCCCTCGACCTGCTGCTCCCAGGCATATCGCTCGCCCTCGGCCGAGCTGACGCAGCGGTAGTCGGCCCGCACGCCGCGCCCTTCGGCCGTCTCGAGCACCTGGGTCCACTGGCTGCGCCTGCCGCCGGGCTTGAGGTCGACGCTCTCGACCCTGCTGGTTCGCGGCCACCAGCGGGGCAGGCTGTAGGGGTCGGAGACCAGCGCCCAGACCTCCTCCGCAGAAGCGGAGACGTGGCGTCGGCGGGTGACCCGGGGCACCGAGGAGCTCAGTCCCCGGTGAGCCGCCGCAGGTCTCTGACGAGGAGCAGATGCTTGAGGTGGCTCACCGTGGCGGCAAGGCTCTCGAGGCTCTCGAGCGCCTCCTTGCGGCGCTCGGGGTTGCGCGAGCGCAGCGACGGCCCGAGCAGCGTCTCGAGCAGATTGGCCTCGCGATCTGCCGAGGAGCGGAAGATCCGCAGGTTGCGGGCCGCGACCCCGACTCTCGAGAGCTCGTTCGCCGAGCGGACGACCTCGCGATCGGTCTCGTCGTAGACGACCCTGCCGTTGCGTTTCTCGGGCTGGACGATGCCGAAGTTCTCGAGTTCGGAGACGAGCTCGGCGCGGGCGCCGGTCTCCTCCAACAGCTCCTCCAGAGTGAGGTACGCGCTCGAGGTGTTGACGAGGATCGCCCGTCGCACCGAAGCACCCGCCGGGCGGCGGTCGGCCGTTGCGGCGAACTCGACGTCGCCGCCGGCCGCCAGCTCCTGGCGGATCACGCGCAGCGGCAGGAACTCGTCGCGCTGGAGCCGCAGGATCGTCCGCAGCCGTTCGACGTCGGACTGGCTGTAGAGGCGGTAGCCGCCGTCGGTGCGGCGCGGGCTGAGCAGCTTCTGGTCCTCGAGGTAGCGGATCTTCGAGATCGAGATGTCGTCGAACTCGCTCTGGAGGATCTTGCAGACGGCACCGATCGTCAGCGCCTTTCGCGGGCGGCTGGCGGAGTCGCGGGTCCGGGGGGTCTTGTCGACCGTCGCCATCTACTTCTCCAGGAAGCTGAGCTTGTACTTGCCGACCTGGATCTCGTCCCCGTCGGAGAGGCGGTGGGACTCGATCCGCCTCCGGTTTACATAGGTGCCGTTGAGCGAGCCGAGGTCATCGATGTAGAGGCCGTCGCGGCGGCGGACGAGCAGCGCGTGGTTGCGGGAGACGGTGACGTCGTCGAGGAAGACGCCGGCGTCGGGGCTGCGGCCGATGCTGACCCGGTCCTCCTCGACCGTGAAGCTCTCGCCCGCGCGCCCTCCGCCGCTGCGGATCACCAGCGCGGCGCCGCTTTTCTCAAGCACCTGGTCGATGTCGATCGGCTGCATGTCGCCGGTGTCGTCGACGGTGTAGGTCATCGTCGTCGGCTCGTCGCCGCCGCCATCGCTGGGGCCGCCGAGGTAGGCGCCGCATTTCTGGCAGTAGTTGGCCCCCTCCGGGTTGACGAAGCCGCACTCGGTGCAGTGGACTGCCATCGCGCCTCCCGGGCCGGTCAGGCGGCCGGTTTGTCCTCCGGCGGTTTCGGCTGGGCCTTTCCGGCGAGGATCTCGGTCAGCTGCGCGACGTCGTCGCCGGAGATCAGCGTGTCGCCGCTTTCCCGCTTCTGGCGCAGCCGGTTGACCAACTCGGCGCGGAGGATGTCGATCTTGCCGTGCAGGACGCGGCGCCGGTAGGAGATCTCGTTCTCCTCTTCGGTCAGGTTGTCGATCAGCTCCTTCAGTTCCTCGTCGTTGAGGGAACCGAGGTCCGGAAAGGTGTCCTCCATCTTGCTCCTTGTCGTGAGGTGCGGCGCCTCCGTCGGCCGCTGGACGCCGATTATAGGTGGCCGGCGCCCGAAGGTTCAACCCCAGGTTGAAGGTTCTAGGCGGATTGGGCACCGTCTTGCGCCCGCACGGCCTCGAGGCCGCTGCGGGCATAGAGCACGGTCGCGACCAGGGCCAACGCCACGCCGGCTATCAGCAGCGCCGTCGGCACCCATCCATCGACCACCAGGGCGAGAAAGATCCCCCCCATGATCGGGAACACCGAGATCCGACCGGGCCAGTTGACCCTGATCTGGACCCCCCGCCGCAGGCCCTGCTGGGCAAGCGCCAGCATCACGATTTCGCGCGCGACGAGCAGCGCCAGCGCCCAGCGCGGCAGCAGCTCGAAATGCCAGCAGACGACGGCCCCGGCGAGGATCGTGAGACGGTCGATGAAGGGGTCGAGCAGGGCCCCGAGCCTGCTGTACTGGCCGGTGACGCGGGCGAGAAACCCGTCCACATAGTCGCCGGCGGCGATCAGGAAGAACACCACCGCGGAGCCGGCGCTGCGCCCGTCCCCGGATTCGAAGGCGACGTAGAGGAAGAGCGGGATCGCGGCGATTCGCAGGTACCCGACCAGGTTCGGCAGGGTCCACGGGTGGAGCGGCTCGCCCTTCTCGGTCTGCGGAGGGGCCGGGCCGCTGCGGTCGAGTCCGAACAGCCTCCTGATCCGGCCCCGCCCGAAGGGAGCGTGCTCAGCCATCGAGGAGGGCGAGCGTCCCCTCGACCGCACTCTCGACCGGAAGCCTGTGGTCGGCGCCGTCGGCGCGGGTGGTCGCCTCGACGATGCCGTCGGCGAGGCCGCGGCGGCCGATCAGCAGCCGCACCGGGCAGCCGAGGAGCTCGGCGTCGGTCAGCTTCTCGCCCGGCCCGGCATCGCGGTCGTCGTAGATGACGTCGGCCCCGATCTCCGCCCGCAGGTCCTCGTAGATGCGGTCGGCCGCCTCGCGCTCCGGCTCGCCCTCCTTGCCGAGGGCGACGAGGTGGACGCGCCAGGGGGCGATCGCCTGCGGCCATACGATCCCGCGGTCGTCTGCTCTCTGCTCGATCGAGGCGGCGACGATCCGCGCCGGGCCGATTCCGTAGCTCCCCATCACGACCGGCCGCTCGGTCCCGCTCTCGTCGAGGAAGCTCGCGCCGAGGGGAACCGAGTAGCGGGTGCCGAGCTTGAAGATGTTCCCGATCTCGATCGCGGTCTCGATCTCGATCGCGCCGCCGCCGGGGGCGATGTCGCCCGCCTCGACGGTTCGCACGTCCACCTCCTCGAACTCGAAGTCGCGGCCCGGCTCGACCCCGCGCAGGTGGGTGTCGAGCCGGTTCGCGCCGGTCACGTAGGCGCCGGGGGCGATCGCCGCGTCCTTGAGGACCGGGACCTTCGCCCCGACCGGGCCGATGTAGCCCACCGGGCCGACCTCGGCCTCGATCTCCTCGCCGCCGGCGAGCCGGAACTCGGCCCCCAGCGCGTTGCGGAGCTTGATCTCGTTGAGCCGGTGGTCGCCGCGGATCAGGACCATGAGCGTTCCGCGCCCCTCGACGATCACCGGCAGGGCCTTGATCAGGGCGCCGGGTGGAAGGCCGAGGTGGGGCGCGACCTCGTCGATCGTGGCCAGCCCCGGGGTCGAGACGTCCTCGGGGGCCGGAAGCGGCGCCGGGAGCTCGACCGGCTGCGGCTCGGCCGAGGCTATCTCGACGTTCGCCGCGTAGCCCGGCGCGAGCGCGACCTCGTTCTCACCCGCGGCGCAGGGCGCCATGTACTCGTGGGCGCCCGAGCCCCCCATCACCCCGACGTCGGACTCGACCCGGTGCCAGCGCAGGCCGCAGCGGTCGAAGATACGCGCATAGGCTTCGCCCTGGAGCCCGTATGACCGGTCCAGGCCCTCCTCGTCGCGGTCGAAGGAGTAGGCGTCCTTCATCGTGAACTCGCGGGTCCGCAGCACCCCCGCCCGCGGGCGGGCCTCGTCGCGCTCCTTGGTCTGGATCTGGAACAGCATCAGCGGCAGGTCGCGGTACGAGCGGATCTCGCGAGCGACGTGGTAGGTGAGGCACTCCTCGTGGGTGAGGGCGAGGACCATCTCCGCGCCCCTGCGATCCTCGAGCTTGAACAGCTCCTCGATCGCGTAGCGACCCGATTCCTTCCAGAGCTGGGCAGGCTGGAGGACCGGCATCAGCATCTCCTGGCACCCGATCGCCTCCATCTCCTCCCGCAGCACCCCTTCGACCTTGCGGATCGAGCGCCAGCCGGCGGGCAGGTAGGTCCAGAGCCCGGCTCCGAGCTGGCGGATCAGGCCCGCTCGCACCATCAGCTTGTGCGAGATCGCCTCGGCGTCGGCGGGAGGGTCGCGCAGGGTCGGCAGGAACGTCTGGCTGAACCGCGTCACGCCGGAAACCTAACTAGTCGGCGTACATCTCCTCGATCTCGGCGGCGTACTTGCGCTCGATCGGCCGCCGTTTCAGCTTCATCGTCGGTGTCAGCTCGTCGGCGCCGGGCTGCCAGTCGGCCGCCAGCAGCTTGAACCGCTTGATCTGCTCGACGCGGGCGAGGTCGCCGTTCCCGCGCTCCACGGCGGCCGCGACCTCCTCGAGGATCGCCGGCTCGCTCGCGAGCGACTCCAGCGAGGTGTCCTCGATCCCCTCCTGGGCGGCGAACACGGGGGCGGCGTCGGGGTCGAGGACGATCAGGGCGACGTTGTACGGCCGGTCGTCGCCGACCACGCACACCTGTCCGATCAGCGGGCTGGCCGCCTTCAGCTTCGCCTCGATGTTGGCCGGCGACATGTTCTTGCCGGCCGAGTTGATGATCAGCTCCTTCTTGCGGTCGATGATCGTCAGGTAGCCGTCCTCGTCGAGTTCGCCGACGTCGCCGGTGTGGATCCAGCCCTCGGCGTCGATCGTCTCGGCGGTCTTCTCGGGCTCGTTTCGGTAGCCGGCCATCACCATCGCGCTGCGCAGGAGCACCTCGCCGTCGTCGGCGAGCTTCAGCTCGATCCCCGGCTCGGGGGGCCCGACCGTGCCGATCCTGACCCTTCCGGGGGGGTTGGCGGTTCCGGCGCCGGACGTCTCGGACATCCCCCAGAGCTCGGCGAGCTCGATCCCGATCGCGTGGAAGAACTCGATCACCTGGCGCGGGGTCGGGGCCGCCCCGACGTTGACGGCCTCGACCTGGTCGAGGCCGATCCGTGCCCGCAGGTCCGAGAGGACCTCTTCATCCGCCTTCGCGTATTCGAGCGCGAGCTCAGCGGGAACGACGCCGACCGCCTGTTCGGCGCGCACCTTTTTCATCCCGACTTCGAGCGCCCAGACGATCGCCTCCTTGCGTGACACGTCGGACTCGGCGTCGAAGGCGATCTCCATCGCCGCCTTCAGTTTCTCCCAGATTCGCGGCACCGCGAAGAACCAGGTCGGCCTGACTTCGGCCAGGTAGGCGACGACCTGGCGTGGATCGGGGCAGCAGGTCGTGGTCAAGCCGTGCGTCATCGGCAGGTACTGGGTGCAGTTCCGCTCTGCGATATGCGCCATCGGCAGCCATGAGACGAGGCGGCCGTCGGCCGACAGCCGCAGCAGCCGGTCGAAGGCGTCGATCGTCGCCAGGAGGTTGGCGTGGGTCAGCTGGACGCCCTTCGGCGGGCCCGTCGTGCCCGACGTGTAGATCAGCGTCAGGAGGTCGTCGGGCCGGACCGACCTCCAGGCTGCTTCGAAGTCGAACTCCGGGCCGCCCTGCTGCTCCAGCTCCGTCAGTGAGATCACCTCGCCGCTCCCATCCCCGTCGACGACGACGACGGTCTCGACCGCATTCGAGCCGGAGTCGCGGGCGGCCAGAACGGTGTCGAGGAACGCCTGCTCGGTGACCAGGATCCGGTTGCCGGCGTCCTCGAGCAGATAGGCGATCTGCTCGGGGGTCGAGGTGTTGTAGATGGAGAACGGCGTCGCGGCCAGGTGGATTGCCGCGGTGTCGACGAAATGGAACTCGGGGCGGTTGGTGAGCATGATCCCGACCGTATCGCCGCGCTCGATCCCGGTCGCGGCCAACCCGGCTGCGACGTCGCGGACGCGCTCGGCGTACCCCCCCCAGGTGGTCGAGAACTCGTCGCCCTTGGTGCGGATCGCGGTGCGCTCGGCGTGTTCGGCGGCCGTCAGCTGGAAGGCCTCGGCCATCGTCACGGCCTCGAGGCTCCTCGGCCTCTCGCTTGCGCTGGCGGCCTCGGTCGCCATCTCAGGCGCGGCTGAACCGGCGGCCGGCGGTCGGGGACGCGTCCTCGTCGAGCAGGACCCTGTCGGACTCGCCCTTCTCGGCAGCTTCGTGCTCGAGCATCGCGATCCGCTCCGGGGTCAGGTCGCCGGCGTTTTCCTCCTCGATCTTCGCCAGCCACTCGGCGCCCGCACGGGACTCGGCCTCGTCGAACTCGACCCCCCCTCGGTGGAGCGACTTGTCGATCTCCTCGAACAGGGTGTCGACGAGGTTCGCCTGCGGGACCTTCCGCAGCGGCTTGCCGTGGGCGTAGATCAGGCCCTCGTTCTTGGCGCCGGCGATACCGAAATCGGCGTGGCTGGCCTCGCCGATCCCGTTCACGGCGCAGCCGAGGACCGCGACCTCGATCGGCTCGGCGTAGCGCTCGAGCCGCCGCTCGATTTCGGCGACGACAGAGTCCATGTCGAACTGCAGCCTGCCGCACGTCGGGCAGGCGATCAGGACCGGGCCCCGCTGGCGGAGGTGAAGGGCCTTGAGGATCTCCCAGGCGACCTTCACCTCCTCCTCGGCGTGGAAGGTGGAGAGGCTGATCCGGATCGTGTCGCCGACGCCGTCGGCGAGCAGGGTGCCGAGCCCGACCGCCGACTTCAGCGAGCCCGACCATTTCGTCCCCGCCTCGGTGATTCCGAGATGGAGCGGGTAGGGGATCTTCTCCGAGAGCAGGCGGTTGGCGGCGATCGTGTTCGGCACGTTGGTCGACTTGATCGAGACCTTGAAGTTCGTGAACTCGAGGCCCTCCATCAGCTCGACGAACTCGACGGCCGCCGCGACCAGGGCCTCGACCGGGCTCTCGCGCTCGAGGTCGTGTAGGTGCTTGGGCAGCGAGCCGGAGTTGACGCCGATCCGCATCGGGATCCCGGCGGCGTTCGCGCGCTCGGCCACCTCGGCGACCTTCTCGCGGCCGCCGATGTTGCCCGGGTTGAGCCGGATGCAGTGGGCGCCGGCGTCGATCGCCTTCAGCGCCAGGGTGTGGTTGAAGTGGATGTCGGCGATGACCGGGATCGGCGACTCGGCGACGATCGTCCGCAGGGCGGCCGCGTCCTCGTCGCGCGGCACCGCGACGCGGACCAGGTCGGCGCCGGCGTCGGCGACCTTCCGGATCTGCTCCATCGTCGCCGCCAGGTTCGCCGTCTCGGTCTTCGTCATCGTCTGGACGGCGACCGGGGCGCCGCCTCCGATCGGGACCCCACCGACGAATATCTGGCGCTTCGAGGCCATGCCGAAAGGGTATCCGGGTTTGAACCTCGCCTCGGCGGCGCCCGTATCCAGGATCGTATGGGCGCGCCGTGGGGCTCAGCTTGGCGTGGGAGGCATCGCTTCCCGCTCCTGCTCGTGCTCGGGGCTGCCGGGGTCCTGCATTTCGTCACAACGAGCACTGCCGATGGCCCGACGATCGAATCCGCCGGGCCCGGGAGCAACGGGTATTTCTGGAGGCCGTCGACGGCGACCGTGGGCGTCGGCGGGTCGGTGTCCTTCAAGAGCGCCAGCCTCTCGGTTCCGCATGGAGTGCGGTGGACCGGCGGACCGGAAAGCCCGAGCTGCAGCGGCGTGCCGGTCGAACAGGAAAAGACCGGCTGGAGCGGGAGCTGCACGTTCGCGCAGGCGGGCACCTACTCGTTCGTCTGCACGGTCCACCCGACCGAAATGAAGGGCACGATCACGGTCAGCTCGACCGAAGTCCCCGCCGGGCCGCCGCCGCCCCCCGGGCGGTCGAGCGAATCGCCGCTGAACGGAGCGGCATCGCGGGCCCTGAGGCTCGCGAAGAGCCAGCACGGGAGCTCGGTGCGGGGCTCGATCGAGCTCTCGCCGGCGAGCGCCGGCGGCAGGCTCGAGGTGCTGCTGCTGGCGAAGCGGGGCAGCCGGGTCGGGCGCTTCTCGCGCTCGTCCCTCGAGGCGGGCCGCCTCTCCTTCGCGGTCCCGCTCAAACCGCGGGCCCGCCGCTCGCTGCGGGCCTCGAAAAGGCTTCCCCTGACGGTCGAGGTCGTCGTGACGCCTCCCGGCCGGGCGGCGCTGACCCTGAAGAGAGGAGTGGTCCTTCATGTCTGACCGGCGATTCGCGCCCCGGTGGAGATTCCGAAAGCGGCAGCTTGCGATGCACCTCGTGCTGGCATCCGTCCTCGGTGGGGCGCTGCTGTCGATCGGAGTGGTCAGCGGGCTCGCCGCCGACAGGACTGTCGAAGCGGCCGGCAGCGCCGGCTCCTACCACTGGCAGCCGAGCACCGCTGAAATCAGCCCCAACGGCACGGTCGAATTCAAGAACACAGAGGCGATTCCGCACGCGGTGACCTGGACCGGTGGCCCCGAAACCCCCAGTTGCCCGGGCGTCCCAAGCGCGGGGGAAGCGAACTGGAACGGGACGTGCACGTTCGTCCAATCGGGGACGTACACGTTCCACTGCACCGTCCATCCGACCGAAATGACGGGGACGATCACCGTCACCGGCCCCACCAAGCCGACTGTGACGACGGAAGCTGCGAACCCCGTCGGGGAGACCGAAGCGACGCTCAACGGCAAGGTCAATCCGAAGGAACAATCGACGACCTTCTGGTTCAACTGGGGAACGACCGCCGCCTACGGCGAAGAAACCACCCATGAATCCGCGGGCTCCGGCAACACCACGCTCACGAAGTCCGCGGCGATCACCGGGCTGACCGCGGCCACGACCTATCACTTCCAGATCGTGGCCACCAACGCCTCCGGCGAATCCAAGGGCGGCGACAAGACCTTCACGACCGCCGGGCCCCCCACCGCCACGACGGAACCGGCAACGGGGATCGGCAGCACCGAAGCGACGCTGAAAGGCATGGTCAACCCGAAAGGGCTGGAAACCAAATACTTCTTCAATTACGGGACGACCGAAGCCTATGGCGAAAAAACGTCTGAAACAGTTGCCGGATCGGGAACCTCCAGCGTCACCGCGTCGAAATTGGTGAGCGGGCTGGCACCGGAAACGACCTATCACTTCCAACTGGTCGCGAAGAACTCCGCCAACGGAGGCTCTGAAACAAAGGGTTTGGACAAAACCTTCACGACCCACGCCCTCGGGTCTCCGAGCGCGACCACCGGCGCGGCGACCGAAGTCGGCGAAACGTCGGCGAAGCTGGGAGGCGCCGTCAACCCGGAGGGACTGCAGACCAAGTACTTCTTCAATTATGGGACGACGAGCGCCTATGGGCAGAAGACCGAAGAAAAGATCGCCGGAAGCGGCACCGCCAGCGTCGACGTCAGCGAACAGCTGACCGGCCTCTCGCCGGGGACCACCTACCACTTCCAGCTGGTTGCAAAAAACTCCGGCGGCGAAGTCAAAGGGGAAGACCAGGCCTTCACGACCGCGTCGACTCCGCCCCCACCGCCTCCTCCGCCTCCAACCCCGACGCCCATTCCCACGCCAACGCCGACCCCGCAACCTCGGCCCGACACGAAGATCACCTTGAAGCCCCCGGCGAAGACGCACGACCGGACGCCGACGATCAAATTCAGGGCAACCGCCGCCGGCGCGAGCTACCAGTGCAGCGTCGACGCCAAGCCGTTCAGAGCCTGCCACTCGCCATTCACCGCCCCCTCGCTGAAGCCGGGCAGACACAGGATCCGCGTCAGATCGTTGATCGCCGGCGTCGCAGACCCGACGCCGGCCTCGGTCAGCTTCAAGGTGGTCGGCGCGAGGTAGGAAGGGCTCTCTAGCGGCCGCTGAAGCCGCCGCCCGAGATTCGGCCGATGTCGTTCGAGAGGCCGATGAAGAAGAGCATGATCACGAGCGCGAACCCGATCACGCCCGCTCCCTCCATGATTCGGAACGGCACCGGCTTGCCGCGAACCTTCTCGACCAGGCTCCAGAAGATGTGGCCGCCGTCGAGCGGCAGGAACGGGAAGAGGTTGATCAGACCGAGCGAGAGGCTGACGACGGCGACGAGCAAGAGCGTTTCCGCGGTGCTCTCGTTGAGCTTTTCGTTTGCGACGTCGCTGACTCCGACCACGCCGGAAATTTCCTTGCGCTTTTCCTCTTCGAAGAGCCTCGAGAAGATCGAAACCGTCCCCTTGGTCACGAACCAGGTCTCATCGACGGCTTCCTGGGCTGCGCCGCCGACGCCGAAGTCGGTGTGACTGATCCTGAAGCCGAAGCCGATCAAAGGTCGTTGGGCAGCTTCGTCGTAGAGCGGCGTGACGGAAAGGTTCACAAGCCGGCCATCCCGGCGCACTGTCAGCGTCACCGGTTTCGCGGCCGTGCAGCCCTCGACCTGCTTGCCGGCGCACCGGTGCTTGGAAATCGCTTCGCTGAACTTCTGGGGGCGTTCGTCTTCGGCGACGTCGGCATAGCGCTTCCCGTCGACAGCTACGAGTTCGTCCCCCTTTTGGAGCACATACGCAGCGGGGGAGCCGGCTTTGACCGAACTGACGGTCGGATGGATGGTGTGCGTTCCATAGTGGAGAAAGAGGAAGAAGAGGATCGCGATCGCGATCGCGATGTTGACCGCCGGCCCGGCGCCGATGACGACGATCCGCTTCCAGACCGGCTGGTGGTAGTAGCCCCGAGCGGCCACCTCGGGCGGCAGCTCCTCCTCGGGGTTCATCCCGGTGATTTTCACGAAGCCGCCCGCGGGGATCGTCGCGATCCCGTACTCGGTCTCGCCGCGCCTGAACGAGACCAGCTTCGGCCCGAAGAAGAGGAAGAACTTCTCGACCCGCATGCCGGTCGCCTTGGCGGCGAAGAAGTGCCCGGCCTCGTGAAGGATGATCAGCGCCGAGAAGCCGAGGAAGATCAGGACCCAGTTCATACCGCTGCAAACCCCGCGATCCGCTCCTCGGTGCGGCGGCGGGCCTCCTCGTCGATCGCGAACAGGTCGGCGAAATGGGTCACCGGCCGGGCCGGCATCGCGGCGAGGACGTCCTCGACCGCCGCGGAGATCGCCGTGAACGGGATCCGGCCGGCGAGGAAGGCGCCGACCGCCACCTCGTCGGCGGCGTTGAGGACGCACGGCGCGCTCCCGCCGGCCTTCCCCGCCTCGAGGGCGAGGCGCAGGCAGGGGAATGTCTCGAGGTCGGGTTGCTCGAAGTTGAGCTCGCCGACCGTCGCCAGCTCGAGCCGTGGGACGTCGACGTCGGCGCGCTCGGGGTAGTGGAGCGCGTAGGAGATCGGGACCCGCATGTCGGGGTAGCCGAGGTGGGCGAGGGTCGCCCCGTCGTTGAGGTCGATCAACGAGTGGACGATCGACTGCGGGTGGATCACGACCTCGATCCGCTCGTAGGGGATTCCGAACAGGAGGTGGGCCTCGATCGTCTCGAAGCCCTTGTTCATCAGCGTCGCCGAGTCGATCGTGATCCTGCCGCCCATCCGCCAGGTCGGGTGCGCCAGCGCATCCTCGACGCTGACCGTGGCGAGGTCGGTACGGCCGCGGAACGGGCCGCCAGAGGCGGTGAGGACGAGCCGCTCGACCGTTCCCGGCGGCTGCGAGCCGATCAGTTGGAACAGAGCGGAGTGCTCCGAATCGACCGGCAGGAGCCTGGCTCCGGTCGCCTCGGCGAGTGCCATCGTCAGCTCGCCGCCGATCACCAGGCTCTCCTTGTTGGCGAGTGCGACGTCGATCCCCTCGCTGAGCGCGACCACCGTCGGGCCGAGGCCGGCGGCGCCGACCATCCCGTTGAGGACCAGGTCGGCGCCGGACTCGGCAACGAGGCGGCGGATCCCGTCCTCACCGTCGAGCACGCGGCCGTCCCAGGCCTCGTCCGCATTAGCCGCCGCCTCGGCGTCGGCCAGAGCAACGGTCGGCACGCCGTGCCGGCGAGCCGCCTCGAGCAACCTCTCCCAGCTCGAGCCCGCGGCCAGGCCGACGACCTCGAGGTCGTCGGACGCGGCGACGATCTGCAGCGCCTGGGTCCCGATCGACCCGGTGGCGCCGAGGATGGCCAGTTTCCTCATCCGTTGGAGTTTAGGTAGGCCCCGTCGCCGACCCCGGATCTCGGCGACCCTGCAGTGGCACGTCCCAGAGACCTACAACTGCGGGTCGGCGGTCAGTAGACGAACTGGATCGCCAGGTAGTAGCCGACCACGATCGTGAAGAAGACCGCGTCGAGGCGGTCAAGGAGGCCGCCGTGCGGGCCGAAGAGGCGGCCCGTGTCCTTGGTGCCGAGGTCGCGCTTGACCATCGACTCGAAGAGGTCGCCGATCGGGGCGACGAACGCCACCGCCGCACCCATGATCAGGGCGTCGGCCCCCGACAACCAGTTCTGGTAGAGGCCGGCGAACCAGAACGCCATCGTGCCGATGACGAAGCCGCCTATCAGCCCCTCGAGGGTCTTGTTCGGTGAGAGGCTCGGGGCGATCCGGTGCGATCCGAACATCCTCCCGATCGCGTAGGCGCCGGTGTCGCTGGCGAAGGTGCCGACGAGGACGTCGATCAGGAGCGCGGCGCCGTGATCGGGCAGGTCGCGCAGGAGGACCGCGTGGACGAGGGGGATGCCGATCCAGACGATCCCGAGCAGGGTCACACCCATCGACATCGTGATCCCGTCGCGGCGTTTGCGGTCGGCGCCGAGCGCGAAGAGGACCGGGAACGACGCTGCGAGGACGAGCATCACGTTGAACGCGGTCCCGAAGTGGGCGGCGATGATCAGCGCCGTAACACTGAGGTAGGCCGCGATTCCGATCGGCCGCACCGGCGCCGACATCGTCAGGAACTCGCGCATGCAGAGAAGCCCGATCGCGATCATCGCGAGTGAGAAGGCGATGCCCCCGGCGACGGTGATCGCGATCGCGAAGGCGATCCAGGGAATCGCGACGAGGATCCGCCTGAACGTCTCCCCGGGGATCCGCCGCCGCCGCGACCGCGGCGGCACCGGCGGGCGGGAGGGTCGTTCCTGGGCGACGGTCGGGTCGTCGAGTTCCTCGAAGTGCCCGACCGCGCGCTCGAACTCGGAGCCGCGGTCGCGGCGCCTCTCGCCCGACCCTCCACCCGTCTCCATCAGCGCGCCCCGAACCGGCGCTGGCGCTCGGAGAACTCGGCGAGCGACTGCTCGAACGCCTCGCGGCCGAAGTCGGGCCAGAGCTCGTCGCGGAAGACGAGCTCCGAGTAGGCGCACTGCCAGAGCAGGTAGTTGGAGATCCGCCGCTCGCCGCTGGTTCTTATCAGGAGGTCGGGGTCGTGCATCTCGGGCGCGTAGAGGTGTTCGCGAAACTCCTCCTCGGAGTCACCCTGGAAGCTGCGCGCCGCGTCGACGATCTCCGCCCGGCCGCCGTAGTTGAAGGCGACGAAGAGCCGGATCCGGTCGTTGCCGGCGGTCGTCTCCTCGGCCCGGACCATCCGCTCGATCAGGTCCGCGGCGACGCCGTCGCGGCGGCCGATGAACCGCATCCTCACGCCTTCCTCGTTCAGCTCCGGCGTTTCGGCGTCGATCCGCTCGCCGAGCATCCGCATCAGGCCGTCGACCTCCTCCGGCGGGCGGCTCCAGTTCTCGGTCGAGAACGAGAAGACCGTCAGCTCCTCGATTCCCAGCTCGACCGCGTCGCGGAGCCTCGCCTTGACGGTGTCGGCTCCGGCCCTGTGCCCCTCGACCACCGGCAGCCCCCTCTGCCGGGCCCAGCGGCCGTTGCCGTCGGTGATGATCGCTACGTACCGCGCGGAGGCGCTCACACCTCCAGAATCTCCTCTTCCTTTCCCTTGAGAAGGGTGTCGATCTCAGCGACCGCCTCGTCGGTCTGCTTCTGGAGGGTGGTCTCGGCCCGGCGCTCGTCGTCCTCGCCCGCTTCGCCCTCCTTTTTCAGCTCGCGGAGGTCGTGCATCGTGTCGCGGCGGATGTTGCGGACCGCGACCCTTCCCTCCTCGGCCACACCATGGACCACCTTGACCATCTCACGGCGCCGCTCCTCGGTCAGCTCGGGGATCGCGAGGCGGATCACGCTGCCGTCGTTGCTCGGCGTCAGGCCGACGTCCGACTCGCGGATCGCCTTCTCGATCGCCTCGATCGCCGATTTGTCGAACGGGGTGATCGTCAGCAGCCGGGCGTCGGAGGCGGCGACGTTGGCGAGCTGCCTGAGTGGGGTCGGCGAGCCGTAGTAGTCGACCGTGATCCGGTCGAGAAGGTGCGGAGAGGCGCGGCCCGTCCGCACCGTGGCGAGCTCGCCGCGGCTCGACTCGACCGACTTCGCCATGCGGTCCCTGGCGTCCTTGAGCAGCTCGTCGATCAGCTCCACTGGTCCATCTCCTAGCCGGCGGGTGCGTTGGAGACCAACGTGCCCACTCTCTCGCCGGCGACGATCCTATCTATGTTCGACTCGTCCCCCATGTTGAAGACGTAGATCGGGAGGTCGTTGTCCATGCACAGCGACAGGGCGGTCGAGTCCATCACCTTCAGTTCGCGCTCGATCGCCTCACCGGGGGAGATCTCGGCGATGAACTTCGCATCGGGATTGGTCGCCGGGTCGGAGTCGTAGACCCCCTCGACCCCGTTCTTCGCCATCAGGATCGCTCCGGCGCGGATCTCGAGCGCGCGGAGGGCGGCAGCGGTGTCGGTGGTGAAAAAGGGGTTCCCGGTTCCGGCGGCGAAGATCACGACCCGACCTTTCTCGAGGTGTCGCATCGCGCGGCGGCGGATATAGGGCTCGGCGACCTCCTTGACGTCGATCGCGGACATCACCCTCGTGTGCTCACCGATGTTCTCGAGCGCGTCCTGAAGCGTCAGCGCGTTGAGCACCGTGGCGAGCATCCCCATGTAGTCGCCGGTGGCGCGGTCCATCCCGGCGGCCGCCGCTTTGAGCCCGCGGAAGATGTTGCCGGCGCCGACGACGATCGCCACCTCCACCCCGCGCTCCCGCACCCGCGCGACCTGCCGCGCGATCTGCTGGACCTCGGCCGCATCGGTGCCGTAGCTCAGCTCCCCCATCAGCGCCTCCCCCGAGAGCTTCAGGAGGATTCGGCTGAACTTGGGGTTCGACTCCATGGATTTTCAGCTTCGCTCTGCTCGCGAGAATCAGATCGTGACGCTCGCCCCGCTCCGCCTCAACGACCGACCCGGAAGTAGGCGAAGCGGGCGATCCGGATGTTCTCGCCGGTCTTCGCCGCCATCTCCTGGCGCAGCTCCTCGATCGATTTCGAGTCGTGCTTGTCGGCGTTGACGTGCGTCTGATCGAGGAGCGCAACCTCCCGGGCCCACTTGGCGAGCTGGCCATCGACGATTTTCTCCACGACGTTGTCCGGTTTGCCGTCCTCGCGGGCCTTCTCTTCGAAGACGCGACGCTCAGCCTCGCGCTCCTCCTCGGGGATCTCCTCGGAGGAGACGTACTGCGGAGCGGTTGCCGCGATGTGCAGAGCGACCTCGTAGGCGAACACCCTGAAGTCCTCGTTGCGGGCGACGAAGTCGGTCTCGCACTGGACTTCCACCATCGCGCCGACGCGGTCGTTGGCGTGGATGTAGGCGGAGACGACCCCCTCGTCGGTGCCCCTGCCTTCCCGCTTCGCGGCTGAGGCCTGTCCCTTGACCCTGAGGATCTCGACAGCGCGGTCAGCGTCGCCATCGGCCTCGGCGAGGGCGGCTTTACAGTCCATCATCGCCGCCCCGGTCCGATCCCGAAGCGCTTTCACGTCTGCCGCCGAGACGCTCACGATCTGCCTCCGGCGGACTCCGAAGGAGTCAGATTGCGATCGGAGCCGGCGGGAGGCGAACCGGCCGGCGGCTGCTCCGCTTCGCGTCCGCCACCGCCGGATGGGTCACCGGCGGTGGGGGCCGGGGAACCGGCACCTGTCGCAGGGGCAGCTGCCGCGGGTGGCGCCGAGGAGGGGTTCCCCCCCGCAGCGTCGTCCCGCGAGGAGGGGGACCCCTCCTCGGCGACAGGACCCGCGGGCTGCTGGGCGCCAGCCTGCGCTGCCGCCTCGGCCTCCTGTCGGGCTTTCTCCTCTTCCTCCAGCTTCTTCCGCTCCTCCTCCTTGCGACGCCTCTCCATTTCGTCCGCGATGCGCCTTTCCTCCTGCTCGCGCCAGGCGCCGGCGCCGCTCTCGATCGCGCTCCCGATCGTCCCGATGATGAGCTCGCAGGAGCGGATCGCGTCGTCGTTGCCGGGGATCACGTAGTCGATGTTCGTCGGGTCGCAGTTGGTGTCGACGAGGCCGATGATCGGGATCCTCAGCCGCACTGCCTCGCGCACCGCGATCTCCTCCGTTTTGAGATCGGTGACGAAGACCGCGTCGGGCAGCCGGTCCATGTCGCGGACACCGCCGAGGTTGTACTCGAGCTTCGCGAGCTCGGCCTGCATCCCCATCCGCTCCTTGGTCGGGAGGAGGTCGAGTTTGCCCTCCTCCTGCCAGTCGGTCAGCTCGTGCAGGCGCGAGATCCGAGCTGAGATCGTGTTGAAGTTCGTCAGCAGGCCGCCGAGCCAGCGCTGGCTCACGTACGGCATCCGGCATTTCTGCGCCCAGGTCTCGACCGCGCCGCGCGCCTGCTTCTTGGTCCCGACGAAGAGGACGGTGCCGCCGCCGGAGGCGAGCTCGCCGGCGAAACGACGGGCGTTCTCCAGCAGCTCCTCCGTCTGGACGAGGTCGATGATGTGGATCCCGTCCAGCTCGCCGAATATGTAGCGGCGCATGTTCGGGTTCCAGCGCCGCGTCTGGTGTCCGAAGTGGACCCCAGCCTCGAGCAGCTCTTTGAGGCCAGCCTCTGGCATTTTTCAGCTTTCTCCTTGGTTTGGTGCAACCCCACCGCTCTGACCGGGATTCGGCCGCTGCCGATCAGGATCCGGGGCGATACGGCGGGGGTCGGTTGAAGGGTGAAGGATTGTAGAGGGGGCGCGGGGTTCAGGCTCCGCGGGCCTCGTTCAGGGCCGCCCTGAGGTCGGCCGGGAGCTCCGAGCTGAAGGCCATCTCGGCGCCGGTCGCCGGGTGCGTGAACGCGAGCCGGTGGGCATGGAGAAAGGGCCGTTCGAGCCCGTAGCGGCGCTCGCCGCCATAGGTCGGGTCGCCGACGAGGGGGTGCTCGATGGCGGAGAAATGGGCTCGGATCTGGTGAGTCCGGCCGGTCTCCAGGCGGGCCTCGAGAAGGGTCTCGCGGGGAAGAACCTCGAGGACCGTGAAGTGGGTGCGCGCCTGGCGCGAGGCGGCTCCCGAGACCGCCATCCTGTGGCGCTTGCGGGCGGCGCGGCCGATCGGCGCGTCGATCGTCCCCGATCGCGACGGCAGGCGTCCCCCGACCAGCGCGAGGTAGACCCGTTCGACCTCGCGTCGGCGCACCTGCGCCTGCAGCGCGCGGAGCGCCTCCTCGTCGCGGGCGACGACCATCAGCCCGCTCGTTCCCCTGTCGAGACGGTGGACGATCCCTGGCCGCTCGGGCTCGCCTCCGCCGAGGATCTCGCCGAGCTCATCGACGAGGGTCGGGCCTTGGTGCGACGGAGCCGGGTGGACCACCAGCCCGGCCGGCTTGTCGACGACCGCCAGCGAGTCGTCGATATGGACGACGCGGAGGCCCTCCACGCTCATCGACGCCCACCGGTGAGACTCAGCGCCAGCAGCAGGACCCCGACGGTGATCGAGACGTCGGCGAGGTTGAACGGCGGCCAGGAGAAGATGTCGACGTAGTCGGTCACCGCGTCGGCGCGGATCCGGTCGGCGAGGTTGCCGAGCGCACCGCCGGCGAGCAGGCCGACCGCGACCCAGATCCAGGGACGGGTGGGATCGCGCGAGAAGAGCCAGCCGATGAACGCCAGGCTGCCGAGCGCGAACACGACGAGGAGGCCGCCGCTGCCGCCGGCGAGGCCGAAGGCGACGCCATTGTTGTGGGCGAGGGTGAGGCCGATCGGGCCGATGACGTCGACGTGCTCGCCGGGGTAGAGGTTCGACTCGACCAGCGCCTTCGTCGCCTGGTCGGCGGCGACCACGAGCCCGCAGAGCGCGCCGGCGAGGCGCCAGGCGCGGGCGCGCTCCGCTCGCTGCGCGGGGAGACGGGCTGCGCTCATTGCGCTCGCTCCGCGCTCACCCGGCGATCAGGCTGACGACCACGACTCGCAGCACGACGAGAACGATGATCGCGATCATCGGGCTCAGGTCGAGCGCGAACCCCGAGCCGCCGATCGGCGGCAGGATGCGCCTGAACAGGTTCAGGTAGGGGTCGGTGGTCTCGGTGACGAAGTCGAGGCAGGCCCGCAGGATGCGGTTGTAGGGCATCCGCGGCACCCAGGAGATGAGGACCCTGATCAGGATCAGGACGATGTAGACGAGGAACAGCGCGCTGACGTACGAGGAGACGTCGTCGCGGGTCAGCGCGAGGGAAATCACCGTCGCCGCGCTCATCGCAAATCCTCGCGCTTCGCTCGCTGCGCGAAGAGACAGGCCGCGACGCTTGCTCGCTCCGCGCTCATGGCCGCATCCTCTCGAGCGAGGCCCTGACCGCAGCGGCGAACGCGTCCCGAGCCCCCTCGCGATCGAGCGCCTCGAGCCCGGCCTCGGTGCTCCCACCGGGGGACGCCACCGCCCTGCGAACCTCGGCCGGATCCCGGCTCTCGAGCAGCTCCGCAGTGCCGGCGGCGGTCTCCACCACGAGCTCGCGGGCGAGCGCATCGTCGAGGCCGGCCTCGGCGCCCGCGTCGGCGAGCGCCTCGACGGCGAGCGCGAGGTAGGCGGGGGCGCATCCCATCACCGCGGTCGCGGCGTCGAACTGGGCGTCGGGCAGGTCGACGGTCCTGCCGAGCAGGTCGAGCAGGGCCCTGACCTCGGCGGACTCGCCGCCGGCGACGCAGAGGACTCCTCTCCGCACCTCGACGGCGATGTTGGGCATCACCCGGAAGACGTCGGCTTTGGGGAAGGCCGAGCGGACACGGTCGAGCGTCGTCGCGCCGAGCAGGGAGACCAGCGGCCTGGCGACGTCTCCGATCTCCGTGGCGACGTCGTCCAGCCTGGCCGGCTTGACGGCGAGGACAAGGACGTCCGCCGCCTCGGCGAGCTCGGCGTTGGATCCGACGGCCCTGCCGTCGACCTCAGCCGCCAGCTCCTCGGCCCTGCCGGACCCGGTGTCCGTGAACAGCATCTTGTCGACGGCGCCGACCCAGCCGCGCGCCATCGCCGCGGCCATGCTTCCAGAGCCGATGAACCCGACAACCATGGCCCGCAGCCTAGTGACGGCCGGTGCGAACCGGCCTATGACTGGTTGAAGAAGCCTTTGTCGAGGAGGCGCGCCTTCTCCTCGGCGGAGACCTCGACGTTGCGCGGGGTCAGCAGGAAGATCTTCTCGGCGATTCTCTGCATGCCGCCGTCAAGGGCATACGTGAGGCCGGAGCTGAAGTCGATCATTCGCTTCGAGAGCTCGTGGTCGGTCGTCTGCAGATTGAGGATCACCGGCACCTTGCGCTTGAACTGGTCGGCGACCTGCTGGGCATCGTTGAAGTTGCGGGGGATGACGAGGTGGACCTGGACGTCGGAGTCGCCGTTGCCGACCGGCCGCAGGACCCGGGTCCGCGAGGCCGCGATCGGCTCGTCGTCGGCGAAGATGTCGTCGATCTCGTCGCGCCGCGAGCGACGGGAGGTGGGCAGGCGCCGCACCTGCCCGGAATCCTGGCCACGGTCGAGCTCTTCGTCGGAGTCGGGAATGAATTCTTCCTCGTACTCCGGGCCGTAGTCGTGGTCTTCAGCGAGACCGAAGTAAACGAGCGCTTTATGCCATGTGTCTCGGAGTGCCATATCAGCGCATCTTTCGGCTTGGAGCGGCCGATTCCTTTGCCAATTATGCAGCAGTCGTCACATGTAGAGGGCGGTTCCGAGCCTGACGATGGTCGCCCCCTCCTCCACCGCGACCTCCCAGTCCTGCGAGGTCCCCATCGAGAGCCTTCCGAGGCCGTGCTCTGCGGCGAGCTTGGCGAGCCTGGCGAAATGCGGGCGCGAGGCCTCCGGGTCCTGACTGAACGGGGGCATCGTCATCAGGCCCGAGACGCGGACCGGGCAGCGCTCGATGAAGGCACCCAGCTCGGCCGGCGCGATCCCGGCCTTGCCCTCCTCGCCGGCGACGTTGACCTCGACCAGGACCTCGGTCTCCGGGCCTCCATGGCGGCCGAGCTGCTCGAGGGCCGAATCGGTCGCCACCGAGTGGATCAGGCGGCAGATCGGCAGCAGCTGCTTCACCTTGCGGCTCTGGAGGGTTCCGATGAAGTCCCATTCGAACGCGTCCCCCCAGCGCTCCCGTTTCGCCGCCAGGTCCTGCTGCCGGTTCTCGCCGACGAGCGTCACCCCCGCCTCGGCGAGCACCCCCATCTCCTCCAGCGGCACGTACTTCGTCGCCGCCAGGATCTCGATCCGGTCGCCGGAGATCTCGCGGGCCCGCTCCAGATTGGCCGCGACCTTCGCCGCCTCGATCCCTTCGATCAGTCCCGGCATCTCACCGCTCCTCGATCCAGACCAGGCCGGCCTGCCGCCCGGTCGTGCCGGCACCGCGACGGTGCGAGAAGAAGCGCCTCTCCTCGCAGCTCGTGCATAGCGGGGCGGCGGCCTCGACTCGCTCCACCCCGGCGGCGGCGAGCAGCCGGCGCGCGACCTCGGTGAGGTCGACGGTGGGGCCGGGCTCGTCGATCCCGAGGGCGGCAAAGGCAGCGAGGACGTCCTCGCCTACCTCGTAGCAGCAGGGCCCGATGCCGGGGCCGATCGCGGCGTCGGTCGCCGCGATCGCCTCCACCCCGTGCCCGACGATTCCGGCCGCGAGCCCGCGCCAGCCGCAGTGGAGCATCGCCACCCCGCCGGGGCCGGCGAGGGCGACCGGAAGGCAGTCTGCGGTGAGAACGATCGGCGCGAGACCCGGCTCGAGGGCGACCTGGCCGTCGACCTCGGCCACCGGTGCGCCGGGCGAGTCGAACGGACTGGGCCGCTGGCGTTCGAGGTGGACCGCGATCTCGGCCTCGTGGACCTGGCGGCCGATCAACACTCTCTCGGGATCGAGGCCGAGGGCCGTGGTGAGGCGGCGGCGGTTCTCGACCACCCGATCTCCCTCGTCGCCGGTCAGGTAGCCGAGGTTGAGGCTCTCGTACGGGCCCTCGCTGACGCCGCCGATCCTCGTCGAGAAGACGGCCCGGGCGCGGGGCAGCTCAGCCTCCAGCCATTCGACGCCGCCCTCGCTACGCCACTCCATCGCCGCCCCTTGCCGCCTCGAGGGCCGCTCTGAGCTCCTCGTCGCGGCCGCTGAGCCGGTCGTCGAGCTTCAGCCTCAGGGCCTGATTCAGGCCGCGCCCGACGGCGGGTCCCTCCGGTACCCCGGCGGCGAGCAGGTCGCCCCCGTCGATCTCGAGGGCGACGTCGCGCCACTCGAGCAGATAGCGGTCGAGCCAATCCGCGCCCATCGCCCGGGCGAGGGCCAGTTCGACCGGGCCCCTTCCGGCGGTCGCCTCGACCGCGTCCGACGGGCGGTCGGGAGCGAGCGCGGCGATCTCCTCGGCCGCCCCGCTCGGGCCGAGCGCCGCGGCGAGTATCGCGTCCGCCGGCGGGGCGAATCCCTCCCATGGCGGGCCGGCGAGCAGCTCCGAGACCCGCGTGGCGAGTTCGAGGCCGCCGGGACGAATATCGACCAAGCCCCACTCGGCAAGGAGCGCCAGCGCGCCCACCGCCTCGGGCTCGCTCGCGATCCGCGTCAGCTCGGCGCGGCGGCGGTCGGCGGAGACCGTGTCGAGGTCGGCCTCCCGAAACAGAGCGGCCGTCTCGGGCACCGGCTCGAAGCCGAACCGCGCCGCGTAGCGGGCGGCGCGGAGCGCCCGGGTCGGGTCGTCGCGGAGGGAGCCCGCGTGGAGGACGCGGATCCGACCCGCCTCGAGGTCGGCCCTGCCGCCGTGGGGGTCGATCAGCTCGGTCGCGCCGTGCAGCGGGACCGCCATCGCGTTGATCGTGAAGTCGCGGCGGCCGAGGTCGGCCTCGATGTCGGCGGCGGACTCGACGACCGGCAGCGCCCCCGGTGCGGGGTAGGACTCCGACCGGGCGGCTGCGATGTCGACCCAATGGCCGTCGATCACGGCCTTGGCGGTCCGGAACCGCTGATGCTCGGTTGACTGGGCGGCGCCGAGCGCGGCCGCAAGCTCGGCGGCGTCGCCGACCACGACGAGGTCGATGTCGGCACGCCCGCGCCCCAGCAGCAGGTCGCGGACCGCGCCCCCGACGAGGTAGACCGGCGCCGCGGCCGTCGCGGCGATCGGCGCCAGCTCGGGGTAGGCATCCTCGATCGCCTTCCCGAGGCCCTCGGTCGGGATCAGGGACGGCGACATCGCTCAGGTTCGGACCGGGATGCCGGCCTTCGCCAGGTGTCGCTTCGCGTCGCGGACCCGGTGTTCCCCGTAGTGGAAGATCGAAGCGCAGAGGACCGCATCGGCGGCGCCCTCGGAGATCGCCGCGCTCAGATGCTCGAGCGAGCCGGCGCCGCCGGAGGCGATCACCGGCACCGGCACCGCTTCGGCCACAGCCCGGGTCAGCTCGAGGTCGTAGCCGTCGCTCGTCCCGTCCCGGTCCATGCTGGTCAGCAGGACCTCGCCGGCCCCTCGCTCGACCGCCTCAACGGCCCACGAAACCGCATCCCGCCCGTCGACCCTCTCCCTCCCCCCATGGACATATACATCATAAATTCCGACCACTTCCTCGGCTCCCGCTCTCTCGCGGGAATCAACCTGCGACGCTCGGTCGCTCCCGCGGTCGGAAGTGGTCGGGTTGGTGGCTCCCGTTCGGGCATCGGTTGCTCTTTTCGCGTCGATCGCTATGACGACGCACTGGGCGCCGAAGTGGTCGGCGAGCTCGGTCAGGAGCTCGGGCCGGGCGAGCGCGGCGGAGTTGACCGAGATCTTGTCGGCGCCCGCGTCGAGCACCGCCTGGGCGTCCTCGACCGACCTGATCCCGCCGCCGATCGTGAACGGGATGAAGACGTTGTCGGCGGTGCGACGCGCCAGCTCGACGATCGTCTCGCGCTGTTCGTGGGAAGCGGTGATGTCGAGGAGCACGAGCTCGTCGGCGCCCTCGGCGTCGTAGCGTTCGGCGAGCTCGACCGGGTCGCCGGCGTCGCGGAGCCCGACGAAGTTCGTTCCCTTGACGACGCGCCCGGCGTCGACGTCGAGGCATGGGATCACTCGCTTGAGGACCATGACGGAAGCCTAGCCTCGGCCCAGTGCCGCGTTGGCCTCGGAGACCGTGAACCGTCCCTCGTAGAGCGCGCGGCCGACGATCACACCGGAGACGTTCGCCGGTGCGCCCGCCGCGAGAGCCTCGAGGTCGGTGAGCGAGCCCACCCCCCCGGAGGCGATCAGCTCGGCCTCGGTCGCGGCCGCGACCCGCTCCAGCTCCCGAACGGCGGGTCCCTCCATCGTTCCGTCGACCTCGATCGTCGTACAGAGGAACCGGGCGACGCCGCGATCGGTCAGCTCCCCGACGGCGTCGGCGACCTCGATCTCGCTCTCCTCGGTCCAGCCCGCGAGGGCGACCCTGCCGCCGCGGGCGTCGACAGAGACCACCACGCGGTCCCGGTGCCGGCGGAGCAGCTCGTCGAGGAACTCGGGGCTGCGCAGCGCCGCCGTCCCGATCACGACCCGCTCGGCCCCGGCCCGCAGCACGGCGGCGACCGAGTCGGCGTCCCGGAGCCCGCCCCCGACCTGGATCGGGCACCGGGCGGCGGCGACGATGCGCTCGATCGCGTCGAGGTTCTCGGGAGAGCCGGAGCGGGCTCCGTCGAGGTCGACGACGTGGAGGAACTCGGCCCCTTCCGCAGCCCACCGGGTTGCGGCGTCGACCGGGTCCGCGTCGTAGAGGATCTCGCGCTCGTAGTCGCCCTGGAGCAGCCGCACCGCGCCGCCGCCGCGGATGTCGATCGCAGGGTAGAGAATCACGCCGCGGCGGGCGCCCTCGCGCAGACGCCCGCGAAGTTCGCCAGCAGGCGGAGACCGGCGGCGCTCGATTTCTCGGGATGGAACTGGACCCCGAAGACGTTGCCGCGCTCGGCGGCGCAGGCGAAGCGGGCGCCGTACTCCGCGGTCCCGAGCAGGTCGGCGGCGTCCGGACGCGGCGAGAACGAGTGGACAAAGTAGAACGGGGTGCCGCTCTCGATCCCCTCTGAGAGCCGCGAGTCCCGGGTCCAGGTCACCGGCGACCAGCCGATGTGGGGAACCTTGAGCCCGTCGGCCTCGAGCCCGGCGACCTCCCCGGGCAGCATGCCGAGACCCACCGAGCCGCCGAGCTCGGTGGTGGAGTCGAAGAGCAGCTGCAGACCGAGGCAGATCCCGAGGATCGGCACCCCGGCCTGGCGCCGCTCGGCGACCAGCTCGTCGATCCCGAGGTCCCGGATCCGCTCCATCGCGCGCGGGAAGGCGCCGACGCCCGGCAGTATCAGCCCCGCGGCGCCCCGGACCGATGCCGCGTCGTTGGCGATCGTCGCCTTGGCGCCGATGTGCTCGAGCGCCTTCTCGACCGAGCGCAGGTTCCCCATCCCGTAATCCAGAATGCAAATGCGCGCCGCCAAGCCGCTCCCTGACGCGGAAGCGCGGGAGTGAGATTTCCGGGGGTTCTCAGCGCGCCCGCGCGAGAGCGGGGGAGGCGGCGATTTATTCACTCAGGGTGCCCTTCGTCGACGGCACGCCGGTCTCATCGGGATCGAGGGAGACCGCGACCCGCAGCGCCCGCGCGAACGCCTTGAAGCAGGCCTCGATCATGTGGTGGGCGTTGGTCCCGTAGGGGACCGAGAGGTGCAGCGTCATCTTCGAGGCGTTGGCGACGGCGCGGAAGAACTCCTCGGCCAGCTCGGTGTCGAAGCCGGCGATCGAGGTCGCCGGCACCTCGGCGTCGAAGACGCAGAGCGGGCGGCCCGAGATGTCGATCGCGCACTCGGCCAGCGACTCGTCCATCGGCACCAGC
This sequence comes from Solirubrobacterales bacterium, assembly GCA_036557525.1. Taxonomy (GTDB): domain Bacteria; phylum Actinomycetota; class Thermoleophilia; order Solirubrobacterales; family 70-9; genus VRUE01. The sequence goes on along the minus strand of DATBHH010000054.1, from coordinate 494 downwards.
GCCGATCCGTAGCGCCTGATCCCGGCCCGGTCCCCGAGCGCCTCGTCGAGCGCCTGGCCGAGCACGATGCCGACGTCCTCGACCGTGTGATGCGCGCCGGTCTCGAGGTCGCCGCTCGCCTCGACCCTCAGGCCGAGCTTGCCGTGGCGAGCGAGCAGATCGAGCATGTGGTCGAGGAACCCGACACCGGTGGCAGCGCTGGACTCCCCGCCATCGAGATCGAGCGAGAGCTCGATCTTGGTCTCGGCGGTGCTGCGCTCTCTTGTCGCTGCGCGGCTCATCGGTCCTCTCCCCTAATCATCGCCGACTCGCCGTGAACGGGGAAGCCCTCGGCCCGAGCGATGACGTCGACGTGCGGGGCAAGCTTCGCCGCCGCCTCGGCCGGAACTTCGACCGTCGAGACCTTGCGTCGGAACACCCCGGGCCCCAACGGGCCCGAGAAGCGCCCGGCACCGCCCGTCGGCAGGACGTGGTTGGAGCCGGCAACGTAGTCG
>DATBHH010000053.1:0-2473 GCA_036557525.1 Solirubrobacterales bacterium | reverse complement strand
CCCCGCCGGTCGCCGGGAACGCTGGTCGCAATTGTCGCCCTGATCGCGGCGCTGGGCGGAACCGCGATCGCGGCGGGCGGCCTCACCGGGAAGCAGAAGAAGCAGGCGAAGAAGATCGCGACGAAGGTCTTCAACGGCAATATCGGCCAGGCGTCGGTCGCACACGCAAACAGCGCCGATACGGCGACGAAAGCCACCAAGGCGAACGAAGCGACCAAGGCGAACGAAGCGACGAAGGCCAAAGAAGCGACCAAGGCGACCGAAGCTTCGAAAGCGAGCGATGCCAACAAATTCGGGGGACTTCCGCCGCCGTCCTACCAGCGCAGGATCTCTCAAACCTGCCCTCCGCCCGATTCGATCGCGATCGTCGGGACCGAAGGCGAAGTCACCTGCACGACCCCCGTCGAGGTGATCAGGATGACCCCGTCGTCGGGGCAGGACATCAGCGAGAGCCTCGGCGACGAATTGCAGCTGCTGACGGTCTGCCACGACGGCGGCCAGGTGGCGATGCACTTCCAGAACCTGGGTTCCGTCTCGGCGACGCTCAACTGGTTCTACGGCGACGCCGAAGCCGCCCATGCGAGCGGGACCAACATCGGTAGTGGCGGTGAAGCGTCGTTCTCGTTCGTCAATCCCGGGCCGCAGCGAATCGAGGGCCAGTTCATCTACGCCCTGCCGGGAGCGATCAAAACGATCAATCTCCACGCCTACGACGGCGGTACCTTCTGCGAGGTCAGGGGCACGGTGGAGACGGCCAACGGCTAGCCCGTCTAGGCTGAGGCCATGAGCGTGACCAGTCAGGTCCTCGGCGTCCACGAGAAGGTCTACAAGGCGACCGACGGGCGGATCGGGCACAGGGTGCTCGGCGTCCCCTGCCTGCTGCTGCGGACCAAGGGCCGTCGCTCGGGCGCGACCCGGACCAACGGGCTCGTCTACGCCGGCGACGGCGACGACTACGTGGTCGTCGCGTCGAAGGGCGGCGACCCGAAAAATCCCGCCTGGTTCCTCAACCTCGAGGCGAACCCCGAGGTCGAGGTCCAGATCGGCCGCGAACGCCGGAAGGGCACCGCGCGCGTGGTCGCGAGGTCCGACCCCGATTACGAGCGGCTCTGGAAGCTCGTCAACGAGAACAACCGCGACCGCTACACCGAGTACCAGGAAAAGACCGATCGGCCGATCCCGATCGTCGTCATCACCCCGGCCTGAGCGGGAGGGGGGGACGATGAGCGTCATCGACGAGCTGGTGAAGAACAACGAGGTGTTCGCGGCCGGATTCGAGTTCGAGGAGAGGCCGCCCGCCCACCCCGCGAGGAAGGTCGCGATCGTCGCCTGCATGGACTCGCGCCTTGATCCCTACGAAGTCGTCGGCCTCTCGATCGGCGACGCGCATGTGATCCGCAACGCCGGCGGCGTCGTCACCGACGACGAGATCCGCTCGCTGGCGATCTCGCAGCACCTGCTCGGCACCGAGGAGATCATGCTGATCCAGCACACCGACTGCGGGATGTCGAAGGTCAGCAACGAGGAATTCCACCAGCTTCTCGAGGACCACTCCGGCGTGCGGCCCCAGTGGCACACGATGTCGTTCTCCGATCTCGAGGGGAGCGTCCGCAACTCGATCGAGCGAATCAAGGCCAGCCCCTTCATCCCGCGGACCGACTCGGTCCGCGGCTTCATCTACGACGTCGAGACCGGCCGCCTCGGGGAGGTCACCTGAGCGGATGAGGGCGCTGGCGAGGGGTCGCTGGTTGGCGCCGGCCCTCGTCCTGGCGATGCTGGCGGCGGCGGCGCCTGCCAATGCCGCGATGACCATCGGGCCACATCCCCTGCCCGAACGCAGCGCGGTGCTCGGGACCGCCGGGGCGACGATCTTCACGACCAACGTCCTGCCCGGGGCCGAACTGACCTCCCCGATCGACGGGGTGATCGTCCGCTGGCGCGTGCTGCGCGGCGAAGGCAAAGGAGCCCTGTCCGCCGACAAAATCAGCCTCAGGGTCCTGAAGCCCACCTCGATCGCCGATCGGTACACCGCCGAGGGGACGAGCAGCGCCCATGACGTCCCGTCCAGCACCGAAGAACCCGATGGGAAAATCTGGGTCTTCCCGACCCAGCTCCCGATCGAAGCCGGGGAGACGATCGGCCTCGGCACAACGGCGGGCGAATTCTCCGCCCGCAAGAAGATCGGAGCCTCCTTCCTGGCGAGGGTCAACCCGCTCGCCGACGGGAAATCGGCGACCTTCGAAGAAGGATTCGAGACGGACTATTTCGTCGAGGTGAACGCCGACGTCGAGCCAGACTGCGACGAAGACGGGCTCGGCGACGAAACCCAGGACCCCTCGATCCCGCAGACCGCCGCCTGCGGTTTCGTCGCGCCGCCGGCCCCCGTCGTCGGCCCGCCGGCGCCGGCGCCGTCGCCCGACACCCGGATCGGCAAGGGGCCGAAGAAGAAGATTGTCCTCGCGCACGGGAAACG
>DATBHH010000052.1:0-1972 GCA_036557525.1 Solirubrobacterales bacterium | reverse complement strand
TACATCCAGATCTCCCTCAACAAGGTCTGGGAGGCGGAGGCGGAGCCGATCCCGGGCGGGGAACTGCCGCCGCCGCAGAAACGCGACGCGACGCCGCCGCCGCTCGAGCCGCAGCCCGAGCAGGCCGCGGGCGAGCAGCCGGCCGGGGAGCCGCCTGCGGCCGAGCAGCCACCTGCGGCCGAGCCGCCGCCCGCGGCCGAGCCGCCGCCCGGTGAGCCGCCGCCGGGGCAGCCGCCGCCGGGCTCAGGCTCCTAGCACGCGCTGCCTGCCTCGTCGGCAGGCGACGTCGCCGTTCCCACGCAGGCGGCAGGTGAAGCCTGCGGCCCTGAAGCTCGCGCCCTGCTCGAGCCTCGCCCGCGAGAGGAAGGCCCTCGCCGACCGGATCACCCGCTTCGCCTTGCGGCAGGCGATCAGGTGGGCGCGGACCCCGCCGCCGCAACCGCTCCAGTAGGGCTGGTGCGGCGGGGCCGGCGGCGGGGTGCCGGCGGGCGGTGGTGCGGCGGGGGCGCCACCTCCTCCGCCGGGAGCCTCTGCGCCGGGTCCGCCCGGGGCCGCTTCTTCGGCTTCTTCCTGCGGCGGTGGCTCGGGATAGGTGATGGTCGCTTCGATCAGCAGGTCCGGGCAGGGGCTTTCGTCGATGTGCTGCCCTTCGGTGGCGTTGATCACGACGTCGTAGACGCCCGGCTCGGGGAAGGTGTGGCCGGCGGTGAAGAGCTTGTCCTCTTCGAAGACGTATTTCCCCGGCGGCGAGCCGTCGCCATAGTCGGCTTCCACCTGCCAGGTGCAGTTGTCGAGCGGGGCTCCGCCTTCCTGGCTCTGGATGTAGTTCGCCGGGATGAAGAGGCCGTAGAAGCCGCTCGCGTTGGTGTTCGCATCGAGGCAGAACGCGGCTGCGGGTGTGCATGCGGCGCTTGCTCGGTCGGGTCGGGGGAGAGGAGGCAGATCGTGGCTGCGAGGAGCGCCAGCGACACCGCCGGCACCGCAAGTCGCGCCCATGACAGGCGCTGGGCGCGGGCTGGATGAGACTCGGCCACTCGGCTCCCCTCCTGCCCGCGCACGCTACGGCCGCCCCGGGGACAAGTCAAACTCCGACGATGGACCGGGACCTGCTCGCAACGACCCTCGCCGACGCCGGCGAGCCCTCCTACCGCGCCTCCCAGGTGTGGGAGTGGGTCGCGCGCGGGGCCCGCGACTACGGCGAGATGACGAACCTGCCGGCGGCGCTCCGCGACCGGCTCGCCGCCGGCGTCCCGCTCTCGACCCTCCGGCTCGAGACCGAGGCGCGCTCCGACGACGGTACGGTCAAGGCGCTGTTCGCCACCGCCGACTCGCGACCGCTCGAGGCCGTGCTGATGCGCTACCGCGACGGCCGCCGCTCGGTCTGCCTCTCCTCGCAGTCGGGCTGCCCGCTGACCTGCACCTTCTGCGCCACCGGGCAGATGAGATTCGGCCGCAATCTCAGCCCCGACGAGATCCTCGACCAGGCGCTCCACTTCCGCCGGGTCGAAGCGATCGACCACGTCGTCTTCATGGGGATGGGGGAGCCGATGATGAACATCGAGGCGGTGCTGGAGGCCTGCGCCCGGCTTCCCGACCTCGGCGTAACCCACCGCCGGACGGCGATCTCGACGGTCGGTTGGGTGCCGGGGATCGATCGCCTCGCCGAGTGCGAGATGCCGATCCGGCTGGCCCTCTCCCTGCACGCCCCCAACGACGGCCTCCGCTCGCAGCTGATGCCGGTCAACGACCGCTACCCGCTGGCGGAGGTCCTCGCCGCCTGCGAGCGCTACCGAAGCCGCCGCCGGCGCAAGGTGTTCGTCGAGTACGTGATGCTGGCCGACGTCAACGACCACCCCCGGCATGCGCGCGAGCTCGCCGAGCTGCTCGACCCGCGCGCCTACAAGGTGAACCTGATCCCCTACAACCCGACCGGCGCCTACGACGGCTCCTCGCCGGAGCGGATCGAGCGCTT
>DATBHH010000051.1:0-12072 GCA_036557525.1 Solirubrobacterales bacterium | reverse complement strand
CTCCTCGGCGGAGCGGACCGCGGCGCTTCCCGGCTGGCTCACCCACTACAACTTCAACCGACGACACGGCTCCCTCGGCCACAAGTCGCCCGCGGCTCGGCTCGCTGAGCTGGAACAAGGTCGTGAGTAGCTACAGCTAGGGCAGCCAGGGCTCGCGCCAGTGCGCGATCCCGCGGGTGAGCTTCTCCGCCTCCTTCGGGCCCCAGGTTCCCGGCTCGTACGGGTACACGGGTCCCGGTTCCTCGAGCAGGGGCTCGACGATCCGCCACGTCTCCTCGACCGTGTCCTCGCGGGTGAAGAGTTCGGTTCGGCCGGCAAGCGCATCTCCGAGCAGGCGCTCGTAGGGCTCGGGGTCGGCGCCCGGTTCCTTTTCGAACAGGACCTCGAGGTCCGCCGCCTCGAGTGCCTCCTCTCCGGCTTCCTTGGCGAAGAGGCGCATCCGCGAACCGGGCTCCGGCTCGATCCGGACCGTCAGCTCGTTCGCTTCGGGCCGCCTGCCGTCCCCGACGCCGAGTTTCGGCGGGCGCTCGAAGACGATGGTGACCTCGCTGGCCTTGTCCGGCATGCACTTGCCGGCGCGGATGAAGAAGGGGACGCCGCTCCAGCGCCAGTTGTCGATCTCCAGCTCGACCGCCGCGAACGTCTCGGTGGTCGAGTCCGGGGCGACGTCCTTGACGTCGTGGAAGCCGTCGTACTGCCCGCGGACGTAGCGCTTCGGATCGGCGGTTCGGACGGCTTTGAACAGCTCGAGCTTCTTGTCCCTGACCGAGTCCGCCTGGTTGCCGGCCGGCGGCTCCATCGCGATCAGCGAGAGCACCTGAAGGGCGTGGTTCTGGATCACATCGCGCATCGCCCCGACCGCGTCGTAGAAGCGGCCGCGATCGTCGACCCCGAAGTTCTCGGCGATCGTCATCTGGACGTGCGAGACGTACTGGCGTTTCCAGACCGGCTCGAGGATCGCGTTGGCGAAACGGAGGTAGGTGATGTCCATCACCGGCTCCTTGCCGAGGTAGTGGTCGATCCGCAGGATCTGGTCCTCGTGCAGCACCTGGCGGAGCTCGGAGTTGAGTTCCCTCGCCGAGGCGAGGTCGTGCCCGAACGGCTTCTCGATCACGACGCTGGCGTTTTCGACCAGCCCCGCGCGGCCGAGGCCCTCGACCACGGTCGCGAAGAGCGACGGCGGCACCTCGAGGTAGAACACCGGCCGCCTCGGCTTTCCGAGCTCCTTGGCGACGCGGTCGAACGTGTCGGGGTCGGCATAGTCGCCCTGGACGTAGGAGATCCTCTCGGCGAGGCGGTCGAAGACGTCCTCGTCGGGGTCGTTGACGGTGGCGCCGATCGCTTCGCGGGCGTGTTCGCGCAGCTGCTGGACCGTCCACTCGTCGATCGCGACGCCGACAATCCGGCAGGAGAGCTTTTCGCGGGCCTCGAGGAGGTAAAGGGCGCGGAAGGTCATTTTCCGAGCCAGGTCGCCGGTGATCCCGAAGATCGTCAGCACATCGGCGATCTCCTCCTTGCCGCGCTTCTCGGCCGTCCGGGCCATCGTCGGCCAGGCTACCCGAGTGACATAGGGTTAAGTGGATGGAGATCGGGATCGTCGGACTCGGCCGGATGGGGGCCAACATGACGCGGCGGCTGATGGGCGACGGCCACCGCTGCGTCGTCTTCGACATCAACCCGGACGCGGTCTCCAAGCTCGCCGGCGAGGGCGCCGATGGCGCCGGCTCGCTTCAGGAGCTCGCCTCGAGCCTCTCGGCTCCGCGCGCGGTCTGGGTGATGGTGCCCTCGGGGGAGATCACCGAGAAGACCATCTTCGACGTCGCCGCCGTCCTCGAGCCGGGCGACGCGATCATCGACGGCGGCAACTCCTACTACCGGGACGACATCCGCCGCGCCGAGACGCTGAGCGAAAACGGAGTCGACTTCGTCGACTGCGGGACCAGCGGCGGCATCTTCGGTCTCAAGCGAGGCTTCTGCCTGATGATCGGCGGCCCCGACGAGGCCGTGCACCGCCTCGACCCGATCTTCGCCTCGCTCGCGCCCGGCGTCGACGCGGCGGAGCGGACGCCGGGCCGCAGCGGCGAGCCCTCGCCATCGGAGAACGGCTACCTGCACTGCGGCCCGAACGGGGCCGGGCACTTCGTGAAGATGGTCCACAACGGGATCGAGTACGGGATCATGGCGGCCTACGCCGAGGGCCTCAACATCCTCGAGAACGCGAACGCAGGCAAGGTCGAGCGCGAGGCCGACGCCGAGACCGCGCCGCTCGAGCAGCCCGAGTACTACCAGTACGACATCGACATCCCCGAGGTCGCCGAGGTCTGGCGGCGGGGCAGCGTGATCGGATCCTGGCTGCTCGATCTGACCGCGGTGTCGCTGCAGGAATCGCACGACCTCTCCGACTTCGCGGGCCGTGTCTCCGACTCCGGCGAGGGCCGCTGGACCTCGATCGCGGCGATCGACGAGGGCGTTCCGGCGCCGGTCCTGACCGCGGCGCTCTACGAGCGCTTCTACTCGCGCGGTCTCGGCGATTTCGGCGACAGGGTGCTGTCGGCGATGCGCAAGCAGTTCGGCGGCCACATCGAGAAGAAGGATTAGGTGGAGCTCGAGGTCGTCGCCGACGAGAAGGCGGCGGCGCGGCGCGGCGCCGAGCTGATCGCCGCCGCCGGAAGGGCGGCCGTCGCCGAGCGCGGGATATTCGAGTTGGCGATGAGCGGCGGCCGCACCCCGTGGGCGATGCTCGCGATCCTCGGCGACCTCGAGGAGATGCCCTGGGGCGAGACCGAGCTGTTCCAGGTCGACGAGCGCGTGGCCGCGCCGGGCAGCGAGGACCGCAACCTGACCCACCTCGTCCTCGGACTCTCGCTCGAGCACCAATCGACGCTGCGGCCGATGCCGGTCACCCAGCGCGACCTGGACGCCGCCGCCCGCGAGTACGAATCCTCGCTGCCCGGTGCGCTCGACCTCGTCCACCTCGGCCTCGGTCCCGACGGCCACACCGCATCGCTCGTCCCCGGCGATGGCGTCCTCGAGGTGACCGACCGCAGCGTCGCCCCCACCGAGGGCGCCTACCGGGACCACCGCCGGATGACCCTCACCTATCCGGCGCTCGCGGCCGCCCGCCGCATCGTCTGGCTGGTGACCGGCGAGGAGAAGCGCGACGCGCTGGCGAAGCTGCTCGCCGGCGACGACTCGATCCCTGCCGGCCGGGTGGCAAACGACGAGATGGTGGTCGTCGCCGACGCCGCCGCGGCGCCGAGCGCGTAGCCTCACGAGATCGCGAGCCGGCCTCTCGGCTCAGCCGGTCGGCTCGAGCGCGTGGTTGGCGATGATCCGGTTGTCCGGATCCCACTTCGCCTTGACCTCGCGCAGGCGCGCGCAGACGTCGGCGGGGAGAATGTGGTCGACGTGCTTGGGCCGGTCGCTGAAGTTGAAGTAGGCGCCGTCGGCACCCCACGGCGCCATCGTCTCCTCGATCCGATTGATGTGGGCTGGGATCGCCTCGCCGAGCTCGGGCGTCATCGGCATCCCGACGCTGTACAAGGCCCAGTCGGCGTCGAGCTTCGAAAGCGCGCCGCCGCTCTCGTCCTCGCGGCCGAGGGCGCCGCCGACGTGGCGGATCTCGCTCAGCAGCAGGGGCGACCCGGAGTCGATTCCCGCGACCCCGACCCAGGCGTCGATCGCCCCGTCGGACAGCTCGCGAAGCGTCATCCCGTCGCCGATCCCGGGAACCGGGTTCTCCGGGTCCATGTGGATGTGGCTGAGGCCGGCGGTCGGCATCGGGGCGAAGCTGTCCATGATCGGCTCGCCGATCGCCCGCAGCGGCGCGAGCAGGGCGTCGCCCTCCTCGGGGCCGCCGATGAAGGCGCCGTCGATCGTCAGCAGCGGCTTGCCGCGCACCGGCTCGGGCACGTCGGGGATCGGCGGCGGGGTGACGAATCGGACCACCGACGTGAACTCCTCCGGCGCCTCGGCGGCCCAGTCGCGGTAGGCGCGGACGGCGTCGGCGCCGACCTCGGCGGGGAAGATCAAGATCCCCCCATAGGCCTCGGCCAGGGGTAGGAGCCTCACGTGCAGGGCGGTGACCAGGGCGTAGCCGCCGCCGCCCCCGCGCAGCGCCCAGAACAGGTCGGGATCGCTCTCGGCGTCGACGGTCCTGGCCTCGCCGTCGGCGGTGACCACCTCGATCGCGGCCACCCGGTTGCAGGCGAACCCATGGCGGCGCCCGAACCAGCTCAATCCGCCGCCGAGGGTGTATCCGACAACGCCGACGTCCGGGGAGGATCCCGGCATCGATACGAGCCCGTGCTCGTTCGCGGCCTCGCCGAGCTCGGCCGAGAGGACGCCGGCCTCGACCCGCGCCGTCTCGCTCCCGGGGTCGACATCGATGCCGCGCAGCCTCTGGGTCCTGACCAGGATCGCGCCGTCGAGGGCGGGGGCGAGCGGGCCGGCGCCGTGCCCGGTCCCCTGGCCGGCGAGGTTGAGGCCGTTCTCGGCCGCGAAGCGGGCGACCGCGGCGATGTCGTCGCCGCTCTCGACGATCGCGACCGCGACGGGGCGCTGATCGGCCCTGAGGTTCCAGGCCGTGCGGGCCTCGTCCCAGTCGGCGTCGTCGGGGGTGACGATCGTGCCGTCGATCGCGAGCGCGTTGAAGTCGGTCAATTCAGTTCCCTTCCCTGAGTTTCATCCGATCCACTGAGCCGCCCCTACCGACCAGCAGGTCGGTGACCATAGCCGCTGGGAAGAGGCCATGGGCGGCGACCCCGGGATCGGCCTCGAGGCGGGCGGCGAGAACGGCCGGATCGCTGAGATCGGCGCCGCGGTAGTCGGCGATCACCCCGCCGTCGGGGCTGGGCGGCGCGTCGCGGAGCTCGACCGCGGGCCCGAGGCGGGCCAGCGTCGAGGGCAGCCCGAAGGCGAAGAGCTCGAGCGGGACGGGTGCGCTGAGCGAGTCGACCGGCTTGCTCGAGTCGACGATGACGACGAAGCGGCGCGCCGCCGCGGCGACGATCTTCTCGCGCAGGTGGGCACCCCCCCCGCCCTTGATCAGCCAGCCGTCGGGCGTGACCTGGTCGGCGCCGTCGATCGCGATGTCGAGGCTGGAGAGCGAGGCGAACTCCTCGACCGGGATGCCCAGATCGCGTGCCTGCTCCTCGGTCGCGACCGAGGTCGCGACGCAGCGGATTCCGTCCAGTCCCCTGCGGGCGAGGGCCGGCAGCAGGTGGGCGACCGTCGAGCCGGTGCCGAGGCCGACGGCCATCCCGTCCTCGACCAGCTCGGCGGAGGCCTCGGCGGCGAGCCTCTTCTCCTCGTCCGCGGGCACCGACCGGGACTCTATGCTCCGTGGGCGCGGAGCGAGGTTATTTTCGGATGGACGCAAGGATCTGGCTGACGGGGGAGGGCGGCAAGCCCCGTTCGATCCCGCTCCCGGAGGGGCGGACCGTGATCGGCCGCGATCCCGACGCCGACCTCTGGATCGAGGACGAGGCCGTTTCCTGGAACCACCTCGAGATCGAGAATCGCGGCGGGGTGCTGATGGCGACCGACCTCGACAGCCGCAACGGCACGGCGCTCAACGGCGAGCCGCTCGACCGCCCGCGGCGGCTGCGGAACGGCGACGCGCTGATGATCGGCGGCCGGCGCCTCGAAATCTCCGACCCGCTGCCCGGGCGGGCCGGCCAGACCGTGGCCGCGGCCGCACCCACCGTCGCCCTCACCGAGGAGGAGCGCGCGACCGCCGCCGCCCTCGTCGCCCCTTACCGGACCGAGGGCGCGTTCGCCGGCCGGCCGGCGACCAGAGCCGAGATCGCCGGGGCGCTCCAGGTCAGCGAGCGGACCGCGCAGCGGCGCCTCGACGCGCTCGCGGCGAAGCTCGACGTCCCGGGCGGGGCGGGGCGCGACCGCCCGCGCCAGATCGCCGCCCGGGTGATCGAGCTCGGCCTCGACCGCGCCCGCTGAGAACTGCATTTGCCCCCCTATACGGGGGGAAATGCGGTTCTCGTGGCCCGTGGTGAGCCAAACGCGGCCCGGTGGGGGGCGCCGCTGTCGTTGGCGCGCACGGGCCAGCGGCCGACCATCGGTGGGCAGACGCAACTCACTTCGAAAGGGACTCAGATGCTCAACCGCACCGCACTTCTCATCTTCATCGCGATCTTCGCCCTGGCTCTGCCGGCCGCCGAGGCGGCGGCCGGCTCCGGCGGCGCCGTCGTCTTCTCCCAGGTCGTCACGACCGCGCACCCCGAAGGCGCCGAAGCCTCGGCCGAAGCGAAAGCGGCGCCGACGGTCGAAGGCGGCCTGTTCGCGGCCCGCAACGGCCGCCTCAACCAGCTGACCGACAATCCCACCGACAGCCAGCCCGACTTCTCTCCCGATGGCAGGCTGATCGCGTTCGCCCGCGAAGGCGACATCTACGCGATGCGCGCCGACGGCAGCGGCCAGCACCCGCTGACCAGCGGCCCCGAGGTGGACTCGAGGCCGGTCTTCGCGCCCAACGGCCACTACCTGGTCTTCGAGCGGCGGGCCGCCGACGGCGCCCCGCGCGACCTCTACACGGTCGGCATCGCCGGCGCCGGCCTGCACGCCCTGACCTCGACCCCCGAGGACGAGCATCAGGCGACGTTCTCGCCCGACGGGCGAACGATCGCCTTCGTCTCCGGCGTCGCGCTTTCCGGCGGTGGCGTCGCCGACGACATCTACTCGGTCCGGCCCTCGGGCGCCGGACTTGCCCAGCTCACCCACACCGCCAGGGTCGACGAGTTCTCGCCGCGCTACTTCGCCGGCGGCATCGCCTACAGCCGCGGGCAGAGCGGGACCGGGCCGGGCGCCTACGCCGACGTCTACACGATGCGCCGCGACGGCAGCCGGGTGAAACCCGCTGTCCGCGGTGTCGGCTCGGCCGACGTCGAGGACGTCTCGCCCAACGGCCACACGCTGCTGTTCCGCCGCGACCAGGGCCTCTGGGTCAAGCGGATCGGCGGCGGCAGGGCGCGGAAGCTGACCGAAGTGGCCGACAACTCGAACACCAACGCGGTCTTCTCCTCGGACGGCCGCCGGGTCGCCGCGTTCGTCGCCACGAAAGACGCCGAGACGCTCTCCGCGATCAACGTCGGCAACGGCCGCAGCACCGAGCTCGCAGAAGGGTTCGGCCTCGAAAGCGGATCGACCGCGGCGACGATCGGGCCGGTGATCGCCTGGCAGCCGGTCCGCTAGGCGCCGCCGACAGCCACCCGGCGGGTATAACCGCCGGGTGGCTGGAGCGGGAGTTGACAGAGGCGACCCGGCGATCGGCTCGACCCTCGCGGGGTACCGGCTCGACGCGCTGATCGCGCGGGGCGGGATGGGGGTCGTCTACCGCGCCACCCACCTCGCCCTCGACCGCCCCGTCGCGCTGAAGGTGATCGCCCGTCATCTCGCCAGCGACGAGGGGTTTCGCGACCGTTTCCTGCGCGAGTCGCGGCTCGCGGCCAGCCTCGAGCATCCGAACGTCGTCCCCGTCTACGACGCCCGCGAGCAGGACGGCGAGTTGATCGTCGCGATGCGGCTGGTCGGCGGCGGCGACCTGAAGCGGAAGATCGCCGCCGGCCCAATGGCTCCGGAGGAGGCGATCGACCTTCTGGCCCAGGTCGCCGACGCCCTCGACTCCGCCCACGCCGCCGGGATCGTCCACCGCGACGTCAAGCCGCACAACATCCTGCTCGAAGGCGACCACGCCTACCTCTCCGACTTCGGCCTCGCCAAGGCGCTCGGCGACAGCGGCGTGGTCAGCGGCGCTTCGATCGTCGGCACGGTCGAGTACATGTCGCCCGAGCAGTGGCGCGGCCAGGACGTCGGCCCGGCCGCCGACGTCTACTCGCTCGGGTGTGTCCTCTACGAGTCGCTGACCGGGATCGTCCCATTCGCCCGGCGCGCCGGCGACGCCGAGCCCGAGATGCCGGCGGGACTCGACGCCGTGATCGAACGCTCCGTGGCCGGGGATCCCGCCGAGCGCTACCCCACCGCGGGCGCGCTGATCGCCGCCGCCCGCGAGCGCCAGGGCGCGACCCCGACCGCGACCCGGGTCCTGAGCGACGGCCCCGACGCGCCGACCCGCGCCCTCGCGCCGGGCCGCGGCGCGGGGATGAGCCGCCGGATCCGGTCGCTGTCCCGGGGCTGGCTGGTCACGCCGGCGGTCCTGGCCGCGCTGGCCGCCGCCCTGATCCTCCTGCTCGGCGGCAGCGACGTCTCGGTCTCATCGCCGGTGGACGTCGGCACCCCGCCGCTCCGGGTCGCCACCGGCGAGGGGGCGGTCTGGGTGACGAGCGCTGCCGACGGCACCCTGACCAGGATCGACCCGCAGACGGGGCAGATCGCCGGCAGACCGCTTCAGCTCGGCCGTGGCATCTCCGCCGTCGCCGTCGGCCGCAGCTCGGTCTGGGTCTCGAGCCCGCGGACCTCGAGCGTCCTGCGAGTCGACCCCGCGAGCGACACCGTGATCGGGAGAATCCGGGTCGGGGGGCGCCCGGGGTCCCTGATCGTCGCCGGTGGCCGGGTCTGGGTCGCCGACGAGGGCGGCGCCGGCGTCACCGAGATCAACCCCGAGGGCGAACGCGTCTTCAGAAGGGGGATCGCCCCCCACACGGCGCCGCTGCGGCTCGCCGCCGGGGCCGGTGGGATCTGGGTCAGCAGCGCCTCGACCGGCTCGGTCCGGCGGATCGACCAGACCACCGCGACGGCGGCCGGGGCTCCGATCCGCGCCGGCCGCGGACCCGCCGGAATCACCGTCGGGGGAGGCCTCGTCTGGGTCGCGAACAGCCGCTCCGACACGGTGACAAGGGTCGATCCCTCGATCCAGGGAATACTCGGCGACCCGATAGCGGTCGGCGGCGGCCCGGGCGGGATCGACGCCGGGACCAACCTGGTCTGGGTCGCGAGCGCCGCCGACGGCACGGTGAGCCGGATCGACATCGAAAGCGGCGAAGTGGTCGGCGGCCCGATCGACGTCGGTCCCGACCCCGGCGCGATCACGATTGGCGAGGAAGCCGTCTGGGTAGCCAACAACGGCGACGGGACGGTTACGCGGATCGAGCCCTGATGAATAGGATCGGAGACCGAGCGTGGCTGCGGACATCGACCAGCTCTGCATCAACACGATCCGGACGCTTTCGATCGACGCGATCCAGAAGGCGAACTCCGGTCACCCCGGAACGCCGATGTCGATGGCCCCGGTCGCCTACACGCTCTGGCAGCGGTATCTCCGCTTCGACCCCGCGGACCCGGTCTGGCCCAACCGCGACCGCTTCATCCTCTCCGCCGGCCACGCCTCGATGCTCCTCTACTCGCTGCTGTTCCTCGCCGAGGTGCAGGCCGTCGACCCCGACTACGAGGTGGTCGGCAGGCCCTCGGTCTCGATCGAGGACATCGAAAGCTTCCGTCAGCTCGAGTCGCGGGCGCCTGGCCACCCCGAGTACCGCTGGACCTCGGGCGTCGAGGCGACCACCGGACCGCTCGGCCAGGGGGTGGCGACCTCGGTCGGGGTGGCGATCGCCTCGAAGTGGATGGCGACCCGCTACGGCCCGGAGCACTTCGACTTCGACGTCTACGCACTGGCCGGAGACGGGTGCCTGATGGAGGGGGTCTCGGGCGAGGCGGGGTCGATAGCGGGCCATCTCAAGCTCGACAACCTCTGCTGGATCTACGACAACAACCACATCACGATCGACGGCAAAACCGAACTGGCATACGAAGACGACGTCGCCGCCAGGTTCATGGGCTACGGCTGGAACGTGACCAGGGTCGGCGACGCCAACGACACCGGCCTGATCGCCGGTGCGCTCGACGAGTTCAGGGGCGAGGAGGGGCGCCCGACGCTGATCATCGTCGACAGCCATATCGGCTGGGGGTCGCCCCACAAGCACGACACCGCCGCCGCCCACGGCGAGCCGCTCGGCGAGGAGGAGGTGCGCGAGACGAAGCGCGCCTACGGCTGGCCCGAGGACGCCCAGTTCCTCGTTCCCGACGGGGTGAAGGAGCACTTCGCGGCCGGCATCGGCAGGCGCGGCGCCGAGCTCCGCGCCGAGTGGGAGGCGGGCCTGAGGAGCCTCGGCGGCGAGCTCGCCGCCGAGATCGACGCCGTTCAGCGGCGCGAGCTCCCCGACGATTGGGATGCCGAGATTCCCTCCTTCGAGGCGGATGAGAACGGCATCGCGACGCGCAAGGCCTCGAACCGGGTCGAGAACGCGATCGCCGGTCGGATTCCCTGGCTCCTCGCGGGGTCCGCCGACCTCACCGACTCGACCTCGGTGAGGCTCGACGTCGACGGCGCCCATGACCTCGAGCCCGGCTCCTTCGACGGCCGCCAGCTCCACTACGGGATCCGCGAGCACGAGGCGGCGGCGATCTCCAACGGCCTTTCGCTCACGAAGCTGCGGCCGCTGTGGTCGACCTACCTGACCTTCTCCGACTACGCGCGGCCGGCGATCAGGCTCTCGTCGCTGATGGAGCTGCCGGTGATCCACCTCTTCACCCATGACTCGATCGGCCTCGGCGAGGACGGGCCGACCCACCAGCCGGTCGAGCAGCTGGCGTCGCTGCGCGCGGTCCCCGGGCTCGACGTGATCCGGCCGGCCGACGCCAACGAGGTCGCCGAGGCCTGGCGGGTCGCGATCGACCGCACCCACCAGCCGGTCGCCCTCGTCCTCACCCGGCAGAACGTTCCCGTGATCGACCGCTCGCGATACGCGTCGGCCGAGGGACTGAGGCGCGGCGGCTACGTCCTCGCCGACGCCGACGGAGGCGATCCCGAGGTGATCCTGATCGCGACCGGGAGCGAGGTCGCCCTGGCCCTCGCCGCCCACCAGGAGCTCACCGCCGAAGGCGCTCGCGCGCGGGTGGTGAGCCTTCCCTGCTGGGAGCTCTTCGAGCGCCAGGACGCCGCCTACCGCGACCAGGTTCTGCCGCCGGCCGTCACCGCCCGCGTCTCGGTCGAGGAGGCCTCGACGATCGGCTGGGACCGCTACGTCGGCAGCGAGGGCGAGCGGATCGGCATGCACACCTTCGGCAGCTCGGCGCCGCTCAGGGACGTTCAGACGAAATTCGGCTTCACCCCGGACAGGGTGGCGGAGGCGGGGCGGGAGGTGCTCGCGCGGGCAAACGGCAACGAGGGAGGGGGACCGTGAAACCTACACAGGAACTGCACGAGATCGGCCAGAGCCTCTGGCTCGACAACATCACGAGGACGTTGGTCGACGACGGCACCCTGCAGGGCTACGTCGACGAGCTCTCGGTGACGGGGCTGACCTCGAACCCGACGATCTTCGACAAGGCGATCTCCGGAGGGAACGCCTACGACGAGCAGATCGCGGCGGCCGCCCCGGGGGCGGACTCGACCGAGGAGCTCTTCTTCGAGCTCGCGCTGGCCGACCTTCGCGACGCGACCGAGATCTTCGCGCCGATCCACGCCCGCACCGACGGTGTCGACGGCTGGGCCTCGCTCGAGGTCTCGCCGCTGCTCGCCGACGACGCCGCGGCGTCGATCGAACAGGCGGCACGGCTCCACGAGAAGGGCGGCCGCGACAACCTCTACATCAAGATCCCGGGAACCGAGGCGGGACGGACGGCGATCGAGGAGTCGATCTTCGCCGGGGTTCCGATCAACGTCACCCTGCTCTTCTCGCGCGAGCAGTACCTCGCCGCGGCCGAGGCCTACATGCGCGGCCTCGAACGACGGGTCGAGGCGGGCCTCGACCCGGCGGTCGCCTCGGTCGCCTCGATCTTCGTCAGCCGCTGGGACGTCGCGGTCCAGGACACGGCCCCGGCCGGGCTCCGGAACCAGCTCGGGGTAGCGGTCGCCAGGCGCGCCTATCGCGCCTACCGCGAACTGCTCGACTCCGAGCGCTGGCGGAGCCTCGAGAACGAGGGGGCGCGCCCGCAACGACTCCTGTTCGCCAGCACCGGGACCAAGGACCCCGAAGCCTCCGACACCCTCTACGTCGAGGCCCTGGCGGCGCCGTTCACGATCAACACGATGCCGGACAACACGCTGCACGCGGTCGCCGACCACGGCGAGATCGGGGAGCCGCTGGCGGACGACGGCGG
>DATBHH010000050.1:0-31500 GCA_036557525.1 Solirubrobacterales bacterium | reverse complement strand
CAGCTCCGAGATCACGAGGCCGAGCTCGCCGACCCGCCGCCAGAGCGAGCGGTGCGCGGCCGGATAGGAGACGTCGGCCCCGCAACCGAGGACGGCGACGGTCAGGCCGCCGCCCTCGAGCGCACCTCGGTGCGCGCAGGCATCGATCCCGAAGGCGAGCCCGCTGACGACGACCTGGCCGGCTCCTGCGAGCTCGCGGGCCAGCTCCCGGGCGACCTCGCGACCGTAGGAGCTGGCGCGGCGAGCGCCGACGACCGTCACGGCCGCCTCGGGCTCCAACCGCGCCAGCAGTCTGGTGTCGCCGCGGCCGATCAGGGCCCATGGGGCGTCCGCGGCGTCGCCGAGGCCGACCGGGTACTCGGGGTCGTGCCGGCAGCATGCCCAGCACCCGGCGGCGCGGAGACCCTCGCGCATCCGGCCCTCGCCGATCTCCTCCACCTCCGCGAGGATCCGCTCCGCCGCCTGCGGCGCCGCGGCCGCCGCGAGGTCCTCGTTCGAGAGCCGCAGCAGCTCGGGCGAGCGCGAGCCGGGAGCACCGGTCGCGGTCCGCTCGATGTAGGGCGCCAGCTCGGCCAGCAGCCATGACCGCTGAAGGCACTCGGGGCACGCCCGCGGCCCGACCTCACTCATGGTCGCGCCTCCGCAGCTGCAGGGCCTGCGCCATCTGGTCGCTCGCGACGGAATCCACCCCGGCGAGGTCGGCGACGGTCCGCGCCAGCCGCAGCACCCGGTCGTGGGCGCGGCCGCTCAGCCGCCGACGCGAGTAGGCCTCGGCGAGCAGCGCCGCGGCGTCGCCCGAGATCTCGCACTCCCGCGCCTCCGCCGGAGTCATGTCGGCGTTGCAGCGCCCCGGCCCGAGGCGCGCTTCCTGGCGCTCCCTCGCCGCCATCACCCGCTCCCGGATCGCGGCCGACGCCTCCCCCGCCCGGCCGGCGATCTCGCCGGCGCTCGGTTGGCCGACCGGGGCGAGGATGTCGATCCGGTCGGCGAGGGCGCCGCTGAGCCTGCCCTGGTAGCGCTGCACCTCGAGCGGAGCGCAGGTGCAGTCGGGGTCCGACTCGCCGCGCCCGCAGGGACAGGGGTTGGCCGCGGCGACCAGCATGAACCGGCACGGGAGCCGCAGGCGGGCGCCGGTGCGCGAGATCGACACCCAGCCGTCCTCGAGCGGGGCCCGGAGCGCCTCGAGCGTGTCGCGGCGAAACTCGCAGAGCTCGTCGAGGAACAGGACCCCGCGATGCGCCAGCGTCGCCTCGCCGGGACCGGGCGGGCTGCCGCCCCCGACGAGCCCCGCCGGGCTGACGGTGTGATGCGGAGCCCGGAACGGCCTGCCGCCGACCGGACCGCCGTTGAGCCGTCCGCAGGCGCTGGCGATCCGCGCCACCTCGAGCGCCTCGACCGGCGCCAGCGGCGGCAGGATCGATGGCAGCCGCGCCGCGGCCAGCGACTTGCCCGCCCCCGGCGGGCCGACGATCAGGAGGCTGTGCCCTCCCGCCGCGCCGACCTCGAGCGCGTAGCGGAGGTGTCGCTGGCCGCGCAGGTCGGCGAGGTCGGCGCCGCCCCCCGGGGCGCTCAGCTGCAACTGGATCGGGGTCGGCCGCTCGGCGATCGGCCCTCCCGCCGCCAGCTCGGGGAGCTGCGCGAGGCTCTCGATCGGGATCACCTCGATCCCGTCGACGAGCGCCGCCTCCGGGCCATTGGCGGCGGGAACGACGATCGAGTCCTCCCCCACCTCCCGCGCCGCCTCGGCGAGGGCGAGCGCCCCGGGGATCGGGCGGACCGAGCCGTCGAGCGCGAGCTCACCGACCATCGCGACACGCCGCGGGGCGGCCCAGGTCAGCTGTCCGGAGGCGCTGAGCAGCGCCGCGGCCATCGGCAGGTCGAGGCCGGGCCCCGCCTTGCGAACGCTGGCCGGGGCCAGGTTCGCGACGATCCGCCGCAGCGGGAACTCGAAGCCGCAGTTGCTGAGCGCGGCGCGGACGCGCTCGCGCGCCTCGCGCACCGCGGCGTCGGGAAGGCCGACCACCGAGAACGCCGGCAGGCCGCGCCGAACGTCGACCTCGACCCTGACCGGGCGGGCCGAGATGCCTTCGAGCGTGAATGTTCGCGAGCTGGCAAGGATGGCAGCGAGGTTCCCCGGCCGCGGCGCGCGCGTGGCGCGCGGCGGCGAACAAGTCCGAGCAGGCTCTGCGCAGAAACGGTGATCCCCCGGTCGCCGCCTGCGTCTCCTTGCGATTCCCGCGCCATCCGCGCGCCCCCTCCGCCTACCGTCGGCATCGATGACGCTCGCCCGACAGCGGATCGGACGCCGGGCCGAGGACCTGGTCGCGGCACGGCTGGCCGCGGCGGGCTGGCGGATCGTCGAGCGCAACGCCCGCACCCGCCTCGGCGAGATCGACATCGTCGCCCTCGACGGGTCGACCCTTGTCTTCGTCGAGGTCAAGGCCGGCCGGGCCGGCTCCGATCTCGGGCCCGAGCGCCCGGCTCTCGCGGTCGGGCCCCGCAAGCGGCTCCGGATTCGGCGCCTCGCGACCGCCTGGATGGCGACCCGCCGCGACGGACCGCGCTACGCCGAGATCCGGTTCGACGTCTTCGGCGTCAGCTTCGACCGGGCCGGGATGAACCTGGCCGTCGAGCACATCCCCGCGGCTTTTTGATGCGCGGTCAGGCGAGCTCGAGCTGGCTGTAGGCGACCGATTGGAACGATCGCCGGTGCAGCGGTGAGATCCCGATCCGCTCGATCGCGGCGCGGTGCTCGGGGGTCGAGTAGCCGACGTGCTCCTCGAACCCCCAGCCGGGGTGCTGGTCGGCGATCCCGTGCATGTAGCGGTCGCGAGTGACCTTGGCGAGGACCGAGGCAGCGGCGATCGCCGCGCTCGTCCCGTCGCCCTCGACGACGGCCCGGTGCGGGACCGCGCATCTGCGCAGCGAGAATCCGTCGACGAGGCAGGTGGCCTCGGCCGCGGGCCGCAACCCCTCGAGCGCGCTCGCGAGCGCCTCGAGGTTGGTGACATGGAGGCCGCGGGCGTCGATCCCGCGCACGCAGCGGATCACGATCGCGGCCCGGGCGGCCGCCCGCAGCACCGCCGGGTACATCTCCTCGCGCCGCGCGACGTCCATCTGCTTGGAGTCGTGGAGCCCCGCCAGCGCCAGTCGGTCCGAGCGCGAGAGCGACTCGTAGTCGAGCAGGACGGCGGCCGCCACCAGCGGGCCCGCCAGGCAGCCTCGGCCCGCCTCGTCGGCGCCGGCGACCAGGGGAGTGCCGAGCGCGCGGTCGAAGGTGAACAGCCTCTGGGTCCGCGCCAGCATCCGCCGGCGCGTGCGCGAGCTGCCGCGGCGCCTAGAAGATCCCGATCCGGTCGGGGGGCCAGTAGGTGGCGAAGGCCTTGCCGATGATCCAGGAGCGGGGTACGGGTCCCCAGAATCGGCTGTCGTCGCTCGCTCCACGGTTGTCGCCCATCATGAAGTAATGGTCCGGCGGAATCGTGATCGGTTCGGGCAAATTGCAGGCGCCGCCGTTGCCGCAGGGGATGATGTACGGCTCATCCTTCTTCTCGACCCCGTTGACGACCGGGTGGCCGTCGCGGATGCTCAGCCTGTCGCCGGGAAGGGCGACGATCCGCTTGATGAAGTTCTGGCTCGACTCTTCTTCGGTCGGCGTGTCGCAGGCCTGCTTGGGCGGATGTGGAGCCCCGCATTCGGTTCCCGAGTCGGCGCCCGCAGGCGGGTGGAAGACGACGATGTCGCCGATCGAGGGATCTTCGAAGTGGTAGATGAAGCGGTTGACGAGGACCCGCTGGCCGACGTCAAGCGTCGGCTCCATCGATTGCGATGGGATCTGGTACGGCTTGACGATGAAGGCCTGCAGCAGCAGCGCCAGGCCGAGCGCGAGCGCGACGATGACGACCAGCTCGATCAGGCCGCCGGCCGTGCTCTGGGGCTTGGGGATGCGCGGGTTCAGGCCTGGTCCCTGTCGGAGTCGTCGGATTGCTCGCGCTCGTCGTCGCCCGAATCCTCGGCGGGGGCCTCCTCGTCGGCCTCCTCCGTCCCCTCGGTCTCGCTCGACTCCGGCTCGTCGGTCTCCAACGTCTCCGAGTCCGACGCCGTGACCTCGTCGCTGCCGGCGTCCGACTCTGCCTCCGCCTCTACCTCAACCTCCGCCTCTACCTCTGCCTCCGGCGCCTTCTGGGCGGCCTCGCCATCCTCTGCGCTCTCGGCCTCCTCGCCATCCTCTGCGCTCTCGGCATCCTCGGCGCCGTCGCCACCCTCGGTGCCCTCCGTCTCGGGCGCCTCGCCGTGCTCGGCGGCCTCGGCCTCGTCGATCGTCGCGCCCTCGGCGTCGACCGCCTCCGGCTCCTCCGCCGCGGTCGAGGTCGAGATCATCTCCTCGTCGATGCCCCAGCGCCGCTCGGCGACCCTCGCCGCCTTGCCGATCCTGCCGCGCAGGTAGTAGAGCTTCGCCCGCCGCACGTCCCCGCGCGCGGCGATCTCGAGTTTCTCGATCTTCGGCGAGTGCAGGGGGAACGTCCGCTCGACCCCGACCCCGAAGGACTGCTTGCGGACGGTGAAGGTCTCGCGCGCTCCCGATCCCTGGCGCTTGAGGACGATGCCCTCGAAGACCTGGGTCCGGCGGCGGCTGCCCTCGACCACCTGGAAGTGGACGCGCACACGATCGCCCGGCTCGAAGGAGGGGATCCCCTTCCGCTGCTGGCGACGCTCGATGCTGTCGATAACACTGCTCATTGCTCTGCGGGCGGTCCGTAAAAAAGCCGCCGGACCCGGAGAGGGCGCCGCGCGGTTGCGGAATCGTACCTACTCCGGGCCGCGGTCGAACTCTGCGGCGCGCATCCTGCTCTGCTCGACCCGCCAGCTGCGGACCTTCTCGTGGTCGCCGGAGACGAGGACCTCGGGCACCTGCCAGCCCCGGTAGGCGGGCGGCCGCGTGTAGTGGGGGTACTCGGGCATCCCCTCGAGGACGCGGCTGAACGACTCCTCGACCGCGCTCCGCTCGTGCCCGAGTGCGCCCGGCAGCTTCCGCATCACGACGTCGGCGAGGACCATCGCCGGAAGCTCGCCGCCGGCGAGAACGTAGCGGCCGATCGAGACCTCCTCGTCGGCGAGGTGCTCGTGGACGCGCTCGTCGAAGCCCTCGTAGCGACCGCAGAGGATCGCCAGGTGCGGCTCCGCGGTCAGCCGGTCGGCGGTGGCGTCGTCGAGCAGGCGGCCGGTCGGCGAGAGGAGCACGACGTGCGGCCGGTTGCCGCCGGGGTAGGCGGCCTCGAGCGCCGCGTCGACGACGTCGACCCGGAGCACCATCCCGGCGCCGCCTCCGTAGGGGGCGTCGTCGACCTGACCGGCGCCGAGCGGGGTCGTGTCGCGGTAGTTGAAGAGCCGCAGCTCACTGCCGTTGCCGAGCGCGTTCTGCACCGAGCGCTGCGACCGGAACCAGTCGAACGCCTCCGGGAACAGGCTGAAGATGTCGAGCTTCAATCGAGGATTTCGACGATAACGCGGCGGTCGATCCGCACCGCCGCGGCCTTCGCGATCGTCCTGATCGCATTCGCCACCCGGCCGCCTTTGCCGATCACCCGGCCGAGGTCGTCCTCGGCGACCGTGATCTCGTAGACGAGGTCGCCTTCCTCTTCGATCTCCTCGACGACGACCGCCCCGGGATCCTCGACGAGCGCCCGGACCAGGAACTCCAGAAGCTCGGTCATCACGTAGCTTCGCGCTTCGCTCGCAGCGCGAAATGCCAGATTGCGCTCACTGGGCTCGCTCCGCGCTCATCTAACTCCCTGAGGCTGCGATGCCCTTGGTACGAAGAAGCGTCGCCACCGTCTCCGAGGGCTGGGCGCCGTGCTCGAGCCAGTGGCGCGCGCGCTCCTCGTCGAGCTCGATCGTCGATGGCTCGGTCTGCGGGTCGTAGCGGCCGATCGTCTCGATCGTGCGCCCGTCGCGTGGCGAGCGTTTGTCGGCGACGACGATCCGCCAGATCGGGTTCTTCTTCGAACCGACCCTTCTCAGTCTGATTCTCACTGCCATGGGCGGATCAGGGTACAGAAAGCCGCCCCCGGACGCGGGAGCGCGGCCGCGAGATCGCCGGTCGTGATGAACGCGGCCGCGCGGGAGCGGAGGAGGCGGCGACTCGTTCCGGCGCCGCCGAAAAACGCTGGATTTTCAGCGCCTACGGACCCTCGGCCGCGGCGCACCGCCGCCCATCTGGGCGAGTTGCTCCGGGCTCGGCATGTTGCCGGAGACCATCTGCCGCATCAGCTTGCGCATCTGCTCGAATTGCTTCAGGAGCTGGTTGACGTGCTGGACCCGGGTGCCGGAGCCGTGCGCGATCCGTTTCCGCCGCGAGCCGTTGATCAGCGCCGGGTTGACGCGCTCTTCGGGCGTCATCGAGAGGATGATCGCCTCGACCCGGTCGAGCTCACCCTCGTCGACGTCGGCGTTCTTCAGCTGTTTCATCGCCCCCATCCCCGGCAGCATCCCGACCAGGCCGCTGAGCGGTCCCATTTTCCGCACCTGGCGCATCTGCTGGAGGAAGTCTTCGAGCGTGAAGCGGTCGTTTTCGAGCTTCTTCTGCAGGTCTTCGGCCTGGCGCTGGTCGACCTGCTCCTCGGCTTTCTCGATCAGGCTGAGGACGTCGCCCATGCCGAGGATCCGCGACGCCATCCGGTCAGGGTGGAAGGCCTCGAACGCGTCGAGCTTCTCGCCGGTCGAGGCGAACAGGATCGGCTTGCCGGTCACCGCCTTGACCGAGAGCGCGGCGCCGCCGCGGGCATCGCCGTCGAGCTTGGTCATAACGACGCCGTCGAACTCGGCGGCCTCCGCGAACGACTCGGCGACCCCGACCGCGTCCTGACCGGTCATCGCGTCGACGACGAGCAGGACGTCGTGGGGCTTGGTCCGCTCGCGGATCTTCGCCAGCTCGGCCATCAGCTCCTCGTCGATGTGGAGGCGGCCGGCGGTGTCGATGATGAGGACGTCGCGGCGGTCCTCGCGGGCGCGGTCGACCGCCCAGGAGGCGATCTCGACCGGGTCGGCGTCGGTCCCCTGCTCGTAGACGTGGGCGCCGGCGCGGCCGCCGACGGTGACGAGCTGGTCGACGGCGGCGGGGCGGTAGACGTCACATGCCGCGAGCGCGACGTCCCTGCCGCCCCTGGCGAGGTGCTGGGCCAGCTTCGCGCAGGCGGTCGTCTTGCCCGACCCCTGCAATCCGGCCATCAGGATCACGGTCGGGCCGCTCGATGAGAAGGCGAGCTCGCGCCCCGACCCGCCCATCAGCCCGGTCAGCTCCTCGTTGACGATCTTCACCACCTGCTGGCCCGGATCGAGGCTCTCGAGCACCTCGCTGCCGAGACAGCGCTCCTTCAGCTCCTTGGTGAAGGCTTTGACGACCTTGAAGTTGACGTCGGCCTCGAGCAGGGCGAGCCGGATCTCGCGCATCGCGGCGTCGACGTCGGCCTCGGTCAGCTTGCCGCGCGAGCGGACCTCGGAGAGCGTCGCCTGGAGGCGGTCTGAGAGCTGATCGAACATCACAAACCCTCGTCCATCGCACGCTGCGCGATGGAACCGGATATGGACGCTTGCTCGCTCGGACTCACCAATTCACCTTAAGCCAGAAGGGCCTCGGCGAAGTCGGTCGGGTCGAACGGGCGCAGGTCCTCGAGCTTCTCGCCGGTGCCGATCAGCTTCACCGGGATCTCGAGCTCGCCGGCGATCGCGAGGACGATCCCGCCCTTGGCGGTCCCGTCGAGCTTGGTCAGGACGACGCCGTCGACCTCGACCGCGTCGGAGAAGACCTTGGCCTGGCGCAGCCCGTTCTGGCCGGTGGTCGCGTCGATCGAGATCAGGGTCTCGTGCGGGGCGCCGGGCAGTTGCTTGCCGATCACCCGCCGCACCTTGGCGAGCTCGTCCATCAGGTTGCCCTGGGTGTGGAGGCGGCCGGCGGTGTCGACGATGACGACGTCGGCGCCGCGGGCGCGGGCGGCCTCGATCGCGTCGAAGGCGACCGCGCCGGGGTCGCCGCCGGGCTCGGAGCGGATCAGTTCGGCGCCGGCGCGATCTGCCCACTCGGCGAGCTGCTCGGCGGCGGCGGCGCGGTAGGTGTCGGCCGCCGCGAGCACGACCGCGAGCCCGAACTCCCCGCTCAGGTGAAAGGCGATCTTGCCGATCGTCGTCGTCTTGCCGGTGCCGTTGACGCCGACCATCAGCAGCACCGCCGGCTCGGCCGCGAGCGCGAGCGGCGCCCGCCCGGTCGAGGCGACCTCGGCGACGATCTCGATCAGCCGTCGCTGGACCGACTCGCCGTCCGCCGCCACCGCTCCGCCGTCGACCTCGTGCTCGAGCCGCTCGACGATCGCCGCCGTGGTCGGCGCGCCGACGTCGGCGAGGATCAGCGCCTCCTCGAGCCGCTCCCAGGTTTCCTCGTCGATCCGGTCGAAGAGGCTGGCCGAGATCTCGTCGGTCAGCGCCCGGCGGCTTTTCGAGAGGCTCTCGCGCAGGCGGCGGAAGACGCCGCGGCGCTCCTCCTCCGTTTCAGGCTCCGAGGCGCTGGCGGTCTCCCGCGACCCCAGGTCGATGATCTCGTCCCAGCCCGTTGCCATCGCTGCGGGAGGCTATCTGGGCCGCCTCGTAGAGCTCCTCGACCGCCTCGTCGACGTAGGAGGAGATCGCCTCGAGGTCGGCGATCGAGTCGCGGTCGGCGATCAGGCCGAAGAAGATCTGGCCGTTGTAGCTGAAGATCGCGATCGCGAGGGCGTGGCCGCGGGCGAGAAAGCCGACCGGGTAGACGCCGACCAGCTCGCGGCCGAGGACGTAGAAGGGCATCTGCGGGCCGGGAAAGTTGGTGACGAGGAGGTTGAACAGCCGGGTAGAGAAGTTGATCGTCGCCGTCGGCCGCAGCAGCAGCGGCGGCGCGAACTCGCGGAACCAGTCGTTGAGGCCCCAGATCGCTTCGGCGCCGAGCGGCTGCTTGGAGGCCTTGAGCTCCTCCATCGCGTGGTTGACCTTGCGCAGGCGCTCGACCGGGTCTGCGATCCCGACCGGAAGCGGCCCGCGCATCGCCGTCAGCATGTTGCCGAGCTCGCCGTGCTCGTTCTCCGCCCGGACCGAGACCGGCACCAGCGCCCGCATTTCGAGCCCGTCGACCTCGACGTCGCGGCTCTGGAGCCAGCGCCGGATCGCCCCCGCAGCGACCGCCAGCGAGACGTCGTTGACCGTGCCGCCGAGGGTGTTCTTGATCTGCTTGAAGTGGTCGAGCCTGCACTCGGTCCAGGAGAAGCAGCGGTTGGGCCCGATATCGACGTTGAGCGGAACCTTCGGTGCCGGCTTGGTCAGCGCCCAGCTGACCTCGTAGATGCCGGCGATCCCGTCGCGCGCGCGGGTCGCCGCCCGCTTCGGGCTCGCGATCGCGCCCGCGACCCAGCGCACGGCGCGCCCGATCGTCGCCAGCAGGCCGGTCGCGGCGCGCCCGGCGAGGCGGAGGCGCGAGGGCGGTGTGTGCGGCTCCCACGGCATCTCTTCGCGCGCGATCTCCCATTTCGGCTCGACGTCGAAGAGGAGGACGGCGATGTCGACCGCCGAGATCCCGTCGGCCATCGAGTGGTGGGTCTTGTAGACGAGCGCGAAGCGGTCGTCCGCGAACCCGTCGACCAGCCACAGCTCCCAGAGTGGCTTCGAGCGATCGAGCGGCGGTGAGAGGCAGCGCCCGACGAGGTCGTGGAACTGGGCGTCGGTCCCCGGGTCGGGCAGCGTCACGTGGCGGACGTGCTGGGCGATGTCGAACTCGGGATGGTCGACCCAGAACGGTCGGCCGAGCTGCATCGGCGGGAACACGACCCGCTGCCGCAGGCGCGGCAGGAGATGGAGGCGGCTGAGGATGTGGGCGTTGAAGTC
Organism: Solirubrobacterales bacterium; assembly: GCA_036557525.1. Classification (GTDB taxonomy): domain Bacteria; phylum Actinomycetota; class Thermoleophilia; order Solirubrobacterales; family 70-9; genus VRUE01. The sequence continues at coordinate 21,600 of DATBHH010000050.1, read as the reverse complement.
CTCGAGGCTCGGGGCCTCGCCCTCGCACGTCAGGACGGCGCCCAGGGCCATGTGGCCGTTGTCCCGCTCATTGGCCAAGAACGACGTGTCGAACGACGTGAGCCTGTCCATATGGCTCTGGGTCACCGCTGCCTCCTCTACATGGCCCGATGTCAGGGTATCGCAGAGGCTTTACCCGATCATGAGGCTTTTGTTGCGCTCAGGCGGCCTCGACGTCGCCGCGGCGGCGCTCGGCGGGAGCCGCGGCCGGGGCCGCGAAGCCCTCGTCCCGCTCTCCGTCGGCGATGCCGGCGAACGGCGGCGGGCCCTCCTCAGCGCCATCGGCCTCACCCTCGCGGGGAAGCCGGCGCGAGACGACCTTCGTCACCCCGTCGCCGGCCATCGTCACCCCGTAGAGGACGTCGGCGGCGTCCATCGTCCGTTTCTGGTGGGTGACGATCACGAACTGGGCGCGGTCGGAGAAGCGGCGGATCAGCTGCAGGAAGCGGTCGATGTTGGCGTCGTCGAGGGCGGCCTCGACCTCGTCGAGGATGTAGAACGGGCAGGGCCGGGCGAGGAATACAGCGAAAACGAATGCCAGCGCGACCAGCGACTTCTCGCCACCGGAGAGCAGCGACAGCTTGCGGGTCGACTTGCCGGCCGGGGTCACCTCGATCTCGACCCCGAGCTCCTCGCGCTCCTCCGCTCCGTCCTCGGAATCGTCGCCCTCCGACGCTGCCGGCTCGGCGACCGAGCGGAGGCTGACGCGGCGGAGGACACCGCGGCCACCGGGGAACAGGTGCTCGACCATCTCGCCGAAGTTCGCGGCGGTCGCCTCGAAGGTCTCCTCGAATGCGCGCTCGATCTCGTGGTCGATGTCGCCGATCAGCGCTTCCAGCTCGCGCATCCCGCGCTCGGTGTCCTCGCGCTGGGCCTGGAGCCGCTCGACGTGCTCGCGGGCCTCCTCGTACTCGCGCTCGGCAAGCGGGTTGACCGGGCCGATCTGCGCCCGGCGACGCTCGAGCCGCTCGAGCCTGCGGTCGATCTCCTGCCGCTCTTCTTCGCCCAGCGGCTGCTCGGGTGTCCCGATCTCCTCGCCGAGCCGGGAGCCGATCATGGCCAGCTCCTTCTCCGCCTCGGCGCGACGATCGCCGAGCTGAGTCGCCTCGACCTCGGCCGCGGTCAGCCGGTCGGAGGCGGTCTTCATCTCGACCTGGAGCTCGGACTCCCGCCGCGAGCACTCGCGCATCTCCTCGGCGATCACGTCGCTGTCGCCGCCGGCACCGACGACCCGCGCCTCGATCCGCTCGACCCGGGCCCTGATCCCGGCCTCGGCGCCCGAGGCCGCCGAGGCCGCCGATGCGATCTCGGTCAGCAGCCGCTCGCCGGTCTCGACCCGCGCCCGCAGCGCTTCGCGATGGCGCTCGCCGAGCAGCCCCTCGGCCCGGCGGGCGTGGCGGGCCGCGCGCTCGGCGCCACCGCGGACGGCCCCGAGCGCCGACTCGCGCTCGGCCTCGGCGGAGTCCGAGGAGCGAGCCCGGGCCAGGCCCTCGACCGCAGCGCCGAGCCCGGCGTCGATCTCGGCAAGCTCCTCCTCCAGCTTCCGTCCCCGCTCGGCCGGCGCCCGGCCGCCCTCGCCGACCTCGAGCGTCAGCGGCCCGAACTCGGCGCGCAGCGCCTCGAGCCGCTTCTCGAGCTCGGCTCCGCGGTCGGCGAGCCCGGCGGCGCGGACGGCGATCCGCTCCTGCTCGCCGCGGAGCCTGGTCAGCATCCCCCAGGCCTGGGTCCGCTCGCGGTCGCGCGCCGCGAACCGCTCCTCGGCGGCACGGCGGCGCTCGCTGACCTCGCTCAGCCGCCGTTCGACCGCGTCGCGGGCTGCGCGGGCCTCCTCGGCGGCGCTCCGGGCGGCCTCGGCCCGGTCGGCGCCGAACCGGAGCTCCTCACCGACGAGCCTCGCCCGCAGCTCGAGCTCCTCGCGTTCGATCCGCGCCCCGAGCTCCGCCGCCTGCGCCTGGCGCTTCAGCGGCCGCAGCCGGCCGCGCGCCTCGCGCTCGAGGTCGAGGGCCCGGTCGAGGTTGTCGCGGGCCGATCGCAGCTTGAGCTCGGCCCGTCGGCGCCGCTTGCGGTGCTTGCCGAGGCCGGCGGCCTCCTCGACCAGCAGCCGCCGGTCGCGCGGCTTGGAGTGGACGATCGACTCGACCCGCCCCTGGCTGATCACCGAGTGCATCTCGCGGCCGAGATTGGTGTCGGAGAGCACCTCGACGACGTCGACGAGACGGCAGCGGGCCCCGTTCAGGCGGTAGGTGCCTTCGCCGGCACGGTCGAGCCGCCGCTGGATCGATATCTCGGAGAGCTCGGAGGCGGCCCGTCCCTCGGAGTTGTCGATCGTCACCTCGACCTCGGCCGCGCGGCGCCGGCCGACGCCCTCGCCGCCGGCGGAGATCACGTCCTGCATCGAGGCGCCGCGGATCGCGCCCGGGCTCTGCTCGCCCAGCGCCCAGAGCACCGCGTCGGTGATGTTCGACTTGCCCGAGCCGTTCGGGCCGACGATCACGCTGACGCCAGGGGAGAACTCGAGCTTGGTCCGCTCGGGGAACGACTTGAACCCCTTCATCTCGATCGATCTCAGATACATGACCGGTCCTCCGCCTGGAACGTTAAGCGTCGCGCCTCAATCGGACACGACGACGCCTCCGCCGCCGCCCAGCTTCTCAAGCGCCCGCTCGGCCGCGACCTGCTCGGCCGCCTTCTTGCTGCGCCCGGTCCCGCTGCCGATCCGATCGTCTCCGACCAGCGCCGCGACCTCGAACGTCCGCGCGTGCGCCGGGCCCGATTCGGCCGTCACCTCGTAGGTCACCTGCTCGCGGCGCTGGGCGAGCAGCTCCTGCAGCGCCGACTTGAAGTCGACCCTCGTGTCGAGCGCGTGCTCCACCCGCGGCCCGAACGCCTCGCGCACGGCGACCGCGACGCGGTCGAACCCGAACGCGAGGAAGCAGGCCCCGATCAGCGCCTCGGTGACCTCGGGCAGCGGCCGCGAGCCGGAGAGCAGGACGTCGGCGGGAATCGCCTCGTCGAGCTCGGGCTCGGCTCCTTCGAGCATCTCGGCGACGCCGAGCTGGCGACCGACCTCGGCGCAGGAAACGCCGCTCACCGCCTGGTTGTGGATCTTGGTCAGGCCGCCGGCGTCGATCTCCGGGAAGCGCCGGTAGAGGTCGACCGCGATCGCCAGCGCGAGGACGCTGTCGCCGAGGTAGGCGAGTCGCTCGTAGGAGTCGACCCGCTCCTCGGTCCACGAGGAATGGGTCAGGGCGGTGGCGCGGAGGCCGTCGGGAAGCTCCCGAATCAATTCCGCCAATGTGCTCCGCTTCTTCCGAGTCAATTCCGCCAATCTGCTCCGCTTCGCTCGCTCATCGCATTCCGTCAGCATGCTCTGCTCTCGCTCGCGAGCACCGGTCACCACCGGTGATCTTGCTCGCTCGCTTCCGCGTCCGCTGCTGGCGGGTGCTCTGGGGCCCGACCGCCGTCACGCTCAAGCGGGAGCGCGCTCGAGGACGAACGAGACGGCATCCCCGACCGTCTCGATCCGCGCCGCATCCTGCTCGGAGACGGTGATCCCGTAGCGATCCTCGAGCTCCATCACCAGCTCGTAGAGATCGAGGGAATCAGCGTCGAGATCCTCCTTGAAACGGGTTCCCTCGGCGATCGACCCGGCGTCGACCTCGAGCTCCTCGACGAGGTGCTCGCGGACAAGGCTCATCACCTCGTCCCGATTCACGGCAACCCATCCTCGCGCTTCGCTCGCTGCGCGAAACACCGGATTGCGCTCATTGGGCTCGCTCTGCGCGTCATACGCAAACCCTAGGGACCGGCGGGATCGGGCGAGCGGCGGGCCAGCGAGCCGCGGCCGGCGCCGCCGGCCTCGAGCAGCGCCGCGGTCCGCCCGATCGCGTCGACCTCGGCGCAGCGCGCCGCGAGCCGGACCGCGTTGGCGATCCCGTCCGGCCCGGCGCTGCCGTGGGCGACGACCGCCGGCGAGCGCAGGCCGAGCAGGACCGCGCCCCCGGTCGAGTCCGGGTGCAGCCGGCGCCGGATCGCGCCGAGAGCGGGACGCATCATCAACCCCCCGGCCGCCGCCAGCGGGTTGGAGCGGGCGGCATCGCCGATCGCCCCGGCGACGGTCCGCGCGGTCCCCTCCATCAGCTTCAGCGCGACGTTGCCGGTGAACCCGTCGGTGACGACGACGTCGGCCGCGCCGGCGGGTATGTCGCCGCCCTCGACGTTGCCGTGGAATTCGATCCCGTCGGCGGCGGCGAGCAGCGCGTGGGCCTCGACCACCTCCTCCCTCCCCTTCCCCGACTCCTCGCCGACCGAGAGCAGCGCGACCCGCGGCCGCTCTACCGCGAGAACCGCGGCGCTGAAGGCGGCGCCGAGGAAGGCGAACTGAACGAGGTGCTGGGCCCGGACCTCGGCGTTGGCGCCGACGTCGAGGAACAGGACCGGGCCGCCGGGGACCGGCAGCCGGGCCGCGAGCGCCGGGCGCTGGACCCCCTTCAGGCGCCGCAGGCCGAATGTCGCGGCCGCCATCGCGGCGCCGGTCGAGCCTGCGCTCACCATCGCCGCCGAGCGGCCCCCGGCGACGTCCGCCGCCGCCCTCACCACCGACGCCTCGGGCCTCCCCCTCACGGCCGGCACCGGGTCCTCCTCGTTCGAGATCCACTCCGCCGTCGGGACGACCTCGATTCTCTCGACGCCGTCGAGCCCGAGCTCCCCGGCCGGGCCGAACACCCGCAGGCCGATCCCGTCGGCGGCGGCACGGCGGGCCCCCTCGGCGAGGGCCCCGTAGCCCTGCTCGGCCCCGTGGCCGTCGAGGGCGACGGTCACCACTTCGGTTCGCGCCCCGCTCACTGCGCGAAGAGGCAGATTGCGACGCTTGTTCGCTCCGCGCTCACGACAGGCCGGCGGACGTTACTCCTCGGCGTCGGGGGCGGGCGCAGCGGGCGTGTGGGTGACCGACATGTCGATCACCTCACGGCCCTTGTAGGTTCCGCAGGTCGGGCAGACCCGGTGCGGGCGCCGCGGGCTGTGGCAGCGCGGGCAGCGGTTCAGGGTTGCCTCGGCGGCGCGATGGTTGGCGCGGCGCTTGTCGCGGCGAGCGCTCGAGGTTCTCTTCTTCGGGACAGCCATTACAAGGTCTCGCGCTTCGCTCGCTGCGCATCGAGGCAAAGTTGGATCAGTGCTCGCTCCGCGTTCATCGGGTCGCGGAATGGTAGCGGGGCGCCGGGGCCGCGGGTCCTGTCCTAGCGATACACGGCTCGGACCACGGCCAGACCCGCCGACTGCCACGCGATCTCGCCTCCCGACCACTCGAGGAGGTTCTCGAGATCCTCGCCGGCGACCATTTCGCCGATCACCAGCGATCGCGACTGCTCCCGGACGCGCCGGAACAGGGTCCGGCGCTGGTCGTCGGAGAGCTCGCCGATCGAGAGGACCGAGATGACGAGGTCCCAGGGACCGTCGGGCAGCGGATCCTCCATTCGAGCGAGCTGGACGTCGTCGTAGGTCTGGCGCGCCCGGAACACCATGTCGGGGCTCGAGTCGAGGCCGACCACCCAGGCGTCGGGATGGGCTTCGATCAGCCGCCGGGTCGTCTCCCCGGTCCCCATCCCGAGCTCGAGCACCCGCTCGGGCGGAAACGGGATCGCGGCGACGGCCTGTTCCTGGAGCTCGTCATAGCGGGAGACCCTGGCTCGGATCCGCTCCAGGTACTCGTCCGGTGTCCAGTCGAATTGACCCATTTCGTAACCTCGTCGAGGAGGTGCCATCGTAAGTCCCGAGCGGGCGGAGGAGCTCAAGTGGCCAGACCCTCAACGACGATCATCGACCTCTCAAGCCTCTCGCTCTCGTTCGGAGACGGGACCAGGCTCGAGCTCCCGCTCCGGCTCGACTCGCTCGAGCTCGGCGGCCAGACCTACTCGATGCCGGACACCGTCACGGCCAGGCTCGACGTCTCGCGTCCGACCAACGGCTATGCCTTCCGGCTGCGGTTCCCGCTCCGGATCGCGGGCCCCTGCATGCGCTGCCTCGACCCCGCCGTGATCGAGACCGAGGTCGACGCCCGCGAGGTCGACCAGGGCGACACCGAGGACGAGGAGCTCCGCAGCCCGTACGTCGTCGAGAACGAGCTCGACGTCGGTCGCTGGGCGCACGACGCGGCGATCCTGGCGATCCCGTCACGAATCCTCTGCCGGCCCGACTGCGCCGGCCTCTGCCCGGTCTGCGGCGAGTCCCTCAACGACGCCGACCCCTCCGCCCACGAACACGGCACCACCCACGACCGGCGCTGGGACAAGCTCCGAGAGCTGAAACTCGACCAGCAGTGACGCGCCTCCCGCGGGGTGGCGTGGCGAGGGGAAGCCCAAGCCGCCCCCGGACGCGGAAGCGGGGGCGCGAGATCTCCGGTCACCATGAGCGCGCCCCCGCGAGAGCGGAGGAGGCGGCGCCCAAGCCGCCCCCGGACGCGGAAGCGGGGGCGCGAGATCTCCCGTCACCATGAGCGCGCCCCCGCGAGAGCGGAGGAGGCGGCGCTTTGTTCCACGACATGACCCGCCCGCCGGGACGGTGTTATTCCTGCTGGTCGAGTTCGGCGACCGGCTCTTCGTCGCGGCCGGCGAGCCGATCGCGGCCGCGCTGGACGGCCGCGAGGAACTTCTGGAGGTTGACCTCGAGCGTGTTGAGGATCTCGTCGGCGTAGTCCTCGGCGCCGAGCCGGATCTCGCGCTCGCGGGTGCGGGCGTCCTCGACGATCTCGTCAGCCGCCCGCTCGGCCTGCTTGGTGACCTCCTCGTCTGAGATCAGCCGGGCCTGCTGCTCGCGGGCCTCGCGGACGATCCGCTCCGCCTCGCGTTTCGCCTCGGCGAGCATCTCCTGGCGCTCCTTGACGATCCAGCGCGCCTGCTTGATCTCCTCGGGAATCGTCGCCCGCATCTGGTCGAGGAGGTCGTATATCTCCTCGCGGTCCACGCGCACCTGATCCGTCAGGGGGACGGGACGGGCGTTGTGGACGACGTCGTCCAGCTTGTCTATGAGGACCAGAACGTCCATCAGTGGGCCGTAAGCCTACGCGTCGGAGTCCGTTTCGGTGAAGAAGCCGTTATTTCCACGGGTTTTTGCAAGCTCTCGCCCAGGCGACGCTTGACCGTAAAAGCCTAGCGGCCGCCCAGGCGGTCCGCCATCGCCGCGGCGACCGCCGCCGGGACCAGGTCCGATACGTCGCCGCCGAAGGTGGCCATTTCCTTCACCCCGGTCGAGGAGAGGAAGCTGTAGTGGGGCGAGGCGATCACGTAGATGCTCTCGATCCCGGGGTCGAGCTTGCGGTTCAGCTGCGCCATCTCGAACTCGTACTCGAAGTCGGAGATCGCCCGCAGGCCCTTGACGATCGCCCGCGCCTCGAGTTCGCGGGCGAATTCGACGAGCAGGTTGGAGAAGATCCTCGCCTCGACGTTGGGCAGCGACTCGGTCGCCTCCTCGATGAAGGCCTTTCGCTCCTCGGCTGTGAACAGGGTTTTTTCCTTGCGGATCGGGTTGTTGACGACGCCGACGACGACGCGCTCGAACACCGCCGAGGTGCGGGTGATGATGTCGAGGTGGCCGTTGGTGACCGGGTCGTAGCTGCCCGGGCAGACGACGGTGCCTTCGCTCATCGGAACACTCCTTCGCGCTTCGCTCCCGCGCGAAGAGCCAGGGACGCACGCTCGGTCGCTGCCGCGCTCATCGTCCCTCCCGATAGAAGGCGACGTCGGCGGCGCCGTAGCGGCGCCGGCGCACCTGCTCGAGCGAGGTCAGGCGCAGCGGCCGGCGGGCGCCGCTCTCGACGACCACCCTTCCCCCGGGGACGAGAAGGCGCGGCAGATGGGTGTCGATTTCCTGCCCCACGCGGTCGGCGAGTCTATACGGGGCGTCGACGAGGACGAGGTCGAATCGCTCGGCTCCCCCCCTCTCGTCGCGGCCGGCCAGCCAGCGCCCGGCGTCGGCGCGTTCCAGCGCCACCCGCTCGCCGAGGCCGAGGCGCTCGACGTTTCCGAGCGCCGGCCGGGTGTCGCGGTCGACCAGCACGGCGCGCTCCGCCCCGCGCGAAAGGGCCTCGATCGCAAGCGCCCCGGTCCCGCAGTAGAGGTCGAGGACGACGGCGCCGGAAACGTCGCCGAGGGCGGAGAAGATCGCCTCGCGGACGCGATCGGAGCTCGGCCGGACCCGCCACCCGCGCGGCGCCACGAGGGTCCTGCCGCCGAGCTCGCCCGCGATGACCCTCATTTCTAAAGTGGTATCGGGTCTGCGGCGCCGGCGCCGAATCGCCGGCCGGCGGCGTCGAGGAGCGGGCCGAGCTCGGGGGCGGCGAGCGATCCGTGGCGGCGCAGCAGCGCCAGCACCTCCTCGCGCGCCTCCAGCAGCAGCGGGGTCTGCCCCGGAAGCTCCGCGACCGCGAAGCGCGGCAGCCCGTGCTGCCGGGTCCCCAGCACCTCGCCCTCGCCGCGCAGGCTGAGATCGACCTCGGCCAGCCTGAACCCGTCGCGCTCGCCGGCGACGGCCGCGAGGCGGCGCCGGGCGAGGCCGCCGGCGCCGTCCTGGGCGAACAGCAGGCAGTGGGAGGAGTGCTCGCCGCGCCCGACCCTCCCGCGGAGCTGATGCAGCTGCGAGATCCCGTAGCGCTCGGCCCCCTCGATCACCATCACCGAAGCATTGGGGACGTCGATCCCGACCTCGATCACCGTCGTCGCGACGAGGACGTCGAGCTCGCCGGAGGCGAACCCCTCCATCGCCCTCGCCTTCTCGGCGGAGGCCATCTGGCCGTGGAGGACGCCGAGCCTGAAATCGCGCAGCTCGCCGCCCGCCAGCCGCGCGGCCTCCTCCTCGGCGGCCTTCCCCTGCGCCTTCTCGGACTCGGCGACCAGGGGACAGACGACGAACGCCTGGCGGCCCTCGCGCAGGTGCTCGCGGAGAAACTCGTAGGCGGCCGGGCGATCGTCCTCGCCGACCAGCCGGGTCTCGACCGGGCGGCGGCCGGCGGGGAGCTCGCGCAGGGCGGTCGTGTCGAGATCGCCGTAGGCGGTCAGCGAGAGAGTGCGCGGAATCGGCGTCGCGGTCATGTGGAGGACGTGCGGGGCCATCCCTCCGACTCCCTTCGAGTCCAGCGCCCGCCGCTGGTCGACCCCGAACCGGTGCTGCTCGTCGACGACGCAGAGGCCGAGGCGCGCCAGCTCGACCGACGGCTCGATCAGCGCGTGGGTGCCGACGGCGAGGCCGAGCTCGCCGGTGGCGAGCCGCTCCAGCGCCTGGCGCCGCCGCGGCGCCGGCGTCGCCCCGGTCAGGAGTGCGAACGGGAGCGGCTCGTGGGCGAGGAGCCGGTCGAGGGTCGTCGCGTGCTGCTCGGCGAGCGTCTCGGTCGGCGCCATCAGGACCGCCTGGAAGCCGGCCTCGAGCGCCCGCAGCATCGCGTAGAGGGCGACGACGGTCTTGCCCGACCCGACCTCGCCCATCAGCAGTCGCTGCATCGGCTCGCCGGAGTCGAGGTCGCCGTCGATCTCGGCGAAAGCCGCCCGCTGGTCCGCGGTCGGCTCGAACGGGAGCGACTCCAGCCAGCGCCCGGCCATCTCCCCCCGGGCGCCGAGGCGCGGCGCCGGCCGCGCCGAGCGGCGGGTCCGCTTCCGCGTCGTCAGGATCGCCTGGTGGAGGAAGAGCTCCTCGAACGCGAGCCGGGAGCGCGCGCTCTCGATATCGCCCTCATCCTCGGGAAAGTGGGCTGCGGTCACGGCGTCGGCCGCCCCGGCCAGCCCGCGCCGCGCCCGCAGCTCCGCCGGCAGCGGCTCGATCACGTTGCCGGCGAGCTCGATCGCCTGCTCGACCCACTGCCGGATCCGCTGCGCCTTCAGCCGCTCGGTCGCCGGATGGACCGGGACCAGGCCCTCCTCGGCCCCCTCCTCGGACAGGAACTCGTACTCGCTCACCCGCAGGCCGCGCCTGTCGCGGGCGCCGGTCAGCAGCAGGCGGGAGCCGGGCACCAGCTTCGGCGCCACCCACGGCTGGTTGAACCAGGTCGCCCGCAGTGAGCCGGAGTCGTCTCCGACCTTGACCGAGGTGATCGACAGCCCACGGCGGCGGAAGGGGCGCGGGGTCGCGCCGAGCACCTCGACCTCGACCGTTGCCGCGCCACCCGGCTCGAGCCCGGCGACCGGGACGATCATGCGGTCGCGGTGGCGGCGGGGGAAGCGGAGGAGCAGATCGCCGACGGTTGAGATCCCGGCTTCCGCCGCCGCCTCGGCCAGCTTCGGCCCGACTCCGCGGAGGGCGGCGACGGAGACGTCGAGGACGCTCGGGCGCGGCCAGTGGACCGGGGCATCGCGCAGCTGGCCCGGGCTCAGCTCCGAGGCGCCGGCGAACGACCTCACGACGCGGCTACTGGGCCGCGAGCAGCCACCACCAGCTCGGCTGGCCGCCCTCGAGGGTCTCGATCTCGAAGCCGTCGGGGAAATGGGTGTCGACCTCGGCGAGGGGAATCGGGGCCTCGGCCCCGGCGAGGACGGTCACCACCTCGGACCCCTGGCCCAGGATCGCGATCGTGTCGGCCAGCGTCGAGCCGGCGCCGCCCCAGGAGACGATCTCCTCGCCGACGAACCCGACCGCGTCCCCCTGGCGGAACCGCCCCTGGGCGTCGTCGCGGGCGGCCGGGGCAACGCCCCCGGTGGTGATCTGCTCGAGCGCGGCGGCGAGCCGCTCGCGGTTCTCCTCGGCCGAGCCGTCGCCGTCAAGCTCGACCAGCGCCAGCAGCCCGGCCTGCTGGGAGGTCGCGGGCACCACCCGGGCCGGCTTCTCGGACAGCTCGCAGGCCCGCTCCGCCGCCATCATGACGTTCGGCGAGCCGGGCAGGACCACGACCTCCTCGGCCGCGACCTCGTGGATCCCGGCGAGGAGCTCGAAGGTCGACGGGTTGAGGGTGTCGCCCCCCGGGACGACGTGGGCGCCGAGCTCGCCGAACAGGCGCTCGATCCCCTCGCCGGCGGCGACCGCCAGGGCCCCGGTCCGGCCGCTCGCGAGCCGCGCATCGCGCGCAGCGATCTGCTCGCGCATGTCGGCGACGTCGAGGTTGGTCACCCGCCCGGCCGCGGCAAAGAGCTCTACCGCCGCCTCGGGGACGTCGGTGTGGACGTGGACCTTGAGCGTCATCTCGTCGCCGACGACGAGGACCGAGTCGCCGAGGCCCTCGAGCCGGGGCAGGAACTCGCGCTGCTCCAGCCCCGAGCCGGAGACGATGAAGTTCGTGCAGTAGCGGAACCGGCTGTCCTCGTGGTGAGGCCGGCTCAACCGCGGCGCCTCCTGGTGGGTGACCTCGGGCAGGTCGTGGCCGTCGCCGCGCAGTCCGGCGACCACGCCGGCGAGGATCAGGACCAGGCCGTATCCGCCGGCATCGACGACTCCGGAGGACCGCAGCACCTCCAGCTGCTCCGGCGTCCGCTCGACGGCCGCCTGACCGTCTGCCACCGCCCGCTCGAGGACCTCCGCGAGGACGCGGTCCTGGAGCTCGTCGCTGACGCCGCGGTCGAGCCGCTGCCGGTCGGCCTCGAGCCGCGCCAGCTGGCGAGCGATCGAGTGCGCCATCTCGCGGAAGACGGTCAGCATCGTCCCCTCGGCCGGGTCGCGGACGGAGGCGTAGGCGGCGTCGGCGGCGCTGGCGAACGCCGAGGCGACGAGGACGGGGTCGATCAGCTCGCCGGGGCGGCTCGCGAGCTCCTCGGCGGCGCCTCGGACGATCTGGCTGAGGATCACTCCCGAGTTACCGCGGGCGCCCATCAGGGCCGCCCGGGCGAGGGCCTGAACGAGCTGCGTCCGCCCGACCTCGTCGACCTCCTGGCCGTTGAGGCGGTCGAGCTCCTCCATCACCGCGCGCATCGTCATCGCCATGTTGTCCCCGGTGTCGCCGTCGGCGACGGGGAAGACGTTGAGGTCGTTGACCTCCTGGCGCCGTTCCTCCAACGACGCGTACGCGGCGGCCACCACGCGGCGGAAACGCGCGATCGATGGGTCTGGCATCACCTGAAAACTAGCCACCGCAAGCGACGGCGGCAGCTCGGTCAGGTTCGCGGCCTCCGTCGCACGAGGAGGCCGAGCGCCGGGACGGCGATCGCGGCGGCCGCGACTCCGGCGATCAGGGCGCGCGCATCGCCGCCGGAGGGCGCGGCCCCGGCGGCGACCCGCAGGCGCCCGACGGGCCCGGGCACGGACTCCACGAGGCTGCCCCGCGGGCCCTCGACGCAGGCCGGGCAGTAGAGGACGTACTCGTAGCGGCCCGGCGGCAGCCGAGGAACCCGGAAGCGGAGGACGTAGCGCGGAATCTCCTGCGGTCCGTGGCGCTTCGGGTGGAGCACCCGCTCGGCGCGGCCGAGGTAGGCGAACGAGGGAAGGTGCGGCGGACGCGAGGAGCCGGAGCGGTTTCGGTCGAGCCGGTGCGCCGCGGGCGTCAGCCAGATCCCGAACCCGGCCGGCGGGCCGGGCCGGCCGCCGAGCATGCAGACCCCGTCCCGGCCTCCAGGTGGATGGCGATGCCCCGGCCGACCGACGCAGGGAGGGAAGCAGAAGCCGCAGCCGACCGTCACCTTCAGCTGCTCGCCGGGAGCGGCCGAGGAGCGGCTGGCGCTCTCGAACCCGATGTCGGCCCCGGCCGTCGAGGAGAGGAGGAGCAGCGTCAGCGGCAGGGCGATGGCGAGGCGGCCGGCGCGAGCCCGCGCCCGCTCTCGATCGAAGGCGTTCATGCCCCCGATACGGTCAGCGTCCGGGTGGAGGTCCCTGACAGCACCAGCCGGCGACCGAGGGAAATGCCGAGGCCGAGCTCGCCCCGGGAGCGAACTGGGCGGAGATGTTGGAGACGGCGACGACCCGCTGCGGGTGGGCGAGATCGAGGAACAGCCACTGATCGGCGGTCGGCCACTCGAGCAGGGCCCAGCGCCCGTCGGCCGAGACCGAGACGCCGCTGAGCCTGCCGGGACCGGAGAAGAGCGAGGTCGGGGCGCCCCGCGGCCCGACCAGCAGCAGTTCGCTCCTGGCCGGCCCGCCCCGGGACGCGAGGACGGCGACGGCCCCTTCACCGCCCAGCGCCAGCGCCGCCGCGACGAGCTCCGTTCCGGACGGGGCCGGGCGCCGCCAGAGAGGGTGGCCACTCCGGTCGAGGACCTCGACGCCGGCCCGCCCGAAGACGAGGAGGCGGGATCCGTCCCGCGACCATTCGAGCCCGCTCGGGCGCAGGCCCGCCGGCGTCACCGCGATCGACCGGCCGCTGTCGGCATCGATCGTCCGCAGGCGCCCGCCCGACTCGGCGACCGTGAGGACGTGGCCGCGGCCGGGCCGCCATGCCGGAGTGACCGGCGCCGCGCGCGGCCACGACTCATGGTCGCCGGTTCCGTCGCCGGCCACCGTGCGCACCGCGCCGCCGCTCAGATAGGCGATCCGGTAGCCGTCGGGCGACCAGGCGGGGTCGGTCGGGGCACCGGGCCCCGGCAGCGCCCAGTGGATCGCGCCCTTGGGGTCGAGGGCGACCAGTTCGCCGTCGCCGACCGCGGCGACGAACAGGCCGCGGGGTGACCAGGTCGACTGCCTGTAGGACCCCAGCAATCGCTTCGAGCCGTCCTCCTCAACGACCCACGCGCCCTGCGCCGAGTCGACCAGCAGCGGGCCAGCCGCCGGGAGCGAGGTCAGCGCCGGGAGCGACGGCTCGTGGCCGCCTTCGACGGCTTCTCCGACCCAGTCCCTGACCGCGGCGCCGGCCGGGCTGATCGCCGCCGCGGCGAGCAGGCCGAGCGCCACCGCGACCTGGGCGACCCGTCGACCGCCGCGGCGGCCGCGACGGGGCCCGGCCTCGGCTTCGGCGGCGACCGAGGCGGCGGAAATCAGGCGCCAGCCCCGCTCGCGGGCGCCATCCTCGTCGGGGACGGGTAGCGACCGCAGGGCCCGGCGAAGCTGCTCCTCTCTCACGGTTCCTCCCCGAGCAGCTCGGAGAGCCTGTCGAGAGCGCGGCGCAGCCGCGAGTTGACCGTTCCGCGCGGGAGGTCGAGCACTCGCGCGATCTCCCCCGGGGTGTACTCGAGCAGGTAGCGGAGCACGATCGCCGCCCGGTGCTCAGGTGAGAGCTGCCCGAGGGCGGCCGCGAGCTCGTCCCCGGCGCCGACGGCATCGCCGGGGGAGGCTGCGGCGGCGGCCGAGTCGGGCACCGGCTCGCCGAGGACGACCTCCTGCCGGAGCCGGCGGGCGCGGCTCCAGTCGATCGCCCGGTTGACGGCGATCCGGTGGAGCCAGGGGGCGAAGCGGCGGCGACGGTCGAATCGGTCGAGCGCGCCCAGGGCCGAGAGGAACGCCTCCTGGGCGATGTCCTCGGCGGCGGCGGCGTCACGCACGATCAGATAGGCCGCCCGGTGCGTTCCGGGCCAGTGGCGGCGGAACAGCTCCTCGATCGCCGCCTCCGAGCCGGCCTGCGCGGCCGCCACCACGCTGCGCTCGCCGGCGCCCCTCAGGCTCGGTTGATCTGGTTCCGGCAGAGACCACATCCTGTACTACGGACGGGGGGCGCGGAGAGGTCCCTGAAAGCCGAGGCCGGGCCGTTGCTAGCGTGGCGAACTCGATGCGGCGCTTCGCGACATGGTGCACGGGGCACCGCAGGACGGTGATCCTCTCCTGGCTCGTCGCCCTGCTCGGGGTCGGCGCCCTGGCGGGGACCGTCGGATCCGACTTCTCGGAAGAATTCCGGCTGCCCACATCCGACTCGCAGGAAGCCTTCGATCTGCTCGAACACCGCTTCCCGGCGCAGTCGGGCGACACCGCGACGATCGTCTTCAAGGCCGATCACGGGGCCGAATCGCCGCCGGTGAAGCGGCGGATGGAGCGCGCCTTCGCCGAGATCGAAAAGCTTCCCCACGTCAGCGAAGTCGCCAGCCCCTACGCCGCCGGCGGCGCCGGCGCGATCAGCTCCGACGGCAGGATCGCCTACGCGACGGTCCAGTTCGACGTCATCACCGACAAGCTCGCCGGGGGGGAAATCAAGCAGGTCATGAGCGAGGCACGCGAAGCGGGCAACGACAGCCTCCAGGTCGAGCTCGGCGGCCAGCCGATCGAGGAACTGCGCTCCGAAGAAGAAGGCGGCGACTCCACCTTCGCGATCGGGCTGCTGGCCGCGATCGTCGTCCTCCTGCTCACCTTCGGCTCGGTGGTGGCGATGGGGCTGCCGATCGTCACCGCCCTGTTCGCGCTCGGGGTCGGGCTCAGCCTCGTCACCCTCGGCACCCACGTCTTCCCCACCGCCGATTTCGCCCCGCAGCTGGCGGCGATGATCGGGCTCGGCGTCGGGATCGACTACGCGCTCTTCATCCTCACCAGGTTCCGCAACGGGCTCGACGAGGGGCTGGCCTCACGCGACGCCGCGATCGCCGCCGTCGACACCGCCGGGCGAGCCGTCCTCTTCGCCGGGGTGACGGTGATCATCGCCCTGATGGGGATGCTGCTGCTCGGCCTCAGCTTCCTCTACGGGGTTGCGATGGCGACCGCGTTCGCCGTCCTGATGACGATGATCGCGGCGCTGACGCTGCTGCCGGCGCTGCTGACGATCGCCGGGCCGCGGGTCGACAAGCTCCGCATCCCCGGCCTCGGCGAACGCACCGCGTCGACCGCCGAGGACACGCGCTGGTTCCGCTGGAGCCGCGCGATCCAGCGCCGGCCGGTGATCGCCGCGCTGCTCTCGGGCGGCCTCCTGATCGCGCTCTGCATCCCGACGCTGTCGCTGCGCCTCGGCAGCAACGACGCCGGCACCGACCCGGCCGGCACGACGACCCGCGAGGCATATGACCTGCTCGCCGAAGGGTTCGGGCCCGGGTTCAACGGCCCGCTCTCGATCGTCGCCGCGCTGCCGGGACACGAACAGGACCAGGCGCTGAAGGAACTGCGGGCGACGCTCGAGAACGAAGAAGGGGTCGCCAGCACGACGCCGGTGATGCTGAACCCCGCCGGCGACACCGGGGTCTTCGAGGTCTACCCGACCACGTCGCCCGAAAGCGAGGCGACCACCGAACTGCTCGACCACATCCGCGGTGACGTGATCCCGCCGGTCGAGCAGCGGACCGGGGCCCGGGTCCACGTCGGCGGGATCACCGCGATCTTCGAGGACTTCGGGACCGCGATCTCCGAAAAGCTGCCGCTGTTCATCGGCGTCGTCGTCCTGCTCTCGGCGCTGCTGCTGATGACCGTGTTCCGCTCGGTCCTGGTGCCGCTGAAGGCGATCGTGATGAACCTGCTCAGCATCGGCGCCGCGTTCGGCCTGATCGTCGCCGTCTTCCAGTGGGGCTGGGGCTCGAGCCTGATCGGCGTCGACGGAACCGGCCCGATCATCTCCTTCTTCCCGATCTTCCTGTTCGCGATCGTCTTCGGCCTCTCGATGGACTACGAGGTCTTCCTGATGTCGCGGATCCACGAGGAGTGGGAGCACCGCCGCGACGCGACCCTCGCCGTCACCCGCGGGCTGGCGCTGACCGGCCGCGTGATCACGGCCGCGGCGGCGATCATGGTCACCGTCTTCGCCTCGTTCATGATCGGCGAAGACCGGATCATCAAACTCTTCGGCCTCGGGCTGTCGGCGGCGATCCTGATCGACGCCGTCGTCATCCGCTCGGTCCTGGTCCCGGCCCTGATGCAGCTGTTCGGCAGGCGCGCCTGGTGGCTGCCGGACTGGCTCGACCGGATCCTGCCGCGCCTCCACGTCGAGCCGGCCGAGGGCGACCCGGCCCCGACCGGCGAGCACCCGGTTCTGACGCCCGACTGACTCGTTTCCTGAGGAAATGGGACCAAGCCCGGGCGTGGCGGCGGCGCAGCGGCGGTGCACACGCACGACGCGAAGCCGCCGGTGCGCGATGGCGCCGTTGTCCTATCGCCTCAGGCGGCCTTGACGACCTTGTTGGCCTTGAGACAGCGGGTGCAGACGTAGGTCCTGAGCTTGCGCCCGTCCTCGACGATGCGGACCTTCTGCAGGTTCGGGTCGAAACGCCGCCGCGTCGCGACCATCGAGTGGCTTCGGGAGTTGCCGAACGCAGGCCCCTTGCCGCAGCTGTGACATACCTTGGCCATTACAAATCCTCGTGCTTCGCTCGCTTCGCACAGAACCAGAGTGCGTTGCTTGCTCGCTCCGCGCTCATCGATCCGGGATGGTAGCGGGCGAGTGGCGCGAATCACGCCAGGCCGCGCTCGAGCAGCGCCATCCGCGCCGCGGTCAGGGCCGCGTTGCGCCCCTGGTCGCGCTTGTCGCCGCCGGCCCTGGCGAGCGCCTGCTCCATCGTGTCGCAGGTGATGACGCCGAACGCGCAGGGCACGCCGGTCTCCAGCTGGACGTCCTGGATCCCGCGCGCGGCCTCGGCGCAGACGAAGTCGTAGTGGTCGGTCTCGCCGCGGATCACGACCCCGAGGCAGGCGACGCCGGAGTAGGTCCCCGTAACGGCCAGCCGCTTGGCGGCGAAGGGGAGCTCGTAGGCGCCGGGAACCGAGAAGTGGGTGACGTTGCCGATCGGAACGCCCGCCAGCTCGAAGCCGGCATCGGCTCCCTCCATCAGCCGGTTGGCGAGGTCCTCGTAGAAGCGGCCGGTGACGACCGCGAAGCGGAGCTCTGAGAGCTCCGCCCGCTCCTCGCCCTTGAACTCTTCGAGGAACGCTCCGCCCTCAGACACCCGCGTCCCGTTCCTCCTCGTCGTGGAGCATCTCGTCGTCGAGGGCGAGGCCCTGGTGGTGGAGGATGTGGCCCATCTTGTCGCGCTTGACCCGCAGGTAGGCCTCGTTGAACGAGTTGGGCGCCGCTTCGATCGGGACCTGCTCGGTCACCGAGAGGCCGTAGCCCTCGAGGCCGACGATCTTTTTCGGGTTGTTGGTGAGGATCCGGATGCTGCTCAGCCCGAGGTCGCCGAGGATCTGGGCGCCGATCCCGTAGTCGCGGAGGTCGGCGGGGAGCCCGAGCTTGAGGTTGGCCTCGACCGTGTCGGCGCCCTCCTCCTGCAGCCTGTAGGCCCGGAGCTTGTTGAGCAGGCCGATTCCCCGGCCCTCCTGGGAGAGGTAGAGGAGGACGCCACGGCCCTCCTTCTCGATCATCGATAGCGCGGCCGCGAGCTGCTCGCCGCAGTCGCAGCGCATGCTGTGGAAGACGTCGCCGGTGAGGCACTCGCTGTGGACCCGGACGAGGACGTCCTCGGCGCCGTCGATCTCGCCCTTGACCATCGCCACGTGGTGTTTGTCGTCGACCAGCGAGCGGTACCCGACCGCGGTGAAGTCCCCGAACGCGGTGGGCAGCGCCGTCGAGACGACCCGCTCGACCAGCTTCTCGGTGCGGCGCCGGTAGGCGATCAGGTCGGCGATCGTGATCATCTTCAGGCCGTGGCTCTCGGCGTAGGGGACCAGGTCGGGGACGCGGGCCATCGTCCCGTCGTCGTTCATCACCTCGCAGATCACGCCGGCGGCGGTCAGGCCGGCGAGCCGCGCCAGGTCGACGCTCGCCTCGGTGTGGCCGGTGCGCTCGAGCACCCCTCCCTCCTTCGCCCGCAGCGGGAACATGTGGCCGGGAACGACGATGTCGCGCGGTCCGGAGTTCGGGTCGATCGCGACCTGGATCGTGTGGGCGCGGTCATGAGCCGAGATCCCGGTGCTGACCCCGCCCGCGGCCTCGATCGTGACCGTGAACGCGGTCTGCAGCGGTGCCTCGTTCTTGGCCGCCATCAGGTTCAGCCCGAGCCGTTCGCAGCGTTCCGCGGTCAGCGTCAGGCAGATCAGCCCGCGCGCCTCTTTGGCCATGAAGTTGATCGCCTCGGGCGTCGCGAACTGCGCGGCCATCACCAGGTCGCCCTCGTTCTCGCGGCCCTCGTCGTCGCAGACGATCACCATCCGCCCGGCGCGGATCTCCTCGATCGCCTCCTCGATCGTCGCGAACGGGCCGTGCCCGGTTGCGCGTTCCTCCTGCTGTGGCCGTGCGTCGGTCATCCTGTTCACGCTTTCTCCTTTCCCGCAGATGGTGACAACTGTTCGAGCTTCGCTCGCTGCGCGAAGAACATTGCCGTGACGCCTGCTCGCTCCGCGCTCATCGCATCTGCCTCTCGACGTACTTGGCGATCACGTCACACTCGACGTTGACCCGGGCACCGGCGGCGAGCTCGCCGAGGTTCGTCCGCTCGAGCGTCTCCGGAATCAGCGAGACCTCGACCCAATCCGGCCCGAGGCCGGCAACGGTGAGGCTGACGCCGTTCAGCGTCAGTGAGCCCTGGGCGACGACGTAGCGCATCAGGTCCGGCCCGAGCCGGACTCGGACGCGCCGCGCGAACCCGTCCTCCGCGACGGCGACGACCTCGCCGACGCCGTCCACGTGGCCCTGGACGATGTGTCCGCCGAGCCGGTCCGAGGCCCTCATCGCCAGCTCGAGGTTCACCCTGGCGCCGCCCTCGAGGCCGTCCAGCGCCGTCAGCTCGAGGGTCTGGTTCATCGCCTCGACCTCGAAGCCGACGTCGTTGACCGTCGTCGCGGTCAGGCAGATGCCGTCGATCGCGACCGAGTCGCCCTCGGCGATTTCGGCGACGAGGCCGGTGGAGATGTGAATCCGGGCCCCCTCGGGTCCGCGATCGACGTCCTCGACCTGGCCGACGTCCTGGATCAGGCCGGTGAACACGTCACCACTCCCTGAAGCGACATTTGATGAGGAGATCGTCCTCGATGGACTCCACGTCGGTTGACAGTGCGACCCGACGCGCGGGTCCTGTCGTCGGGGAAGGGGTGGCGCTGCGGGCGGGCTCGTCCTCGATCCCCCCTTCCCCGACGCCACCCACGCGAGGGGCCGCATTGCCGAGCAGGATGGGGGCCACGAAGACGCGCACCTCATCGATCGCATCAGCAGTGGTGAACGCGTCAGCGAGCTTCGGTCCGCCCTCGAGGAGCAGGCTGGTGATGTTGCGGCGGCCGAGCTCGGAGAGAGCCGAGTGAATTCTGTCGGTGGACGTGGCTCCGCCGGCGATGATGATCTCCGCGCCCGCACCCTTCAACGCCTCCATGCGAGCGGACGCCGCTACCGGGGAGGCGACGACGAGGACGGGTGAGACGTCGAGGGTGGAGATGAGCCTGGAGTCGCGCGGGAGGCGGGCCGCGGAGTCGAAGACGACGCGGAGGGGCTGGCGGGAGTTGTCGCCGTGGCGAGCCGTCAGCTGCGGGTCGTCGGCGAGGACGGTGCCGATGCCGACCGCGATCGCGTCCGATTCGGCCCGCCAGCGGTGGACGAGCTCGCGGCTGCGCTCACCCGAGATCCACCGTGAGTCGCCGGGCGCCGTGGCGGTGGCGCCGTCGACCGACATCGCCAGCTTCAGCGTCACCAGGGGAATCCCGGTGCGGGCGTGCTTGCGGAAGGGCTGGTTGAGCAGGCGCGCGGCGGTCGCCTCCGGCCCGGCCGCGACCTCGACCTCGACCCCGCCGTCGCGGAGGATCCCGGGGCCGCGCCCGGCGGCCTTCTCGGAGGGATCGTCGGAGCCGATCACGACCCTCGCGACCCCGGCCTCGAGGATCGCGTCGGTGCAGGGCGGCTGGCGCCCGTGGTGGGCGCAGGGCTCGAGGCTCACATACATCGTCGCCCCGGCCGGGTCCTCGCCACGGGACCGGCAGTCCTCGAGCGCCGCCCGCTCGGCGTGGAGGTCGCCGAGGGCCGCATGGAACCCCTCGCCGATCGTCTCCCCGTCGCGAACGACCACTGCGCCCACGAGCGGGTTCGGGCTGACGCGTCCGCGGCCTCCCTCGGCGAGCGCAAGGGCCCGCTCGAGGTGCGCCCGATCCGTGGCTGTCAGCTCGGCATTCATAAGCTGATTGACGAGTCAATCAATGGTATCGCCTGGCAGCGGGGCCCCTCGCGCGGGTGGCGCATGGGAAGGGGGTCGAGGACAGCTCGGCCCGCAGAGCCCCCTTCCCATGTGCCAGGACCCGCGCGCCGGGTGGCCGGACCCGGGGATACCCTGATCGACCCATGAAGCTGATCATCCAGATCCCCTGCCTGAACGAGGAGGCGACCCTGCCGGCGACGATCGGCGACCTGCCGCGCGAGCTCGACGGGTTCGACTCGGTCGAGCTGCTGGTGGTCGACGACGGCTCGACCGACCGCACGGTAGAGGTCGCGCGCGAGCAGGGCGTCGACCACATCGTCCGCCTGACCAACAACAAGGGTCTCGCGGCCGCTTTCCAGGCGGGCCTCGACGCCTCCCTCAAGCTCGGAGCCGAGGTGATCGTCAACACCGACGCCGACAACCAGTACCGCGGCGCCGACGTCGCCAAGCTGGTCGCCCCGATCCTCGCCGGCGAGGCGGACATGGTCGTCGGCGACCGCCGCGTCGCCGAGATCGAACACTTCTCGGGCAGCAAGAAGGCGTTGCAGCGGCTGGGGAGCTGGGTCGTTCGTCGGCTCTCGGGGACCGAGGTTTCGGACACGACCTCCGGCTTCCGCGCCTACAACCGCGAGGCCGCCCTCGGCCTCCTGGTCGTCGACAACTTCACCTACACGCTGGAGAGCCTGATCCAGGCCGGGAAGATGCTGGTCGC
>DATBHH010000049.1:0-5407 GCA_036557525.1 Solirubrobacterales bacterium | reverse complement strand
GGCGCTCGACCTGGCGCTGGGCATCGGCGGCGTGCCGCGGGGCAGGATCGTCGAGATCTTCGGCCCGGAGTCCTCGGGCAAGACGACGCTGATCTACCACATCATCGCCGAGGCCCAGAGCCGCGGCGGGATCTGCGCCTTTATCGACACAGAGCACGCGATCGACCCGACCTACGCGCGGTCGATCGGGGTCGACACCGACGAGCTGCTCGTCTCCCAGCCCGACTACGGCGAGCAGGCGCTGCAGATCGCCGACCGCCTGATCGCCTCGGCGGCGATCGACATCGTCGCGATCGACTCGGTCGCGGCGCTGACCCCGAAAGCCGAGCTCGACGGCCAGATCGGCGACACGACCGTCGGCCTCCAGGCGCGGTTGATGTCGCAGGCGATGCGCAAACTCGCCGGCAACCTCAACCGCACCAACACCGTCTGCCTGTTCACGAACCAGATCCGCGAAAAAGTCGGGGTCCAGTTCGGCTCGCCGGAGACCCAGCCCGGCGGCCGGGCGCTGAAGTTCTATTCCTCGCAGCGACTCGACATCCGCCGCATCGAGACCCTCAAGGAGGGAACCGAGGCGGTCGGCAACCGGGTCCGGGTCAAAGTCGTCAAGAACAAGGTCGCCCCGCCCTTCCGGCAGGCCGAGTTCGACATCGACTACGGCACCGGCATCTCGCGCGAGGGCGGCCTGCTCGACTTCGGGATCGAGCACGACCTGGTCCAGAAGTCGGGCGCCTTCTTCTCCTACGGCAAGACCCGGCTCGGCCAGGGGCGCAACAACGCCAAACAGTTCCTCGCCGACAATCCCGAGATCGCGAGCGAGATCGAGGCCAAGATCCGGGCCGCGCTCGGCCTCGGCTCCGAGGGAGGGGCCCCGGCGGAGGCGGCGGCCGAGCCCGCTGCGCCGCCCGCGGAGGCCAAAGCGGCCTGACTTCCGGGCAGATAGGATTCCGCGCCGTATGAGTGCGGGGCGAGATGAGTAGCGGGACCCTCTTCTACATCTGCGGCGGCCTGCTCGCCGCCTCGGCGGTGGTGGTCAGCTTCATCGGCCTCAAAGTCGAGAGGTTCCCCGGGAAAGCGGCGCCGCTGGTGGCGCTCTGGTTCATCGCGCTGATCGGCTGCACGACGACCCTTGCCGTCCTCCACTCCCAGGACGAGCAGAAGGACAAGGAAGCCAAGATCCACAAGGGCGTCGAAGAAGTCGAAAACGAGGAGAACGAGAGCCTCGAGGCTCAGTAGCTACGCTGGGTCGATGAGCGCGGACCGCGCGATGCCCAGCTATCACGTCACCACGTTCGGCTGCCAGATGAACGTGCACGACTCCGAGCGGATGCAGGGGATGCTCGACTCGCTCGGATACCGCCGGGCGCCGAGCCGCGAGGAGGCAGACGTGATCCTCTTCAACACCTGCTCGATCCGGGAGTCGGCCGACAACCGGTTCATCGCCCACCTCGGCGAGGCCAAGCGGCTGAAGTCCGAATTCCCGGACCGGGTCGTCGGAGTCGGCGGTTGCTGGGCGCAGTCGGTGAAGGACGAGGTTTTCCGCCGGTTTCCCTTCGTCGACGTCGCGTTCGGCCCCGGCCAGATCCACAAACTCGCCGAGTTCCTCACCTCCGACTCCCTCAGCGCCCAGGGATATTTCGAGTTCGAGGACTTCTCGGGACACCTGCCGGCGCATCGCGAGCGCCAGTTCCAGGGCTGGCTCCAGATCTCGCAGGGCTGCAACTGCCGCTGTTCCTACTGCATCGTGCCCTCGACCCGGGGCCGCGAGGTGAGCAGGGAGCCCGAGGAGCTCGTAGCCGAGGTCGAGGCGCTCGCCGCCGACGGGGTCGTCGAGGTGACGCTGCTCGGCCAGAACGTCAACAGCTACGGCCGCGACCTGCCGCGGGGTTCCCGCATCGGGTTCTCCCAGCTCCTCGCCCGGGTCGACGCCGTCGACGGGATCGAGCGAATCCGCTACACGAGCCCTCACCCGAAGGACATGCGCGAGGATGTCATCCGCGCCCATGCCGAGCTGCCGGCCCTGTGCGAGCACATCCACCTGCCGCTGCAGTCGGGCTCCGGCGCGGTGCTGAAACGGATGCGCCGCACCTACGATCGGCGCCGCTACATGGACCGCGTCGCCCTGATCCGGGAGCGCGTGCCCGATTGCGCGATCACCACCGACATCATCGTCGGCTTCCCGGGCGAGACCGACGCCGACTTCGAGCAGACGCTCGAGGTGGTCGACGAGGTCGGCTACGACGGCGCCTTCACCTTCGTCTTCTCGCCGCGGCGCGAGACGGAGGCGGCGACGATGGAGAACCAGGTCCCGCACCCGGTCAAGCGCGAGCGGATGGAAAGGCTGGTCGGGCTGGTCCAGAGGCGGGCGAAGGAGCGCGCGCGGCGCTTCGTCGGCCGCGAGATGGAGGTCCTCGTCGAGGGGGCCAGCCGCACTGATCCCAGTCGCCTCCGCGGTCGCACGCGCCACAACAAGACCGTCAACTTCGACGGGATCGCCGCGCCCGGCGACCTCACCTCTGTCGACATCAGGAGCGCGACCTCGACGACGTTGGATGGGGTGGCCGCAAAGCCCCTCGCTCAACTTTTTCGGTGAGCGTCTCGGGCCGTCCGCAATCCGGACGCCGAAAAAGTACAAGCCGCTCGGAGCAATGCGGCCACCCCCTCTGATGGACGTAGTAGCGATCTTCGGGCCGACAGGGGTGGGGAAGACGGGGGTGGCGATTGCGGTCGCCGAGTTGTTGCGGGGGCGGGGGGAGGATCCGGTGGCGATTTCCTGCGACGCGTTGCAGGTGTACGAGGGTTTGGAGGTGCTGACCGGGGCGGCGGGCGCGGAGCAGCGGGCGCGGCTCGAGCACCGGCTGGTCGGGTTCGTGCCGATCACCGAGCCGTTCTCGGTCGGCGACTACATGCGGCTCGCGCACGGCGAGATCGACGCCGCCCTCGAGGCGGGGCGACGACCGATCGTCGTCGGCGGTACCGGCCTCTACCTGCGCGCGGCGATCGCCGAGCTCTCGCTGGTCCGGGTCCCTCCCGAAACCGAGAACTCGGAGCTGTGGGCGGGGGACACCCGCCACCCGACCAGGATCTTCGGCCTCGACATGGACCGCGACCTCCTCTACGAGCGGATCGACGCCCGCACAGAGGCGATCGTCGCCGCCGGGGCGGCGGAGGAGGTTCGCCGTGCCGAGGCCGCCGGGCCGTCGCGGACGGCCCGCAAGGCGCTGGGCTTCGACGAGCTGATCGGCGGCGACGTCGAGCGGATGAAGAAGCGCTCCCGCAACTACGCTCGCCGCCAGCTCACCTGGATGCGGAAGATCCCGAACCTGAGCAGGATCGACCGCGGCGGCCTGGACGACGCCGCGGTCGCGGCCGCGATCGTCGCCGCGCTCGGCGAATAGGCTGCGGCGGTGCGTTTCGAGAAGTGGCAGGCCCTCGGCAACGACTACCTGATCATCGAGGCGGACGGGCTCCCGTGGGAGCTCAGCCCGGCCCGGGTCGCCCGCCTGTGCGACCCGCATTTCGGACTCGGCGGCGACGGGGTGCTGCTCCTCTCCCGCAGCGAGGACCCCGAGTTCGTCGCCGACCTGCGGATCTTCAACCCCGACGGGTCGGAGGCCGAGCTCTCGGGCAACGGCGCCCGGGAGGCGATCCTCTACCTGCGCCGCCACGGCTGGACCGACGAGGACAGGTTCTCGATCCGCACCGCCGCCGGCCCGGTGACGCCGACGATCACCTCGGAGCGCACCTGCCGGGTTGAGATCGGCCGCGCCGCGACGGCCTCGAAGGACTATCCGACGGGCCCGGCCGACGGGACCGGCTCGCTCGAGTCCGGCGGCCGCGAGTGGCGCTTCCAACACGTCTCGATCGGCAACCCGCAATGCGCGATCGTCGTCGGAGGCGACGAGCTCGAGCAGCTCGACCTGGACGAGATCGGCCCGGGGATCGAAGCCAGCGATCTGTTTCCGAACCGCACCAACGTCTCCTTCCTCGCGATCGACGGGGATCGGGTCAGGGCCCGGATCTTCGAGCGCGGGGTGGGGGAGACGCTCTCCTCCGGGACGGGGGCCGGCGGCGCCGCCGTGACCGCCGTCCTCCGCGGCTCGCCGAGCCCGATCACCGTCGCGCTCGACGGTGGCGAGCTCCTCGTCGACGTCTCCGCCGAGCTCGACGTGACCCTGACCGGGTGGGCCGAGCCGGTCTGCTCGGGGGAGCTCTCACCCGAGCTGGTGGCGGCCCTCGCCGAGCTTTAGGGTTCTACCCGGATGGCTAGCACCGAGCCCAAGACCGGGATCGCCGCCCCCTCCAGGCGCCTCCAGGCGATGCCTCCCTACATGTTCGCCGAGCTCGAGCGGCGGGTCGCCGACAAGCGCGCCGCCGGGATCGACGTGATCAGCCTCGGGATCGGCGACCCCGACGAGCCCACCTATCCCCACATCGTCGCCGCGATGCAGGAGGCGGTCGCCGAGCCCGGCAACCAGAAGTACCCGAGCAACCGCGGCCGCGAGGAGTTCCGGGCCGCGTTCTCGGATTTCTACGACGAGAGGTTCGGGGTCGAGATCGACCCCGAGAGCGAGGTGATCCCGGCGATCGGCGCCAAGGAGTGCATCTACAACCTCTGCTTCGCGTTCCTCGACCAGGGCGGCGTCGCGCTCGCCTCCGACCCCGGTTACCCCGTCTACACCGGCGGCCCGATCCTGGCCGGGGCGACGCCGGAACTGCTGCCGCTGGTGCCCGAGCTCGGGTTCGCACCGGATCTGAGCGCCGTCCCCGCCGAGACGGCCGCGCGGGCTCGGCTGATGTTCCTCAACTACCCCAACAACCCGAGCGGGGCGGTGGTCCCGGAGGGATTCTTCGAGCTGGCCGTCTCCTTCGCCCGTGAGCACGAGATCCTCGTCGTCCACGACAACGCCTACTCGGAGACGACCTACGACGGCTACGTCGCGCCGAGCTTCCTGGCGACCCCGGGCGCGAAGGAGGTCGGCGTCGAGGTCTTCTCGCTCTCCAAGGGCTACAACATGACCGGCTGGCGCTGCGCCGCGATCCTCGGCAACCCGGAAGCGATCGAGACCTACTGGCGGCTGAAGACGAACGTCGATTCGGGCCTGTTCGAGGCGGTCCAGCTCGCCGGCGTCGCGGCGCTTCGCGGGCCCACGGGGCCGCTCGAGCGGATGAATGAGACATACGCCCGCCGCCGCGACCTGGTCGTCGGCGCGCTGCGCGAGATCGGGGTCGACGTCCAGGCGCCGAAGGGAACGATCTACGTCTGGGCGCCGGTTCCCGAGGGCCACACCTCGACCTCGTTCGCCGAGCTCGTCCTCGAGGAGGCCGCGGTGGTCGTCTCGCCCGGCTCGATGTACGGGCCGAGCGGGGAGGGGTTCTTCCGGATCTCGCTGACGACCCCCGACGA
>DATBHH010000048.1:0-12593 GCA_036557525.1 Solirubrobacterales bacterium | reverse complement strand
AACTTGCGCTCGAGCCAGACCGGTTCGCCCTCGGCGCCGCCCTCGCGCTCGCAATAGAGCCGCAGCGCCTCGCGGGCACGCTCGCGGTACTGGAGCTCGTCGTCGCTGGTCCCGAAGCCGCTTCGGCGCCAGCCGGCCTCGAACAGCGCCATCAACCGCTCGAGGTCCTCCTCTCCGCCCTCGCTCGGCTCCTTGTGAAAGCGCTCGAGGACGTTGTGGATCAGGATCCCGAACCGCTGGTTGATCGTCGGCTCCTGCGGGATCCCGAAGACGCGGGCGAACTTGTACTTCAGCGGGCAGGTCAGGTAGAGGTCGAGGTCGGAGGCCGAGAGGCTGAGCGCGCCGTCCCCGCGGCGCGGGATGAACGCCTCCAGCGACGGCTCGTGGCGGGCGCCGATCAGCTTGCGGCGCCCCTCGCGGCGGCGCTCGGAGTCGAGTAGGTAGGAGTCGAGGGCGGAGGCGTCGAGCTCGGCCTGCTGCTCGGGCGTCGCGACCTGGCGCAGGAGCCCGTTGACGGCGTCGACCGACTCCTCGGTCGCCTCATCTCCAGGACGCTGGGCGAGTGCCGCGAGCTTCAGCAGCTCGAGGAAGCGGGCGACGGCGCGGTTGACGTCGACAGCGGTGTCGAGCCGCGGCTCCGAGAGCTGGCGGCCCGCCTTCCAGGACTCCTCGAGGACCTCCTCGCGCAGGCTCCGGTAGGTCGCGTGGAGGCCCTCGGCGGGACCGAACAGCTCCTCGGCGTGGCGCTCCTCTCTGGCGCCGGCGGCAGCCAGCGCCCCGGTGTAGAACGGCGACGGCCCCGACTTGGCGCCGCCGTCGTCGCGCTCGATCCGCGAGAGGACCAGGCCCGATCGCGCCGGCCGGCCGATCCGGTCGGCGTTCTCGTCCTGCTCGAGCCCGAGGACGAAGGCGTGGTCGAACCCCATCCCCTTGGCGGCGTCGCGGGCAAGGCCCTGGACCGAGTTCGGCGCCGGCGGCTCGGTCACCCCGGCCGGCTCGACCCCGGCCTCGGCGACCGCGCTCAGGTGGCGGACGAAGTCGCGGGTCGAACCGTGCGGCTCGCGCCGGGCCCAGGCGGTTGCGAGGTCGGCGAGCCGCGAGAGGCCGAGCAGGCGCTCGGCCACCTCGGGCTGGGCCGCGAACAGGCGCTGGCGCCGGATCCCGACCCGCTCGATCAGGCGGCGGACGAAGACGTCGGCGCGGCGTTCCTCCATAGCCGCCGAGGCATCGCCGTAGAGCTTGAGGAAGTCCTGGATCCGCTCGCGTGCCTCGGGCGGGATCCTCGGGCTCTCGAGCGCGGCCTCGCAGGCGGACACCATGTCGAGCTTGCGGCGCCGCGCGATCGTCGTCAGCCGTGCTAGATCGGCCGGCGGGAGCTCGATCGGCGGCCGCGTCAGCGCCCGCGCCGCGGCAGCCGAGTCGGCGGGGTCGGCCAGGACCCGCAGCCAGGCGATCGCGTCGCGGACCTCGGCCCGCTGGAACAGCGCCGCCGGGCCGGAGAGGTGGAACGGGATCCCGCGCTCCTCCATCGCCGCGGCGACCGGACCGCCCCTGATCCCCGGGTCGTCGATCAGGACGCAGACGTCGTCGGGGCGGATTCCCCGCGAGAGGAGCGACTCCACCTCGCGGGCGACCGCCTGGGCCTGGGCGCGCTCGTTTGCGCAGCGCCAGAACCGGACCTCGGGGTCGCGGAACAGGTGCTCGAGGCGGATCACGTCGCCCGCGGGATGGACCTCGCGGTACCAGCCGCCGAGGTCGGCGGCGCGGGTGGGCTCAAGCGCGTAAAGGTGGCTCGGGTTCTCGGCCGCGAGCGCCGCCAGCAGCGCCCGCTGGGCGACGGTCGTGTCCTCGAGCTCGTCGACCATCACCTGGGTGAAGCGCTCGGCGAGCGCCGAGCGGACGTCCTCGCGCTCGGCGTGGAGGCGGTTGAGGATGAGGAAGACGTCGCCGCGGTCGAGGTTGCAGGTCGCGGCGACGATCCGGTCGTGGGCGGCGACGAGGTCGGCGAGCTCGGGGTCGGGTGCGTCGGCGCCGGCCTTGAGCTCGTCGATCCGCGCCAGCAGCCGCGCCAGCAGGCCAGCCGGATTGCCGCGGATCTCGTGGCTGCGGAGCGGCAGCTCGTCGACGCGGTCGAGCAGCATCGCCAGCCGCTCCGCCGGGCCGAGCACCTCGAAGAAGGGATCGAGCCCCGCGGCGTCGGAGTGCTCGCGCAGGAGCCGTTCGCCGATCGCGTCCCAGGTGCCGATCCAGAGCTCGCCGTAGGGGTTCTCGAGGAGCGATTCGACCCGGATCCGCAGCCGCTCCGCTCCGGGTCTTGTCGAGGCGATGAGAAGCACTCTGTCAGGGGCAGCCTCACCGTCGGCGGCGAGCCTCGCGAGGCGGCGGGCGAGCGCCTCGCTCTTGCCGGTGCCGGGCTCCCCCAGCAGCAGCAGCGGCCCGCCGGCATGGCGTATGGCGCCGTCCTGGGATTGTCCTTGCTCGCTTTCCATATCTGCTTCGCCGTCGCTCCCTCCCGGACCAGATTTCGACGGTCGGTCGCTCAGGCTCGCGGCCGCGTCGGCCGCGGGCGGGCGTGCTGTTGTCCAACGCTAGCGACATAGCATTGGCGCGATGGACGTCCTGTCCGCAGATTGGCGGGGAATCTGCCGCCGGATCGTCGCCGAGCAGCGCCGGATCTTCGAGGAGACGGCGGGGATCGAGGAGCGGACCGTCTACGAGGGGGTCGGCGAGGGCGGCGACCGGGCGCTCGCGATCGACCGCCGCTGCGAGGACGTCGTCTTCGCCGAGCTCGAGCGGCTCGCCCGCGAGGGCGCCTCATTCGTCGCGGTCTCCGAGGAGCGGGGTGAGGTGCCGTTCGGGGACGGCGGCGAGGCGCGGGTGGTGATCGACCCGATCGACGGCTCGCTCAACGCGCGCCGGACGCTTCCGGCGCACAGCGTCAGCATCGCCGTCGCCTCCGGCCCCTCGATGGCCGACGTCGAGTTCGGCTTCGTCCACGACTTCGGCGCCGGCGAGGAGTTCGTCGCCGAGCGCGGCGGCGGCGCGATGCTCGGCACCGGGGCGATCGCGGTCGGCCCCGACCGCGGGCAGCTCGAGCTGCTCGGCGTCGAGTCGGCCGAGCCGCGCTGGGCGCTGCCGGCGCTCGAAGCCCTCGACGGGCGCGTCTACCGGCTGCGGGTGGTCGGCTCGATCGCGATCACCGCCTGCTACGTGGGCGCCGGCCGCCTCGACGCGATGCTGAGCCTTCGACCCTGCCGCTCGGTCGACATCGCAGCCGCACAGCTGATCGCCCTCGAGGCGGGCGGCCGGGTCGCGTTCGGCCGGCTCGAGCCCGGCGCGGCCGACCTCGGGATCGAGGCCCGCTACCCGGTCGGGGTCGCCGCCGGCGATCTCTCGCTGGGTATTGTCCGCCCCTGCCTTGAGGCGATCGACTGAGGCTGCGAGCATCCGGCTGCGATGCAGACGGCGATCCTCGTCTTCGACCGCCTCACTGCGCTCGACGCCGTCGGGCCCTACGAGGTGCTGCGCAGGGCACCGGGCTGGAAGGTCCAGCTCGTCGGCCCGACCGAGGGGGTCGTCCGGGACGAGAGAGGCGCCCTCGGCCTGGCCGCCGACCGCTCACTGGACGAGGTGACCGATGCCGACATCCTCCTCGTCCCCGGAGGCATCGGGACGCGGCCGCTGATGGAGGACGAGCAGCTGCTGTCGTGGCTGCGGGAGGTGGATGGCCGGACCAAGTGGACGGCCTCGGTCTGCACCGGGTCGCTTCTGCTCGGCGCCGCCGGCCTGCTCGACGGGAAGCGCGCGACGACGCACTGGCTCAGCCTCGAGCGCCTGGCCGAGCTCGGCGCGATCCCGGTCGAGGAGCGGGTCGTCGAGGACGGCAAGGTGATCACGGCTGCCGGCGTCTCGGCCGGA
Organism: Solirubrobacterales bacterium; assembly: GCA_036557525.1. Taxonomy (GTDB): domain Bacteria; phylum Actinomycetota; class Thermoleophilia; order Solirubrobacterales; family 70-9; genus VRUE01. The sequence goes on along the minus strand of DATBHH010000048.1, from coordinate 8,675 downwards.
ATCGACATGGCGCTTCGGCTCGTTGCCCGCGAGCTCGGCTCCGAGACGGCGCGGAGGATCCAGCTCTCGATCGAGTACGACCCAGAGCCGCCGTTCGACGCCGGCTCGCCGCGGAAGGCGCCGGCGGAGGTCGTCGAGGCCGTGACGGCGGCGGCGGCCCGCCACGACGAGTGGCTCAGACAGCGGCTGTAACCGCGGGCCCGAGCCCGGTTACAAACGTCTGTTCGCGCAGAACATATGTTCGCTACACTCGCGAACCTCCCTACCCCTGAACCCGAACTCCCTGAAAGGCCCCATCTTCATGCCGACCCAGAGCAAGACCAGCAAGTCCAAATCGAGCAAGTCCAAGACCTCGCCGAACGGCGCCGTCGAAGCCCCCTCCTCCCCCGCCGACCGGGCGAAATCCGCGGCAGAAGCCGCCGTCGACGTCCCCGTCGGGGTCGTCCTCGAGGTCGGCGACCGCGTCGCCGAGCTGGTCGAACCCTTCACCGGCCGCGAGTCCGCCGAGAGGCAGCTGAAGTCCTACCGGACCAGCCTTCGCCGGTCGGTCAAGCGAACCGAGCGCCGCGGTCATTCCGCTCGCCGCAAAGCGACGACCGAAGCCCGCAAGACCCGCAACCGGGTCGAGCGCGAGGCCCGCAAGCGCCGCCGCAACGTCGAGACGACCCTGAAGCGGAACCGCAAAGAGGTCGAGCAGCGCGTCCGCAAGACCCTCGACGATCGGACCTCGCGCGCGCAGGACCTCGTCGACCAGGTCGGCGAGCAGCTCTCCTCGCTGCGCTAGTCCCTCCTCAGATCCCCAGCACCGCGACTGGCCCCGAGCTCCCCGGCTCGTAGGGCCAGTCGCCCTGTGCCGGGACATGGGCCCGGAACTGGAAACGGGCGCCGCGGCTGTCGTCGTCGCTGAACCGGTATGCATAGCGGAATCGGCCCCTCCGATCGGTCCTCACCGTCCGGAACTCGGTCCACGGGATGCCCGGCAATCGGAACTGCAGCGAGAGCGTCCTGCCGTCCGCGGAGATTGCTCCCGGGCCGCTGAAGACGCGGCCGCTGAAGACGACCGGCCTGCCGCCGACCCTGGCGGTCGCCGCGGAGACGCGCATCCTCACCTTTGCACGCACCCCCAACCGCAGCGAGGTGGCCGCCGAGCGGGTCAGGGTGCGGCTGCCGTCGAAGTCGGCGGAGATCTCCCGGCTCGGCCCGGCGGGCAGCCGGATCGAGAAGCGTCCGTCGGAATCGGTCCCGACCGTCTCGACCCTCGCGGTGCTCCCCGGCCCGCGACCCGACAGCTCGAGGATGCGGACCGGGGCGCCGGGCACCGGCGACCCCGAGGCCGTCGTCAGCAGCCCGCTGACGAGCGTCCCCCGGCCATAGGGGACGATTCGGCTCCCCGGCCGGCTCTCGAGCCCGGACACCGCTTCGCGGTGACAGCGGCGGCGCCCCCGGCTCCGGCTGCAGTTCTGCCAGACGAACGTCTCCCCGCCGAACCCGATCCTGAGCGTCGTCGGCGTCTTCAGCGGGTTCGAGAGGACGATCGGAGCAGCGACGCCCGAATTGCCCGCCGCGTCGTAGCCGGTGGCGCTGAACTCATATCGACCCGGTGGATACGCCTCCGAGTCCCAGCGGGCCCGAAGGGCGTTGGGAAGGACCTCGGTCGGGAGCGGTTGGAACCTGTCGCCTGATCCCGCCGCTCGCACCCCGATCGAGCCGCGCGCGTCGCTGGGGCCGGCCAGCAGGTCGGTCACCCAGGCGCGGATCAGCTCCGGGTCGGCGGGGTCGCGAGAGGTGATGAACGTGACCTCCGGCGGCTCGCGGTCGATCCCCACCGTGGCCACCGCGGGGGCGAGATTGCGGACGCCGTTCCGGGTCGAGCCGTCGTTGACGTTGCCGGCCGCATCCTGGGCGTAGTGGGCGATGCGATGGATGCCGTCGCCGATCACCGTCGCGCTTACCGAGTCGCCGTCGGCGACGGTCGGCGTGCCGCCGTCGATTCGGATCGCGGTGAAGGCGCCGCCGCCGACCATCCCAGATCCGGAGTCGGCCGCCGCCGCGGTCACCGCGACCGCCCGGTTCGTCCACCCGTCGGGCAGGCCGCGGAGGTGGCTCACCGGGTCGGTCCGATCGACACGCAGGACCGTGTCCCCGACCGCGGCCGAGCTCACCCCCGCCCCGGACACCGCGACGACGTGGACGTGGCTCTCTCCCTCCGGGAGTTCGGCGATCGGCATCGAGTCGTCGCCGATGCCTCCCCGAAGGTCGGTCTCGGTCTCTGAGCAGCTGCTGGCACTTTCGCAGGGCCGGCCGTCGGGAGAGCGGTCGACCGAGACCGCATAGCCGCGGATCCCGGACACCGGCAGCGGGCCCTGCGGGTGCTCGATTCGGATCAGGTGGGGGAAATCGGCGCGGCCGATCCATCCGTCCGGCTGCCTGGCAGCCGCCGGCGGCGGGCGGCTGTCGTCATATCGAAGCGCGACGGCCGCGTGGGGCCCGCCACCGACCATGTCCTCGAGCCAGACCTCGGCCGTGTAGAGGCCGGGCGGGCCCGGGACCTGAACGTCGGTCCGTTCGATCGGCCCGCCGAACCGCTGTTCCGCGATCACCGTTCCCGACGCGTTGCGGACCAGGTAGTCGGTGGCCGAGACCGGCAGGCTGAACCCGGTGTCGGGCAGCCCCCAGCTCAGGTGGAACCGGTTCACACGGTGCCAGGCTTCCTGGCCGCCCTCGACCTCGAGCCCGCTCGGGGCCGGCGGCCGCGCCCCGGCGGAGCCGACGGCGCCGGGGCTCGCCAGGGCCAACGCCGTCACCACGGCCAGAAGCGCGCCGCGCGCCATCATGGCCCGAACTCCCCGGCGGCGCTGCCGCTGCTCGGCGCCGGCGATTCGCCTCCGCTCGGGGCCGGGGCGGGACCCGGTGGAGGCGGCGTGTATTCGACCGCCCCGGCCGAGGTTTCGGGCGCCGGCGGCGGCGGGGGCGGCGCTTGGGGTTCGGGAGCCGGTTCGCGATCGGTCGGTTCCCGCGTCGGCGCCGGGTCGTGAGCGGGTTCGGGGTCGGTGGCCGGGGGCGCCGGTTCGACCGGTTCCGACCTGGGATCCTCGAACGCGGTCTTGGAGACGCGCTCGATCGTAGGCGCCTTTTCGGGGTGCGCGATCAGAGGGGCCGGCGTGATCCCGGCCGCGACGCAGGCCGCCGCGCCTCCGGCGGCGCCGGCGCAGATGGTCAGCAGTTTCGTCAGCGCAGCCATTCCCGCCCCGCGGGTCCCGCCCGCGGCCGCGACCTGGGAGATGGCCGAGTCGCCGCTGCCGCCACCGATGGGCAGCCGCGACTGGATTGCGGCGCCGAGATCGTGGAGGCGATCGAGGGCGGTGCGCGCTGGGACGATCGGCGCCAGCGCGGCGGCGGCGCCCGGTGTCGCGCGGTAGGCGCGCATCGTCGCCCGGCATCCGGCGCAGGCTCGGAGATGCTCCCGTACGGCTTCGACCTGCCTGGCGCCGGCCTCGCCATCGCAGAAGGCCGAGAGCAGCGGCCGCATCTCGGCGCAGCGGCTGCCATCCTCGCTGCGGGCGAAGAGCTTGCGGAAACGCTCCCGTCCCTCGGCGAGGCAACGGTTCACCTTGGTCCTCGAGAAGCCCGTGATCTCGCCGATCTCGGCGTACGAGTAGCCCTCGGCGAGGAGGGTGAGCGCCCGCAGCTCGGCGGGCTTCAGCGTCTGCAGAGCCTCGCGGCTTCTTGCGATCCGCTCGCCGCGCTCCACCTGGAGGTCGGGGCCGTCTCCGGTCGCCGGGATCAGCGCGACCCAGTCCTCCCGGCTCGGGTCCTCGGCCGATTGCGGCACGCCGCCGAGCATTCGCTCCCGCTTGCGGCGGACGGCGAGCGCCTCGTGCTTGATCACGGTGTGCGTCCAGCGGACGAGGTCGTTCATCCGCACGTTCGGTGCCTTGGTCAGCAGGATCTCGAGCGAGCGCTGGTAGGCGTCCTCTGCGTCCTCCGGGTTGAGCGAGTAGCGGCGCGCCGTACGGCGGAGCGAGCCGCCGTGTTGGCCGATCAGCTCAACCGCGGCGCGCTTCCGTGCGGCGATGTCGACGCCCGGCGTCTCGATCGCGATCGACTCCTGCTCCATTTGAGACACACCTCCCGCTGCACACACCCCGGTGCACCGGGACGGCTTCAAGGTTGGACTGACCCGGGTCCAAACTCGCAAATCCGGCTTTTCTCCCCCCAACTGCCACGGATTGGTCGAGAAAAAATCGGAAATTGCAGCAAATGCGTGATTAGTCTGGGCGCTGGAATGGGCGACTCGCCGATCGAGGTCGCACCGGCCGGCCCCGAGGCCGGGCTTGCCCGGGCCCGGCCGATGGCGCCGGCGCCTTCCTCTCGACCGGGACACCCGACAACGTGTCGATCTACGGCCGCTGCGGATTCCGGGTCGTCGAGGACATGGACCCGCCCGGCGGCGGTCCCCAGGTCTGGTTCATGCGCTGGAACCCCTAGTCCGGAAGCCGGGAATTCGGCCCGGAGTGGCCGTCGCTCGGTAGCATCGGCCGGCGATGAGCACATGCGCAGTCACCGGCGGGGCCGGCTTCCTCGGCTCCCATCTCTGTGAGCACCTGCTCGGGCGGGGCCACCGGGTGATCTGCATCGACAACCTCGAGACCGGGTCGCTGCAGAACATCCACCACATCCGCGACGAGCGGTTCGAGTTCCGCAACATCGACATCACCGAGCGTGTCGACATCCCCGAGGACGTCGACTTCGTCTACCACCTTGCCTCGCCGGCGAGCCCGATCGACTACCTGCGGCTGCCGCTCCACACGCTGAAGGTCGGCTCGCATGGGACCCACCACATGCTCGGCGTCGCCAAGTTCAAGCGGGCCCGGTTCCTGCTCGCCTCGACCAGCGAGGTCTACGGCGACCCCCAGGTCCACCCCCAGACCGAGGACTACTGGGGCCACGTCAACCCGATCGGGCCGCGCGGGGTCTACGACGAGGCCAAGCGCTACGCCGAGGCGCTGACGATGGCCTACCACCGCCAGCAGGGCGTCGACACCTCGATCGTGAGGATCTTCAACACGTTCGGCAGCCGGATGCGAGCCCGCGACGGCCGTGCGATCCCCACCTTCCTCCGCCAGGCGCTCCAGGACCAGCCACTGACCGTGTTCGGCGAGGGCGAGCAGACCCGAAGCTTCTGCTACGTCGACGACCTGATCCGCGGCATCGTCTCCCTCGCCGAGTCCGATGCCCATCAGCCGGTCAACATCGGCAACCCCGACGAGTTCACGCTGCTCGAACTGGCGAAGAAGGTGATCGAGGTGACCGAGTCGCGCTCGGAGATCGTCTTCGAGCAGCTGCCGACCGACGATCCTCAGCAGCGCCGGCCCGACATCACCCGCGCCCGCGACCTGCTCGGCTGGGAACCGGAGGTCGCCCTCGGGGACGGGTTGAAGCGGACGATCGAGCAGTCGGGCATCGAGCGCCTCGTCGGCGCCACCGACTGAGCGCGGAGCGCAAGCGCCTCGATCTGGCTCGCGCAGCGAGCGAAGCCTGAGGATCGGCTGTGAGCCGCCGGGCCCCGCCCGGCAATATCCTCCGCATATGGCGAGTGACGGAAAAAACGCCGCCGCGGGCGAGATCCACCGCACGATCGCGCCCGTCGTCGGCCCCGACGACGACCGCGTCTTCACCGACTCCGGGATCGAGATCGAGCGCCTTTACACCGAGGACGACGTCGCCCCGGGCCTCGAAGAGCGCCTCGGCCGGCCCGGAGAGCCGCCGTTCACGCGCGGCATCCACGAGGGGATGTACCGCGACCGGCTCTGGACCATGCGCCAGTACGCGGGCTTCGCCACTCCCGAAGACACCAACGAGCGCTACCGCTACCTGATCGAGCACGGCTCGACCGGACTCTCGATGGCCTTCGACCTGCCGACCCACTTGGTACGCGATTCCGACGATCCCCTCTGCCGCGGGGAGGTCGGGCGGACCGGGGTCCCGATCGACACGATCGAGGACATGCGGATCTGCTTCGAGGAGATCCCGCTCGACCAGGTCTCGACCTCGATGACGATCAACGCTCCGGCGGCGATCCTGCTGCTGCTCTACGAGCTGGTCGGCGAGGAGCAGGGCGTCCCTTCCGAGAAGCTGCGCGGCACGGTCCAGAACGACGTCCTGAAGGAGTACATGGCCCGCGGCAACTACATCTACCCGCCGGCGCCGACGATGCGGCTGACGACCGACATCTTCGAGTACTGCCATCGGATCGTGCCGAAATGGAACACGATCTCGATCTCCGGCTACCACATCCGCGAGAAGGGCTGCTCGGCCGTCCAGGAGGTCGCCTTCACCCTCTCCAACGCGATCGCCTACGTCGACGCGGCGCTCGACCGGGGCCTGAAGATCGACGAGTTCGCGCCCCGACTCGCCTTCTTCTTCAACGGCCACAACAACGTCTTCCAGGAGGTCGCCAAGTTCCGCGCGGTGCGGCGGATGTGGGCAGAGATCGTCGCCGAGCGATTCGGCGCCCAGGACCCGAACTCGATGAAGATCCGGTTCCACACCCAGACCGGCGGCGTCACCCTCCAGGCCCAGCAGCCGGAGGTCAACATCATCCGCGTCGCCCTGCAGGGCTTCGCCGCCGTCTGCGGCGGCACCCAGAGCCTCCATACCAACGGCTTCGACGAGGCGCTGGCGCTGCCGACCGAGCGCTCGGCCCGGATCGCACTCCGTACCCAGCAGGTTCTCGCCCATGAGTCGGGCGCCGCCGACACCGTCGACCCATTCGCGGGCTCCTACTTCGTCGAGTCGCTGACCGACGAGATCGAGCTCCGCGCCGGGGAGCTGATGGCCAAGGTGGAGGAGCTCGGCGGCTCGGTCGAGGCGCTCGAGTTCATGCAGCGCGAGATCGAGGAGTCCGCCCTCTCCTACCACGAGCGCTACAGAAGCGGCCAGGACATCGTCGTCGGCGTCAACAAGTACGTCACCGACCAGATCGACGACGTCGACATCCTCCGCGTCGACCCCGAGTCCGAGGAACGCCAGCTCGCACGGCTGAAGGCGTTCAAGGAGAACCGCGACCCGGCCGCGGTCGAGGAGAGGCTCGAGGGTCTCCGCGAAGTCGCGCGCGGCGACGGGAACCTCCTGCACCCGATCCGCGCCGCCCTCGCCGCGGGCGCCTCGATCGGCGAGGTCTGCGGCGCGATGCGCGACGTCTTCGGCGAATACCGCGGCGGCGCGTTCTTCTAGGCCGGAGGCCGGCCGCGCGGCCGGGGATTCTCTGCCTGAACGAGGTCGCCCAATTGGATGCTCCGGGCAGGAACACCACGCCGCCGGTTGAAGCGGGAGCCATGCTCGAAGTCTCGAGGACCCTTGTCAAGTCCGAACCGGAGCTGGCAGAGCTCGTCGACGCCGTCGAGGGGGTGGAGGTGACGATGGCCGAGAAGGGCTTTGGGACGCGGGTCGAGGTGCGCGCGCCGGAGGGCTCCGGGCTCCTCCTCACCGATCTCGAGCGGATTCTCGACCGGCTCGCCGAGCCGCAGAAGCAACCCTTCGACAGCGCCTGAGTGTTGTCGGAGGGCAAGATCAAATCGGGGCCTGAGCGCCCTGGAAGGAGCGTTTCGACGTGAAGAACCTGAAGAGGCATCTCAACGTCGCCAACGTGCTCTCGGCGATGGCGTTGTTCGTGGCGCTCAGCGGGGTCACCTATGCGGCGACCGCTGCCAAGAACTCGGTCAAGACCAAGAGCATCGCCAAGGGCGCGGTGACGACGCCGAAAATCAAGAACCTGGCCGTGACCGCCGGCAAGATCGGCAACGGCGCGGTGATCTCATCGAAGATCGGCGCATCGGCGGTCGGCGGCACCCAGATCGCCGACGGCTCGGTCCGGGCGGTCGAGCTCGGCGGCGGGGTCGTCACCAACGCGAAAATCCAAAACGGGGCGGTGACGGACGCCAAGCTCGCCACCAACGCGGTGACGAGCAACAAGATCAACGCCGAAGCGGTGACCACCGGCAAGCTCGGCAACGAATCCGTGACCGGCGCAAAGCTCTCGTCGTCGATCCTCGGCCAGCTGGTCAAGAACGTCAGCTACGTGACCGCGAAATCGGTCAAAGACGCCTCCGCCGAACCGAAGGGAGCGACCGCGGTCTGCCCGAACGGCAAGCAGGCGATCGGCGGCGGCGCGAAGATCCTGACCGGCGCCGGCGAAGAAACCACCAAAGTCGCGATGACCCAGAGCGCGCCCAGCTTCGACAGCGGCGGCAAGGCGACCGGATGGTTTGCCCAGGCACGGCCGATCGGCGGCGCCGACCCCGTCGAATGGGAAATCGAGGTCCACGCGGTCTGCGCCGAACTCTAGGCGGCTGCAGACGCAGTCCGGGAGGTCTGAGGGGCCCGCCTCGGCGGGCCCCTCTGCATAGACTCCGCGCTCCGATGCGGGAACGGAATCCGGAGACGCACGACGAGAAGCTCGCCTACCTGCGCGAGCTGCGCGAGGCGGCGATCCACTCGGCCTCCGAGGAGGCGGTGGAGAAACAGCACGCCAAGGGCAAGATGACGGCCCGCGAGCGGGTCGAGAAGCTGCTCGACCCCGGCTCGTTCGAGGAGCTGGACACCTTCGTCCGCCACCGGACCTACGACTTCGAAATGCAGAAGAAACGGCCCTGGGGCGACGCGGTGGTCACCGG
>DATBHH010000047.1:0-60449 GCA_036557525.1 Solirubrobacterales bacterium | reverse complement strand
ACCCCGCGAATGCTCGCGGCCGGCCGCGACGGAACCGCGGCCCGTTCGCTCCTAGAATGTGCCACCCCGCCGGCGTAGCTCAGTTGGTAGAGCACTTCACTCGTAATGAAGGGGTCCCCGGTTCAAGTCCGGGCGTCGGCTTGGATCACCAGATCGTCGCGACGCCATGGGCGACGATCCCGGGATCGCAGCTGACCAGGGGAACCCGCTCGGTCTCCGCCTGCGCGACGAGCAGGCGGTCGAACGGATCGCGTTGACGCTTTCCGCCGAGCTCGACGTAGGGAAGGCGGCGGTAAGCAGCGGCATGCTTGACGGAGATCGGAAGCAGGGCAAATCCCTCCGCCAACAGCTCGTCCGCCCACTCCTCGGCGACCTCCAATTTGCCAAGCGACGCTTTGATCGACACCTCGAAAAGGGTCCCGGCGCTGACGAGCGGCTCCTCCGCCCCGGCAATCGCCTCACGTGCGGGATCGGAAAGCCGCGAGTCATCGCTGAGCCACCAGAGCGCAGCATGGGTGTCTGCAAGCAGCCTCAGTCGACAATCCCGAGACTGCGAGCCATGTCCTCGGGCCAGACGTCGAAATCGTCGGCCATCTTGATTTGGCCGGCAAGGGCACCGGGCTTACGTCGGGCGGCTCCGCGCTTCGAGATCGGGACGAGCTTCACGACCGGCTGCTTGCCCCGGCGCAACTCCACCGGCTCACCCTTCTCGGCAAGCGCGACGAGTTTCGAGAGATTGGTCTTCGCCTCTCCGATGCTGAACGTGGCCACGCTGAAAAACTATCGAACTTGGCCAAGTTGGTCAATCGTATCCCGAAACGTGTCCCCGGCTCGGCAGTTATGGGCCAGACCAGATCGAACCAACTGGACGGGATCGCCTTGGGCCGAACCGGAACGGACCCAGATATCGCGCTCGTAATGAAGGGTCCCCGGTTCAAGTCCGGGCGTCGGCTTATTCGGCTCTGCAGGCGACTGCCGGATCAATTACCCTCTCCATAATTCTTGGTATGCAAGCGCTGACGGGGGTTAAGGGTGGAGCGCGGTCCCTGGCCGTGGCGACAGCGTGCTCGTTTGCGCTCGTCCTCGGTGTGGGGGCCGGGAGCGCGGTCCCGGAGGGTCAGATCGTCGTTCACGGCGCCAACTCGGGCTCGACCCTCGAACTACAGGTGAAGGGCAGGCGGCTGGTCGTGCAGGGATACATGGCGCGCGCCCACCCGCGCGGCTGCCACTTCACGCGCCACCGGATGGCCGCCTCCTGCCCGCTGCGCGACGTCGGCTCGATCGTCGTCCGGATGGGCCCCTCCGGCGACCTCGTCCGGGTTCTGAACAGGATGCCGGTCCCTCTCACCGCGTATCTCGGTGCCGGCTCCGACAAGTTCATCGGCAACGGCGAGCCCGACACCTGCTACTCGGAAGGCTCGCGGCGCAACCGCTGCGTCGGCGGGCCCTCGCGCGACATCTGCATCACCGGCAACAAGAACAGCGACTGCGTCGGCGGCGCCGGCGACGACTACTGCCATACCGGCGCCGGCAGCGACGGATGCTGGGGCGGGCCGGGCAACGACGTCTGCCGGATGGGCGCCGGCGAGGACGGCTGCCACGGCGAAGGCGGCGACGACCGCCTGTTCGGCGGGCCGAGCCCCGACCGCCTCTACGGCGGCGGCGGCTACGACCACTGCGACGGGCTGCCGGGCTGGGGGCGCTCGGAAAACTGCGAGGCGGGGGAGCTGCGCTGACCCTCAGGGGGTGACCGTCAGCGTCGCCTTCATCCCCAGTTCTTCGTGGCCCGGGATGCTGCACCAGAGCCGGTAGGTCCCGGCCGGCAGCGTGAAGCGCTGGCTGGTCCGTTTCTGGGAGCCGACTTCGCCGACGTGGTATTCGGGCCCTTCCCCGTCGGCGAGCTGGAGGTTCAGGTTGTGGGGATCTTCGCCCTGGTTGTCGAGCTCGACGATCGCTTCCCCCGCCTGAAGGCTCGGGCGCGAGAGGACGAATTTGTACTCGGAGGCCTTGACGCCGAGCCTGCCGACGGTCGGCCCTTCTTCGCTCGGCTGCTGGCCGGCTCCCGGCGCGGTCGGCGCGCCGCCGCCGAGCCCGGGCGGTGCCGGCGGGCGAGCGCACGTCCACCAGTGTTTGATCCGGACGACCCGCCGCACCCTGCCGTGCCGCCGGACGTGCCTGACGACCCGCTTCGAGTGGCGCTTCCAGGTGCAGGGGACCGAGGACAGGGCGTCGTCGCGACTCGCCGCGCCCGGGAGGGGGCCGGCGATGAACGCCGCCAGCGCCAGCGCGCCGATCGCGACCGCCGCCCTCCTCACGCCTTCACCAGCGCCGGCCGCGCGAAGCCGGAGGCGCCGGGGATGATCGGATCCGCGTCCTGCCCGAGCCACTGCTCGAGCAGCGAGCAGTACATCGCCCTGAAGTCGCTCGTCGACCGGAGATTGTCCTGGGCGTCGAGCGTCGCCAGGCCGGGGAATTCGCCGACCATCTCGCCCTTGGCCTGCGACCCGACCACGAAGGCGCAGCCGGCGGCGCCATGGTCGGTTCCGGCCGAGCCGTTCTCCTCCGGCCGCCGGCCGAACTCGCTCCACATCTCGACCAGGACCCGGTCGGCGAGGCCGCGCGCCTCGAGGTCGCGCTGGAACGCGAGCAGCCCTTCGCAGGTCTCACGCAGGTTGCGGTCGAGGTCGCCCGCCTCGTCGGCATGAGTGTCGTAGCCGCCGACGGCGCTGATCGTCACCACGTTGAGCGGCAGCCCGAGCGCGAGGTAGGCGGCGAGCCCCGCCAGTTTGTGGCCGAAGTCGGTTTCCGGGTAGGTCACCGGGCTGGAGAAGTCGCCGACCCCGCCGAGGTCCTGGCGCAGCTTCTCGGTCTGGGTCGTCGCCCGCCGCACCTGGCCGAGACCGGGCGAGTCGACCGGCAGCGACCCGAACTTGGCGAAGCTCTTGAACATCTCGCCCGAGACGGGTTCGCCGACCGGGGACCAGAGGTCGTAGCCGTCGACGCTGTCGATCGCCGCGACCGGCTTGTCGGCGGTCGCGATCATCGGCGAGAGCCGGCCGTCCATCGAGAGCCCCTGGAGCGGGTTGTCATCGGTTCCGACGAGGTCGAGGTAGCGGCCGAGCCAGCCGGTCCGGAAACCGATCTCGAGCTCGCCGATCTCGTAATAGTGCCGCGACGTGAAATGCGACTGGTCCGGGTGTTCGTACCCGATCGCCGGGAAGACGCTGACCTTGCCCTCGGCGTGCAGGGTCGACAGCCCTTCGGCCGCGGGGTGCCAGCGCAGGGTCGGGTCCTCGGTGAATTCGGTCCCCGCTTCGGGCGATAGCGCCAGGTTCGGCCGCAGCTGGGCGTAGCGAGGGTCGCCGACCGGGGCGAGGACGCTGAGCGCGTCGATGCCGCCGTCGAAGAAGACCGAGACGAGAATCTTGTCGCTCTGCGCCGCCTCCGCGATCCCCTCTTCGAACGCCGCGAGCGGGATCTTCGAGGCCCCGTAGACGGAGAGCGCGAGGCCGGCGCTCCAGGATAGGAAGCTGCGGCGCGAGAGGCCGGTTCCTGCCGGCGTCGGCATCCCGGGCTCGATCGAGGGCAGGCCCTTCCCGGCCTCGGCCGCGGCCGATCGCAGGAGCTGGGAGCGGGTGTAGTTGCTGCAGCAGTTGTGCATCTCAGGCTCCCCTCATTGCAGGATCACGTCGGGGCTGATGCCGATCAGCTGCAGGAGGGCGTTCTGGCGCAGCGCCCGGTACGGGCCCTGCTGCCAGTCGGCAACCGCCAGGCCCTCGACGCGGCGGCCGAAGTCGAGGAGCTCGTTCCGGTGTTCGTCGCGAAGGGTCGGATTCCGCCATGAGGCGAGTGCCCGCGAGAGCGCTTCCTCAGGAGTCTCGGTGGTGCTGTATTCCGAGCCCCAGGCGTCGACCGAGGTGCCGTCGAGGGCGTAGTCGACCATGTTCCAGCGCGCCCGCATCCGCGAAGTGTCGAGCCAGCGCGTGTCGTCCCAGCCGGAGACGTTCGGCGGCCAGAACAGCAGCTGCCCCGCCTGGTCGCAGAGCCAGATCCAGGCTTCGGTGTCGATGCCGCGGCTGAGCTTTCGCAGCATCCAGGCGAGGTGGACGACCGGGGGCTTCACCATCGGCGGACCCTGGTAGAGGTCCGGGCTCATCAGGATTTCCTCGAGCACCGGGCGGATCTCCCAGCCCGAGCCGCGGTAGGTGGTCATCAGCGTGTCGCGGGTCGGTTCCGACGGCGGCTGGGGGACGAAGTAGCTCCAGAGCTTTTCGACGAAGAACGAGGGGTGGAGGGGGTTTTCGACGCAGAGGCGGCAGGCGTCGCGCCATTCCCACTTGCCACTTCGGCCGAAGACGGTCTTAGTGCCGGTGTCGTGGCGTTTCGGGTCGAAGCGGAAGTTGTAGGCGCCGAGTTCCCCGTAGTCGTTGCGCCAACCGGTCAGCGATCGCGCCTGTTCGCGGATGTCGTCCTCCGTGTAGGCGCCGCGGTCGGCGCCGAGCGAGAACAGCTCCATCATCTCGCGGCCGTAGTTCTCGTTCGGGGCCTGCTTGTGGTTTTCGTTGCCGTTGAGCCACTGGAGCATCGCCGGGTCGACCGTGACCGCCATGAAGAGGTCGAGGAACGAGCCGAAGCAGGCGGAGCGGAAGAGGTTCGACTGGTCGATCATCTGCTGCGCGGTCGAGACACTCGCGTTCGAGGTCGCAAACCAGTCGTGGAGGACCAGGGCCATCCGCTCGACCAGCGGCTGACTGGTCCGGATCATCCGGTCGAGCCACCAGAGGTGGTCGTGGCCCCAGGCGTCGGCTGGAGCGATCGGGTCGCCCTGGTCGTCGACGGGCGCGGGGCCGGTCAGCGTCGCCGAGCCGCTCGGCCGCGTCAGCGACTGGACGGCGCCGACGAGGCCCAGCGAGGCGAGCTGCTCGGCCTGGCCGGGGATCGCGCCGAACCCCGCCCGGTCGAGCAGGCGCACCGCCTGGTCACGGCCGAACGGGCCCTGGTAGGCGCCGGCCGGGCGCGGGTCGGCGTTGACGACGACCGGGGCGACGCGGACCCGTTTCGGCGGCTTGGGGCCCGGCCCGCGATAGTGGTGGCGAGGCGGTTTGTGTTTGTAGCGGACGATGAAAGATTCGATCCGCCAGTCGCCGTCCGGGGTTTCGACCCAGCGGTAGTGCTTCTCCTTCCAGACATGCCGCCGGTGCCTGCGGTGCCGCCCTTTCGGTTTCTTCGCGCTCGCTGTCGACTGGGGGATGGCCATGGGGACGAGACGGTGGGAGAGGTTCGGACCGTACCGAGTTTTCGGCATATGGTCGAATCTCTTTAGGTTTCGGGCCGGGTTTGGACGAATCCCGGATGCCGAGAGCGCGTCAGCCGACCGAGCCGCCGGCCCTCCTGACGAGCGCGGCGAACGCCGTCCGGACCCCGCCCGCCGTCACCTCCAGGTGGAGCCATGAACGCCGTCGCGGTCGGATCGCGACGTGCAGCTTCCTGCTCTTCTTCCCAAGCTTGTGCCTGCTCCCGTTGACGGTCAGAAGCGCCGGCACCGCCGAGCGTGCCCGGATCACGATCCTCCTCGCCCTCGGCGGAGCCTTCCTGGAAATCGAGAGCCGCAGGAACGGAAGCCGGACGGGCTTGACCCTGACGGTCACCCCGGTCGTGGAGGTCGATCCACCGATCCCGTGAGCGACGAGCCGAATGTGGTTCTTCCCCGGAGGGAACGGACCGGCCATGATCTCCGTCCCGCTGCCGAGCGGAACCAAGCCGTCGAACCAGCGCAGCCTCTTCCCCCTGAGCGCCGTCGGGCCCGCCTGGAAGGCCTGCCCCGACAGCTGCAGGCGCGCGTCTCCGGGGAGCGCGCCGGGGGTCCTGGCGATCGTCACGAGCGGGGGCGCAGCGCGGCTGGTGAAGATGGCCGAGGTCGCGACCGCTTCGTCGAAGCCGTCGTTGACCCGCACCCGGAGCCGTGCGCGGCGGGCCGCCGCGAGATAGCTCCCGGGGATGCTCGCCCGGCCGCGGTCCGGCCCGACGTAGACCGCCCGCCAGGTCCGCCCTCCATCGGTTGAGAAGTCGACCGACGCGGTGCGGTCCCTGCCGCCGCCGCCGGCGGTCCTCCACCTCACCGCCACGGCGCCCCGACCTCCGACCACCGATCCCCGCCGCGGTGCCAGGACCCGCACCTTGGGCCGGCGCGCGGGGCGCTCGCGCTTCGCGATCGCGACGCCGTTGTTCAGCACTTCGACGCTCTCGACGCCAGCGCTGGGGACTTCCGCGGAGAGCTCCAGCAGCGCGGCGACCTGGTCCTGGTGGAGGCGCTGCGCCGCCATCGCGACGCTGTGCAGGACCTGGCCTCGGCGGCCTCGCGCGAGCAGCGTGAAGTCCGAGGCTCCGGCCTTCTGCGGCGGCCCGACCTGCGGACCGACGCTGGCAAAGCTGAAGCTCGATCCCGTCAGATAGCCCGTCACGCGCAGGCGTTTGCGGTTGATGCGGACACTGCGCCGACGCGCCCCGCCCCTTGCCGAACGGGATGACTGCGCGCCGCCGCTCGTGGCGAACGCTCGGTAGACGGCCTCCCAGTTGATCGGCGAGACCCAGACACCCGGGTCGCCGCCGACGAAACCCCCCGTGTTCTTCGCGCAGTAGGACATCAGATCCATGTTCTGCGCCCAGCTGACGCCGTCGGCCACTATCCGGTACGGGTAGGAGTCCATCCTCAACCCGATCCCCAGCAGCTGGCCGAACCCTTCGGTCGAGTCGGGGTCTCCGCTCGGAACGCCCAGCACGGCCGCCTCCGAGGCGTGGGTCTCACCCTGCTTCAGCGGCCACGGCGTCCAGCTCTGGTTTTCTTCGCCGCCGCCGCATTCTCCGCTCGCGTGGTCGAGGCCGAACTGGTGAAAGATCTCATGGGCGACTCCGGTCAGCGGCCGGTTTTCGCGAGGGTTCGCTGGATTCAAGCCGACCGCGGCGATGTTCCCGAAGGTGCCGAAGGCGCTTTCGAATCCGCTTTCGATGCCGCCGTCTCCGGTGACGCCGCGAAACCCGCCGATCCCGATGCCGATCGTCGAGAAGTTCGGATAGCCCATGCCCGCCGCCCATCCCCTCACCCGACCGTGGACGGCCGACCCCTTGTCGGTTTCACCTCTGCTGTTGTCGTTGACGATGTCGCTGACGTCGACGATTCCCTGGTAGGGCAGCACCGTGAAGCCATCGTTGGGGTTGCGGGGGTTCCAGCCGGGGTCGGCCAGTGGCGCCACCAGTCTTGCGTCTTCGGTGGCGACGCTGGCGGCAACCGGCAGTTCGCCGTTCGTCTCCAGCGCAACGGTGTCGAGCTCGACCGTCTTCGTGTCGTGAAAGCCGACGCCCTTGACGGTGAAGCTGTTGTTGCCGCTGCATTCGGCCGTCGAGCACTCGGGCCGACGTCCCGGCTGCGGGAATCCGGGTTCCTGGAAGACACGCCCGCGCACGCTGATCGTTCCCGAGGTCCAGGACACGGGCAGGGTGAAGGTGTAGGCGTGTTCGTTGCTCGTCCGCTCGGGTTCGAGGACCGGGGCGGGGTTGTTCTCCTGAATGCTCGTCAACCCCGGGCCCCCGACCCTGGTCGAGGGCGGGCCGTAGTCGGGCCGGAGCGGGCTGCCGGGCAGTTCGCGCCCGTCCCTGAAGCCGTAGAGAAGGGCTCCGACTTCCTTGATCCCGGACGCGATCTGACCGTGGGCGTCGGCGAAGAAGCGCACCGCGGTCCGCTTGTGGGAGATCAGGTCGACCCCGTCGTAGCTGGCGCCCGACTCGTCGCTGCCGCTCGGCTTCAGTTCGCCTTCGCGCTGAATCCCCTGCGTCACTTCGAGCCCCTGCGCCCGCAGGTCGTAGTTGCCCGCCACCGAGACCGGGACTTTCACGGAACGATCGAGCTGGCCCGCGCCCGGGCTGGGCATGCCCTCGACGGTGACGACGCTGTTCGAGACCGGCGGTGCGTTGGATGCAACGCTGAGGCCAAGGCTGAGCGCGCTGCCATCCGGGCCGCTGCTCGGATTGGGGCTGACGTTTGCGCTCACCCCCGGCGGCAGCCCACTCACCGCGAAGCTGATCGGCCCGGTGGAGGTCGAGTTCCGGTGCAGGACCAGCGGCACGCTCGCCGAGCCCCCGGGGGTCAGGGTCGTCGCGAGGCTGGGTGCCGAGAGGCCGAAATCGGGCGGGATCGTGCTCGGCACCGATTCGAAGGCAAGGTCGTCGACTGCGACGTGACAGGTCGTTGCGCCCGCCAGCTCGAGGTAGCTGATGTTGGATTCGGAGTCCGAGACTTCGAGGCTGGTGTCGACCCCTTTCCCGGCGATGCTCTCGGTGTCCTTCGCGGCTGGTATCGCGTTGCCGCCGAGGTCGTAGCCCTGGAGGACGATCGCGGCCGTGTGACCTTCCGTCGGTTCCACGTTTCCGACGTAGATGCGGGCATAGTCGCGGCCGGCGGCGAAGCGGGCCCACATGTGCGCTTCGGCGAACTCGCTGCCGCACTTCTGACTCACGTCGAGCACCTTCGGCGAGGAATGGGGCTCGCCGCTTGGTGGTTCGACGATCCGGGGGTGCAGTTCGGCCGGACCGCTCGGCTCGACGTCGAACGTGACCCCCTGGCTGGCGTACTGGTTGGCGATGGTGGCGCCGGTCGGCTGGTCATCGAAGCCGATCACGGTTTCGGCGGCATCCGCCCTCGCAGCCGCCCACCCGGTGGCCAGGACCAGCACGGAAACGGCTACGAGCAGATGATCCAGCTTCAAGGCAAGGAGAGAAGGTACGGCGGAACCGCGAACCGCGCAAGCGTTTTGGACCTACGGCTTTTTCGCCAGGTAACTCCTCCCGGCGGCCAGTGAGATGGTCCTGTCGAGAACGAAGTCGGCGACTTTCACGACCCCCCTGCGAACCTTGAAGAAGGTCCCGTTGCACTGGTCGGCGGTCAGCCAGATCGTCCCCATGACCGAGGCCGAGCCGAAGTTGCCCTGGGTGCGGAAGCGCCCGCTTCCGGAGCCCCAGAGCCTGCGGCCGGATTTCTTCGCGGCGTGGGCGCTGCTTCCGCCGGGCTTCGGGCAGGAGCTGAAGTCGCCGCCGCGCAGTCGTAGCGTCACCAGCGCGCCGCCCGCCCTCTGAAGCACCTGGAAGCGACCCTCGTAGAAATCGGCGGTCTGGGTGACCCCGTTCGCGTCGACCGAGGTCAGCGTCACCCGGCCGTTCGTCGCGTCGATGATCGAGCCGACCGGAACTGAGGCGAGGCCGCTGAGCGGGACGAATCTGTTTGAGCCTGGGACCTTGACCAGGACCCGTCCCGATTTCGGCGCGATCGTGACGCTCTTGCCGTTGACGGGAGTCGGGATCGGCGGAAGTGGGGGCGGGGGCGGGGGGAGCTGCTGTCTTTCTTCTTCGGCCGCCGGCGGCGCCGAGACGCAGTTCGAGAACTCCGAGGTCGAGGTCCGCGGCCTGTCGGTCGCGGTCAGGGTGAAGAAGTGGGCCGCCGGCAGGACCAACGCCAGCAGTTTCGCCGAGAAGTCAGCCGAGCCCGCTGAGTCGGTTTCGACTTCGTCGCCGATGGCGCCGACGAAGAATTGGCCCTCGCCGAACCCGGACGGGTCGCATTCTTCGCTGCTGAAGAACTCGAGGTCGTACTCCCTGTCCGGGAGCCCCTGCACCTTGCCGGCCACCATCGTCGTCCCTTTTTCGATCGGGCCAACGCTGGTGATTTCCGCGGTCGCCGTGCTCGCCGGGCTTTCGATCCCGAGCCCCTCGTTCGAGAAGATCGAGTTCTCGCGGACCGTCGCGAAGGCCGCCCCCCCTTCGACCAGGACGCCGGGGCCGCGATTGAACGCGATGACGTTATGGGGCAGACCGAGTTCGTCGATCCCGCCGACGGTCAGTTCGACGGCATGGGGCCCGACCCGGATACCGCCGCCTTCCGCCTCGACTTCCGTCGGGCCGTTCGGCAGCGCGGCTTCGCCGGAGGCGTCGGTGCCGACGAGGTTCTGGTCGATTTCGATTTCCTTTCCGGCGGCGACGATTCCCCACTCTTCGTTGCCGGAAACCAGGTTGCCGCCGATTTCGCCGCAGAGGCGGCCGACCTGGACGTTGCGGGCTTCTTCGTCGATCCAGATGCCGTCGAAGTTCGGCCTCGCTTCGGTGCCGGTGAGATCGGTGCCGAGGTAGTTGCCGCAAACTTCCCCCGAGGAGCCGTGTTCGAAGTAGATGCCGAGGCCGAATCCGCCGATCGCGAGGCCCCTGATCTTCGCTCTGGCCCCTTCCGCGACCCGAAGCCCTTCGGTGCCGCTCTCGGAGGTCGTTTCACTCCCGTCGAGTTCGACGACCGGTGAGCCTTCCCACCCCGGGGCCGTCGTCGCGTCGACTTCGATTCCCCGTCTGAGTTCCGGAAGCGGGTATTCCGGCTTGATCACCCCTTCTGCGCCTTCGCCGAAGGTGATCCTCGATTCTTCTTCGTCCTCGCTGGCGTCGGCGATGATGATCGCCTCGCGGAGCGTGCAGGCTTCTTCGGGCTGATAGCAGCCGCCGTCCCCGGTGTCTTCTGTCGTATTGACTTCGAGTTCGAGGGCCGACGCCCCGGCGGGAAAGGCACAGGCCACGGCGAGGGCGAGTAGGACGAGTCGGAGGAGCTTCAAGAGCGAGCACAGCCTAACCGGAGCTTGACCTTCGGATCGGGGCTACGAGAGGATGGGGGTGCCGATGGCGAAGGTCCTATGCGTCCTCTATGACGATCCGGTCGACGGCTACCCGCCGGAGTACGCGCGCGAGACGGTGCCGAGGATCGAGGGCTACCACGGGGGACAGACCGCCCCGACCCCGGAGGCGATCGGGTTCACCCCGGGCGAGCTGCTCGGATGCGTCTCCGGCGAGCTCGGCCTGCGGGAGTTCCTCGAGGCCGGCGGCCACGAGCTCGTCGTCACCTCCGACAAGGACGGGCCCGACTCGGAGTTCGAGCGCGAGCTCCCCGAGGCCGACGTCGTCATCTCACAGCCGTTCTGGCCCGCGTACCTGACCGCCGAGCGGATCGCCAAGGCGCCGAATCTGAAACTGGCGCTGACCGCCGGGATCGGCTCCGATCACGTCGACCTCCAGGCGGCGATCGATCATGCGCTGACCGTCGCCGAGGTGACCTACTCGAACAGCATCAGCGTCGCCGAGCACGTCGTGATGATGATCCTGGCGCTGGTCCGCAACTACATCCCCTCCTACGGCGTCGTCGTCGACGGCGGCTGGAACATCGCCGACTGTGCTTCGCGGTCCTACGATCTCGAGGGGATGCAGGTCGGCACCTTCGGCGCCGGCCGGATCGGGTCGGCGGTGCTGCGACGGCTGAAGCCGTTCGAGGTCGGCCTCCACTACACCGAGCGCCACCGCCTCCAGGACGAGGTCGAGGAGGAGCTGGGGGCGACGTTCCACCCCACCGTCGAGTCGCTGGTCGAAGCCTCCGACGTGGTGACGATCAACGCCCCGCTTCATCCCGAGACCGAGAACCTGTTCGACGCCGAGCTGCTGTCGAGGATGAAACGCGGCGCCTACCTGATCAACACCGCCCGCGGCAAGATCTGCGACCGCGACGCCGTCGCCGCCGCCTGCGAGAGCGGCCGGCTCGCCGGCTACGCCGGCGACGTCTGGTTCCCACAGCCGGCGCCGCGCGACCATCTTTGGCGCTCGATGCCCCACCACGGGATGACGCCGCACATCTCCGGGACGAGCCTCTCCGCCCAGGCGCGCTACGCGGCGGGGACGCGCGAGATCCTCGAGTGCTTCCTCGAGGGGCGCCCGATCCGCGAGGAATACCTGATCGTCGACGGCGGCAAGCTCGCCGGCGCCGGGGCCCACGCCTACAGCGAGGGCGATGCGACCGGAGGCCATGAGGAGGCCGCGAAATTCACCAGCGAGTGATCGGAAGGGTGGTCGCCAGGCGATGAAGATGCGAGCCGCGGTGTTGGAGGAGTTCGGCGAGCCGCTTGCGGTCCAGAAGGTCGAGCTCGCCGAGCCGCGGGCCGGCGAGGTGCTGGTCCGGCTCGCCGCCTGCGGCGTCTGTCACACCGACCTCTACACGGCATCCGGCGCCGACCCGTCCGGGTACGCGCCGGCCGTGCTCGGCCACGAGGGCGCCGGCGTCGTCGAGGCGGTCGGCGACGACGTCACCTCCCTCGCCCCGGGCGATCACGTCGTCACCCTCTTCTCGGCGCAGTGCCGCGAGTGCATCCACTGCCTCGACCCGCGGACCAACCTCTGCCTCGCGATCCGCGACGAGCAGAACAAGGGCCACCTGCCGGACGGGACCACGCGGATCTCGCGCGACGGCGAGGACATCCGCCACTTCATGGGCTGCTCGACCTTCGCCGAGTACACCGTGATGTCGGAGGTCTCGCTGGCCAAGGTGAGCCCGGAAGCCCCGTTCGAGCACGCCTGCCTCTTCGCCTGCGGCCTCTCGACCGGCCTCGGCGCGGCGATCAACACCGCCAAGGTGCAGGAGGGCACCACCTGCGTCGTCTTCGGCGCCGGGATGGTCGGCCTCGGCGCCGTCGCCGGCTGCCGGCTGCAGGGCGCCGAGCGGATCGTCTGCGTCGACCTCTCCGACGACCGGCTCGAGCTCGCCCGCGGCCAGGGGGCGACCGGGGTGATGGTCGGCGGCGACGATACCGTCGAGCAGATCCTCGAGATGACCGACGGCTTCGGCGCCGACTACACCTTCGAGGCGACCGGCAACGTCGCGGTGATGCGCCAGGCGGTCGAAGCGGCGCGGATGGCCTGGGGCCTCTGCACGGTCGCCGGCGTCGCCGGCAGGGGCGAGACGCTCGACATCGTCCCCCGCCTCCTGATCACCGGTCGCCGGGTCGCCGGCTCGTCGTTCGGCGGCGTCAAGGGCCGCGATCAGGTCCCGGTCCTGATCGAGCGCGCGATGGCCGGCGAGATCGACGTCGAGCCGTTCCTCTCGCACCGGATCACGCTCGACGAGGTCAATCGCGGCTTCGAGCTGATGGAGGCCCAGGACGGGATCCGCAGCGTGATCGAGTTCAACTAGGCGATCAGGCGGGCGCCGATCCGGTCGGCGAGCGAGATCGCGATCCGCAGCGCCGCGCCGAAGGTCGCCATCACCGCGATCCGCACCGGGCCGAAGCCGCGGGCCCGGGCGAGCTCCGGCGCGAGGCCGGCGGCGACGCCGGCGAGACCGGCAAACGGGCGGATGAAGAAGACGACTTCGCGGATCCGCCCATCGGGGGCGAGCCGGATCAGCTGGGTCTCTTCGACGTCGGCGCCGGCGAGCCGGCCGCGGTAGAAGAGAGCCCGCGAGCTCTCGTCGCCGAGCTCCTCGTAGTAGTCGATCGCTTCGAGCCGCTCGAGAACGATGCCGAAGATCTCGCGCAACTGCGTCGGGCCCTCGAAGCGCAGCCGTGCGCTGACCGGCGAGCGGATCAACGCGTCGTTGGTGAAGCAGGCGAGGAGTCCCTCGAGGTCGCGTTGCTCGGCCGCGGTGCGGAAGGCGCTGACGTGGGTCAGGGCGTCCGGCATCGGGCCGGGAGTCTATTGGCCTCCCCCGGAGCGGCCGGAGGTCGGCCCTACCCGCGGCCGAGCCGGCGCCGGAACGCCGCCCAGACCGCCCGCACGCCCTCGCGCCCGGAGATCGGCGCTCGCTCGTCGGCGGCGGGAAGGCGCCTCAGTTCGGCGCTGATCGCGACGTTTTCGGCCCGCAGCCGCCGCACCTGATGATCGAGGGCGCGGGCCTCGCGGCGGTCCTCGGGGTCGATCCGTTCGATCTTCTCCCGGGTCGGCGCCGGACCCTCTCGCTTGCGCAGTGCCGCCGCGCCATGGTCGTCCTGGCCGGTCGCCGCGGCGTAGTCGATGAAGCCGAGCGGCACCAGCCTCTCGACCTCGAACAGCCGGCCCCAATGCTCCTCGATCCACCAGGGCGAGTGCAGGACCATCGGGCCGCCGAGGTCCCAGCCCTGCCCCGGCAGATGGACGTTCATCCCGACCAGGGCCTGATTCCAGGGCTCGCCGCTGACCGCCTCGCTCATCCCCTCGCCCATGAACGTCGCGACCAGCCTTCCGCCGGGGGCGAGGATCCGGTCCATCTCCAGCAGCCATGCTGCCCACGCGTCGGATATGTGGGTGAACACTGAGAGCGCGTAGACAAGGTCGAACTTCCCGTCGGGAAACGGCAGCGGCGGCAGCTCGTCGTTGACGACGAACGTGACCGGCGGGCTCAGATGGGCGCTGTCCCACTCGATGCAGGCGGCGTCGATGTCGGATCCCCAGAGCTCGCACTCGGGAGCCTCTGCGGCGAGATGGCGGACCGCGCGGCCGGTCCCGCAGCCGAAGTCGAGGACCGTCTTCCCGGGCCAGGCCCAATCCGCGGGCAGCATCCGCTCGATTGCGGCGCGGGCGGCGCGCCCCCGCTCGAGGTAGCCCTCCCTCTCGCGCCAGGAGGGTGGGGCGTTCCGCATGCGGGCGGAGAGCTCCGGAGGTGGGATCGGCGCCTCACCTGCCATCGACCCGGCAGGCTACCTCGGGCCGGGGACCTCAGCGACGGCCGGGCACGTCCCCGTGACCCTCCCAGATCCCGGTCCGGTAGTAGAGGTCGAGGATGCTGAGGCAGGTCGGGCAGACCATGTGCTGGGCGGACCCGACGAGGGTGATGAAGGGGCCGGCGCCCAGCGCCTCGCCGCAGAAGCCGTGGCCGCTGTCGCACCCGCTCCAGCGCAGGTGCTGGCCGCGGGCTGCGGTCCGCTCCTCTTCGACCGGGGTTGTCAGCGCATCGGTGATCACGGCTCTCCCCCGAGCCATCGGCAGCGGCGGCAGGCTTCTTTGAGCTGTGAAACCGGGCACCCACGGCCTCCAGGCGAGACCCGATCGTCGAGCTCTAGGATCCGCGCCGTGATTCGCGAGCTGCTGCCGCCGGAGACCGGCCTCGCGTTCGAGGCGATGCGGGCCCTGCGCACCGACCTTCCGGACGAGGGGACATTCGTGCGCCAGGTCGACGAGATCCAGCGGCGGGAGGGCTACCGCCTCGCCGCAGCGTTCGAGGACGGCGGGCAGCGCGCGGCGGCTGCGGCCGGCTTCCGCGCCGGCCACAGCATCGCCTGGGGTCACTTCCTCTACGTCGACGACCTCTCGACGCTGCCGGAGGCGCGTCGCCGCGGCCACGGGCGCGCGTTGCTGGATTGGCTCCTCGCGGAGGCCGGGAGGCTCGGCTGCGATCAGCTCCACCTCGACTCCGGTGTCGGCCTCGACCGGGCCGATGCGCACCGGCTCTATCTCAACGCCGGGATGGTCATCTCCGCTCACCACTTCGCGCGTCGCGTCCCCCGCTAGGCCGGCGATCCCGATGCCCGCGATCGCCGTGACCCGCGCCGGAAGCGGGCCTCCGGTCGCCTCGGGCCAGGGGGTTGGAGTCGGATGACCGGGCGCGAGTGGCTGGAGGCGGAGCGCGTCGAGGAATGGCCCTCGCGGCGGGAGCGGCTGCCGCACGCGCCCGCGGCGGAAGGGCTGCTGATCGACCACCTCGTCCCCGAGCAGGTCGGCAGGGTCCTCGACCTCGGCACCGGCGACGGGCATCTCCTCGACGCGATCCTCGCCGAGCGTCCAGGGATCGAGGCCGTCGGCCTCGACATCTCACCGGCGATGGTCGCGGCGGCGGCGGGGCGCTTCGGCGAGCGGGGGCGGATCTCCTTCGAGGTGCACGACCTGATGGAGCCGCTCCCCGGCGACCTCGGCGAGTTCGACCTCGTCGTCTCGGCGCTCGCCATCCACCACCTACCCGACGAGCGGAAGCGCTCGCTCTGCGGCGAGGTCCTCGAGCTGCTCGCTCCGGGGGCGGCGTTCCACAACCTCGACTGCGTCGCGTCGCCCTCCGACGAGCTCCACGAGATCAGTCAGCGGGCCTTCGGATTCGACATCCGCCGGCAGGACCCATCCGATCAGCCGGCGCCCCTCGACGACCAGCTCGCCTGGTTGCGGGAAGCCGGCTTCGAGCAGGTCGACTGCCACTGGAAGTGGCTCGAGCTCGCTCTCTTCGGCGGGGTCAGGCCCGATCGCTGAAGTCGCCGGGTGAACCTCGCTCAGGGCGCTACGGCCGGAGCCGCACCGGCAGCGTCTTGAGCTGATTGGCGAACGGCGACTCGACGTACCTCGGGGTATCCGCCAGCTCGATGTCGGGGAATCTGGCGAGGGTCTCCTCGATCATGATCCGGAGCTCGAGACGGGCCAGCGCTGTGCCGAGGCAGAAGTGGCGGCCGCCGGCCCCGAATGCCTGATGCTCGGGGTTGCGCCCGACGTCGAAGCGGTCCGGATCCTCGTAGCGCGTCTCGTCGCGGTTCGACGACGGGTACCACATGACCAGCTTCTCCCCCTCCTTTATCTCCTGCCCGTGGAGCTCGGTGTCGGTCGTCGCCGTTCGCGCGAAGTGGGCGAACGCGGGGAACATCCGCAGCGACTCCTCGACCACGGACGGCACCAGCGAGGGGTCGGCCACGACCTGCGCGCGCTGCTCGTCGTCTTCGATCAGCGCCCGCATCCCGCTGCAGTAGGTCGCCTTGGTGCTGTCGTTGCCGGCGGCCATCAGCAGCACGAACCCCATCACTATCTCGTGGTCCTCGAGGCGCTCGCCTTCGACCTCGGCGTGGACCAGGACGCTGGTGAGATCGTCGGTCGGCGTCTTGCGGCGTTCGGCGATCAGCTTTTCACAGCGCTGGAAGATCTCGGGCACGTCGCGTTCCATCACCGTCTGCGCCCCCTCCGGTGTCACATCCGGGTCGCCGGCCTGAAGCAGCGTGTTCATCAGCCTCGCCCAGATCTCGTCGTCCTCGGGCGGCAGTCCCATGAAGGTTCCGATCACCCGCGCCACGATCGGCTGGGCGACGTCATCGACGAGGTCGCACAGATTGTCGCGGTCCTCGATCCGCCCGAGGACGTCGACGGCGATCTCGCGGATCGCGTCCTCATGCCCGGCGATTCGCTTCGGCGTGAAGCCCTGCTGGAACAGGGCCTTGATCCGATCGTGCTTGGGCGGGTCCATGCCGATGAACATCGCCTGCTGGAGCTCGAGGGGAAGGATCGAGTTCTTCAGCGCGGTGAAGCCGCCCCGTTCGGAGGAGTAGGTCTGCCAGTCGCGGCTGACCTCGTGGATGTCGTCGGCGGTCGTCACCGACCAGAACCCTTCCTCGGCGGGGAACTCGGTGATCCGGGGACTCCAGTGGACGGGGCACTCGCTGCGAAGCCGCCGGAACAGCTCGTGCGGCGGGCCGTCCTCGAAGTTGGCGCGGTCGCCCACCAACACATCGTCGAGCGGCGTCTGGTCCTGGCCGGTGGCGCTCATGCGGGTCCTCCGATCGGTGAGCCGGTCCGGTCCGGGCAGCCTAGCCGACGGCAACCATCTAGAAGCCCGGCGGGTGGCGGAGGACGAAGCCTTCGGGATAGGGCAGCGCGGCGTGCCAGCGCGGGCCGGTCCCCGCAGCATCGCCGACCGTGTCCCAGCGCAGGCCCGCGATCACCGCGTAGGCGTGGCCGGCATTCGCGTAGACGGTCAGCCATTTGCCGGGACCCGGGGCGCCCCAGGACTCGAGCCGGGTCGAATCGAGCGGCGCTTCGAGGAACCCGCCGCCGGCGAGGGCGAAGCTGACCGCGCCCGAGCAGTCATACCCGGCCGAGTACCAGGAAGCGTGGCCGCCTCCCCATATGTAGGGCCGCCCGACGATCATGTTGGCGGCGCTGATCGCCGCCTTGATCCTCTGCGGCGCGCTCGGCGGTGCGAGCGCGATGCCGCTGAGGAGGACCGCCCTACCCTCGGCTTCCTGCTGCTCGAGCCGTTCGATCACCCGCGGCGTGATCACTTTCCGTTTCGATGGGGGCGGCGGTGTGTAGGAGCCGTTGGTCCCGGCCGAGGCGGGCGGCAGCGACCCGGGCGGCGGCGGAGCGCCGGCTTCGCCGGCCGGTTCGGCCGCGGCTTCCCGAGCCCGTCGTTCCCTCGCCGCCGCGGCCACCGCCTCGCGCCTTTCCGCGGCGGCTTCGCGCTTCGCGGCCGCCTCCTGCGCCGGGGTCGCGACGTCGAGATGGATCGGATGCGGCGGTTCCTCTTCGGCGATCCGGCTCCGGGGCGCAGGAGCCGGAGCAGGTTCGACGACGGCGGTCGAGCCGCCACCGCAGCCGACCGCGACAGCCGCTACGACGGCTGCCGGAACGAGGATGCGCCCGAGTCCTGGCCTGGAGCCCTGCACTGTGGGTCCGATTGTGGCGGATGCGGGCGCTGACAAACTGCGTCGTCGCGGACGACCGGCGTCAGCGCTCCTCTCGTTTCTCGACCGCGCGCCAATTCGCGCCGGCGGCTATAGGATGCCGGCAGGCGCAGGATGCACGATAGGAAACCCACTCGGAGCCAGGCGAGGCGACTGGAATGAGCGCCGGCGAAGGCCACCGCCGCATGCGGGCCCGCCGTCCGAGCCCGGCCATGTTCGTGGCCCTGACGGCGCTCGTGCTGGCGGCCACCGGTGCCGGCTGGGCCGTGGGCAGCGAGCAAAGCGGTCCGGTGATCACCGCCTGCGCCAACGTCGATCAGGTGCTGAGCCTCAGCACGACCGGCTCGTGTCCGTCGGGATCCACGCTGGTGCAGTGGAACCAGCAGGGTCCGCAGGGGCTCGAGGGGCTGCCCGGGCAGCAGGGTCCCCCGGGATCCGGAAGCGGCGCCGTGGTCGCCTGGGGTCCCAGCGAGTACAAAAACGGGTTCGCGATCCGAGGGGAGATCGACAAGCCGGGCAAGTACTGGCTCGACGGCTCGGTGTACCTGACCCTGAGCGTCGTCCACAACGACCGTGTCCCGGCCGGGCCGGTGCCATCGCTGCCGCTCACGCCGTCGTGCCATCTCCTGACCGGGCCGCTGAACGGAGGCGCGACCGAGGTCGGGAGCTGGAGCAACACCTGGTGGTATCACCCCTTCGGCCAGAGCTGGTTCCCGCCGCTGCCGTTCCAGGGCCAGGTCGATGCGACGTCCGATGTGCTCGAGGTGACCACCCCACCGCTCGAGCTCTATTTCAGCTGCAAGGTCCCGTTCCCGCCGAAGCTGCGCCACTGGGTCAAGCACCCCCTCGCCTACTGGCTGCACCCGACGATCGAGGTCGAGACCTACGCCCCGCCGCACCTTCCCGGCAAGCTGATCGGGCCGGCGCTGCCGAACAAGCCGAAGATCCCCGGACCGGGACCGATCGAGAAAGTCTTCGCGAGCGGCTGAGCGCGTCTTTCGCCGCGGCTACCTTGGGGCCTGATGGCGATCGCGGTCGAGCGGCTCACCGTCTGGCGCGGGAGGAGAGAGGTCCTCCATGAGTTGAGCTGCCGGGTCCCAACCGGCGCCGTGACCGGTCTGCTCGGGCCCAGTGGCTGCGGGAAGACGACCTTGATGAGGGCCATAGTCGGCGTCCAGGTGGTCGCCTCGGGACGGGTTTCGGTCCTCGGCGAGCCGGCGGGGTCCCCGTCGCTGCGATCGCGGGTCGGCTACCTCACCCAGGAACCCTCGGTTTACGGCGACCTCACCGTGCGCGAGAACCTGCGCTTCTTCGGTCGCGTGCTGGGCGTCGGCCCGGAGCAGGCCGACGAGGTGATCGCGACGGTCTCCCTCGACTCCCACGCCGACCAGATCGTCTCGCGGCTCTCCGGCGGTCAGCAGGCGCGCGTCTCGCTGGCCACGGCGATGCTCGGGCGGCCGCCGGTGCTGGTCCTCGACGAGCCGACGGTCGGCCTCGACCCGCTGCTGCGCCGCGACCTCTGGTCCAGTTTTCGCGCCCTGGCGGCGGGCGGCGCGACGCTGCTCGTCTCCAGCCACGTGATGGAGGAGGCCGAGCACTGCGACAACCTGCTGCTGATGCGCGAGGGAGAGCTGCTCGCGGCCGAGAGCCCGGCGGAGCTGCGGCGACGCAGCGGCCACCACGACCTGGACCAGGCATTCCTGGCCCTGATCGAGGGGGGGACCTCGGCGTGAGCGCACGATCGACTGTCGCGGTGGCGGCGCGGGTGCTGACGCAGCTCCGCCGCGATCCCCGGACCGTCCTGCTCATGCTCGGGATCTCGCCGTTCCTGCTGACCCTGCTGCGCGGCGTCTTCGACAGCGATCTCGGCGCCTTCCAGCAGGTCGGCGGGCCCCTGGTCGGGCTGTTTCCGTTCAGCACGATGTTCGTCGTCACCTCGATCACGATGCTGCGCGAGCGGACGACGGGGACCCTCGAGCGCCTGATGACCCTGCCGCTCGCCAAGCTCGACGTGCTCGCCGGCTACGGGATCGCCTTCGCCGTCGTCGGCGCCCTTCAGGCGGTGATCGCGGCTGCGGTCGCGTTCGGCCTGCTCGGCCTGGAAACCGCGGGCGCCACGGTGCTGGTCATGGCGCTGGCCGCGTCCAACGCCCTGCTCGGGATGGCGCTCGGGCTCTTCGTCAGCGCCTTCGCCCGGACCGAGTTCCAGGCGGTCCAGTTCATGCCCGCGATCGTCTTCCCCCAGCTCCTCCTCTGCGGCCTCTTCGTCCCCCGCGACCAGATGGCGCCGGTCCTCCACGCGATCTCCTACGCCCTGCCGTTGACCTATGCCTTCGAAGCCCTGCGCAGGGTGACCCTCGAAGGCGACCTCGGCGCCGGCGGGCTGGCCGACCTCGCGGTGGTGCTGCTCGCGATCCTCCTCGCGCTGGCGCTGGGCGCGGGCACCCTGCGCCGCCGCACCGCGTAGGGGCCCGCTCGTCCGCTACTCGTAGGTCAGCGCCTGTAGCGGGTTGAGCCGGGCAGCGCTACGGGCGGGAACGATCGCGGCGAGCGTGCCCATCACGATGCCGAGCGCGGCAATCAGGACCAGGGTGCCGATCGGGACGATGATGTCGAGCGCAGTCAGGGTGCTTTCCCGGACCGAGACGATCCAGACGAAGCCGACCAGCAACCCGGCGGCGATCCCGGCCAGGCAGCCGGCGAGCGAGATCAGCAGGCTCTCATCGAGCATCGTTCGCCGGACCCGCCAGCGCGACCCGCCGAGCGCCCGCAGCACCCCGATCTCACGGGTCCGTTCGATCACGGACATCGAGAGGGCGTTGATGATCCCCAGCAGGCCGACGATCACGGCGATCCCGATGATCGCGTTGAAGAACGCGAACTGCTGGTTGATCTGTTCTTCGTAGCCTTCCTTCAGCTTCTGGTTGGAGACCGCTTCGACCCCGGGGTAGTCATGCGCCAGCAGTCGGTTGATGGACGCCGCCAGCGGCCTGCGGTCGGCCGCCGAGCGCGCCGTCACCGCGAGCTGGCTGTCGGTTGTGATGCCGTAGATCTCCTTCATCGTGGCCAGCGACACCACCACCTCGTCGCCGCTCGCTTCGAAGGTTTCCAGCAGCCCGACGACCGGCGCCCGGCGGCTCCCGGAGGGGCCCTTGAGCAGGATCCTTTCGCCGACCCCGACCCCGATGTTCTCCGAATAGCCCTTGCCGAGGACGACGCCGCCCCTCGAGAGCCCGGCCATCGCCTGGGCCGTGCCGCTGCCCACGTATTCGCTGTGATCGACCCGGGGCCAGGCCGTCGGATCGACTGCCACCAGCAGCCCCGGTTCGCCGCCGCCGGGCAGGTCGCGGGTAAAGACGACCCGCCGGGGCGTCACCGTGGCGGATGCGGGCAGCGCGGCGATCCGCCGGCGCAGAGAAGGCGCCAGGCCGCTGCTGGGGGCGCCGTATTCGCTGTAGTCGAGCGGCTGAATCGTCAGGTCGCGGGCGAAACGAGCATTGATCTCGTCCGAGATCGAGCCGACGAAGCTGGCGCTCATCATCGAGTCGACGATGACGACCGAGAGGGTCACGACCAACGCCGCCGCGGTCGCTGACGTGCGGAGCGCGTTGGCTCGCAGCGAGTCGGAGGCGAGCCTTCCCTCAGCCGGCATAAGCGCCCTCACGGGCCAGGTCAGAACGCGGATCACGGGCATCACCACGAACGGAGCGAGAAGCACCATGCCGACGAACATGACGACGGTCGAGCCGACGCCGACGATCGCCGCAAGGGCGTTTTCGCCCTGGTTGCTGAACCAGAAGAGGCCGCCGATCGCGAGGCCGGGGAGGAACAACGCCAGCCCGACCAGGGCGCGGCGCAGACCCGCGCGCTGGGCGGCCCCGCCAGAGCCGGTGAGCGCCCTGATCGGCGGCACGCGTCCGGCCCGCAGGCCCGGATACAGCGCCCCGGCGATCGTCGCCAGCAGCCCGACGAGGATCGCCGCGATCGCCGAGCCTGTGGTGACGTCCAGCGAGGAGACCGGCAGCCCGAACAGGCTGCGCATCACTTCCGCCAGGAGGTAGGCGAGTCCGACGCCCAGCCCGAGCCCGAAGACGCACCCGATCGCCCCCAGGATCAACGCCTCCCGCACGATCGAGACGGCGATCCGACGGCGCGAGGCGCCCAGCGCGCGCAGGGTGCCGATCTCGCGGATCCGCTGCAGCACCGTCATGTTGAAGGAGTTGAGGATCAGGAAGGCGCCGACGAACAGCGCCATTCCGGAAAAGAAGTAGAGGACGATGTCGAGTCCGGCCAGCGATTCATCGGCTTCTTCGCCCAACCCCGCCGGAGTCCTGACCTCGACGCCGGGGCCCGTCAACGCTTCGATCCTGCGCTGGACGGCGTCGACGGAGGCGCCGTCTTCGACGATCACGCTGACCTCGTCCCAGCTCCCGCGTTTGCCGGTCAGCCGGCGCGCCGTAGTGACCGGCATCGCCGCGGTTCCGTAGCCGCCGAGATCGATGCTCGAGGCGAATTCATAGATCCCGCCCACCCGCATCGCCGCTGCGCCGGACGGGGTCGCGAGCCGGACGGTGTCGCCGAGCGCGTAGCCATGCTGTTCGGCCCAGGTCTTCTCGATCTCGATCTCGTCGCCGCGGCGCGGGTCATGCCCTTCGACGGTCGTCGCGCCCGCGGTGTTCGGAGCGTCGAAGTCGACCCCTGCGACGAACAGAGTCGAGGTCCGGGAGGTGTTGACGCGACCGTCTTCGATCAGCCGATATACGCCGTAGACGGTTCCGCTGGCCCCCTTCACGCCTTCGACCCGCCGCACCTTCGGCAGCGTGCCCGCCGGTACCGAGCCGACCCCCGACTTGCCGGAGACGATCAGGCTGGTGTTCCCGTAGACGGCGTCGTAGAGGTTGTTGAAGGTCGAGTGAATTGTCGCGACCAGGATCAGGACACCGAATGCCATCCCTACCCCGAGGACGATTCCGGCGGTCGTGAGCAGCGAGCGCAGCGGCCGCGCCCGCAGCGAGCGCAGCCCGACGGCGCCGAAGCTCCGCAGGCGGGCGCCGTGGGGAAGAGCCCGGCCGCTCATGCCACCGCTCGCCCGCGGGCGCCGGTCTCGACGCCGCGGAAGGCGTCGATCACCTTGTCGGTGTCGCCGCCCGACACCTCGCCGGCGATGCGGCCATCGCGGAGGAAGATGACTCGGTCAGCGAGCGCCGCGGCGCTCGGGTCGTGCGTCACCATGACCACGGTCTGACCGCGGTCCACCACCCTCCGCAGCAGCGCCATCACCGTTGCGCCGCTGGCCGAGTCGAGGTTGCCGGTCGGCTCGTCGGCGAGGACCACGGTTGGCTCGCGCAGGAGGGCCCTTGCGATCGCGACCCGCTGCTGCTCGCCGCCCGAGAGCTCGGTGGGAAGGTGCGAAGCCCGGTCGCCGAGGCCGACCAGGTTCATCAGCTCGTCGACCCTGGCGGCCCGCCTGCCCGGGCGCTCGCCGTTGACCAGCGCAGGCAGAAGCACGTTCTCCGCCGCGGTCAGGGTCGGCAGCAGGTTGAAGAACTGGAAGACGAAGCCGAACACGTCGCCGCGCAGCCTGGTCAGCTCGTGATCAGAAAGGTCGTCGTAGCGGCGCCCGGATATCTCGACCGAGCCGCCGTCGGGGCGGTCGAGCGCGCCGAGGATGTGCAGCAGCGTGCTCTTGCCCGAGCCCGAGGGCCCCATGATCGCGACCATCTCGCCCTCGGCGACGGCGAGATCGACACCGTCGAGCGCCCGCACTACCGTGGCACCGGAGCCGTAGGTCCGCTTCAGAGAGCGGGCCTTGAGCACCGGGCCCGGCCGGCTGTCTCGCTGATTCCCAATGGTTTCCACATCGCGACCGTACGCATGCGTCACGGGTCGGCCATCCGGGCTTCGCTACATCGATCGCGTGGATTTCCCGGATCAGCCGGCGAGCTCTCCCTCGCGAGCGTCAAGCGGTCGGGTCCGGACATGGGCCGCGAGCTGTTCGATCTCCTGCCGGGTGCCGGTTCCGAGCCCGCGCCGGGTCGCATTCAGGGCGCCGGCGGCCATTCCGAGGCGCAGGGCCTCGAGCATCTCCATGCCTCGAGCCAAGCCGACGCCGGTCGCCGCGAACATCGAGTCGCCGGTCCCGGTGTGGTCGAGCGCCTCGAAGACCGGGCCCGCGAGCTCGATCAGCTGGGGGCGCGCTTCCCGGGAGACCAGGATCGCCGGCTCGGAGGCGCGTGAGAGAAGGACATTGGCGGCCCCGGAGCCCAGCAACGCGCGCGCGGCCCGGACCAGACTCGGTGCAGCGGTATCGCCCGCATAGCCCTCTTCCACCGCCTCGCTGTCGCTTATCCGAAGCAGGTCGGTCCCGCCTTCCAGCGTCG
The DNA here is from genome assembly GCA_036557525.1 of Solirubrobacterales bacterium. Classification (GTDB taxonomy): domain Bacteria; phylum Actinomycetota; class Thermoleophilia; order Solirubrobacterales; family 70-9; genus VRUE01. Next base: position 35,824 of record DATBHH010000047.1, on the reverse strand, counting down.
CGCGTAGCGACGGCCCGGTGACGTCGGCGATCACGCGTTTGCCGTTCGCCCGCAGATCGGAGACGAGTCGACGGTAGAGATCGGCCGGCACGACGTCGAAGGGCTGGCACCCCGTGATCAACGTCAGGTCCGCATCGAGGCCGGCTCCCAGAGCGACCCCGTACAACTCGTCCGCGGTGTGCCGGCCGAGCTCGCGGCTCTCCACATTGACGACCTCCTCCCGCGAGCCGCCCCGTCGATCATGGATATACACGCCGTTTGGGGTCGCCGACTCGACCGCTCTCAGCGTCATCCGATCGGCGCTTTCGATCAACCCGCGAAGGACCAGGCCGGGCTCGCCGCCGAGGGCGCAGCAGAGGGTGACGCCGGCGCCCAGCGTTGCCGCGAGGTGCGCGACCCAGAACCCCTGACCGCCGGCGTGGAGATGAACCTCCGGCCGATCGGTCCCGGGCTCGATCGTGATCGTGAGGACCGGTGCCGGGGCGAAGACGACCACGTGCCCGTCGTCTCGGTCCGCCCCCCTCACATCGACTCCCGGACCAGGGCCCCGACCCGCTCGACCAGGGTCGGGTGCGATGCGATCGTGAAGCGGGACGCCGCGTCGTGCGGACTGCCGTCGAAGTCGTAGACGGCGCCGCCCGCCTCGCGGACCAGCAGCAGACCGGCGGTCACGTCCCACGGCAGATTCGAGAGCATCGCCGTCACGTGCACCCGACCGGCGGCCAGCCAGGCGAGGTCGAGTGCAGCCGAGCCGTGCATCCGCACCCGAAGGCACTCCCGAGCGAGCCGGTGGACGAGCGCGAGGTGGACGCGATTCTCCTCCTCCGATCCGACTCCCACCTTGAAGTCGGCCAGGGCGACCACCGCCTCCTCCAACGTCGCAACCTCCGAGACGCCGATTCTGACGCCGTTCAGATAGGCACCGCCACCCGCCCTGGCGACGAAGCGCTCACCGAGGAAGGGCGTGTCGACGATGCCGAGCACGGGCTGCCCATCGACGACGAGCGAGAGCGAGATCGCGCACAGCGGGCTGTCCTTGCTGAAGTTGATCGTGCCGTCGATCGGGTCGAGCACCCAGCGCGGCCCGGCGGCGGTCCGGTCGACACCACCCTCCTCGCCGAGAAGCGGGATCTCCGGCGTGGCGGCGGCCAGCGACGCACGGACGACGCTTTCGACCTGGAGGTCGACGTCGGTGGCGAAATCGCGGTCGCCCTTCGCGATCAGCGCGCCGATGTGGGCGCGGCCGCCGCGCAGTTCCTGAACGCCGCTGTCCACCGCCCGCTCCGCCGCGAGCAGCAATCTTGCGCTGATCCGTTGCGCGAGATCGGGCACGGAGGCCCTCAGGCCGCGGCGGTGAGTTCGGCGAAGAACGGCGTCAGGTAACGGCCGACGAGCTTGTCCTCCTCGCCGCCCTCCCACGGAGGCACCTCGCCGGCACTCGACGTTTCGCCGTGACCACCGAAGAGGTGACCCGTGAGGTACAGCGGCTTGGCGCCGGTCCAGAGCACTCCGCGCAGGACGGGATCGAGCGGCTCGGCGGCGACGTCGCAGCCGAGCTCCGCTGCGATCGCTTCGGCGACGACATCGGCCTGCTGGGTCGCGACCCCGCCCTGCTTGACGGGGAAGGCGGTCACGTCCCCGGCGGCGTAAACGTGCCCCGCGCCCCGTACCCGGCCGTAGTCGTCGACCGGAACGAAGCCGGCGGGATCGTGGGGAATGCCGCCGATTCTGCGACCTTCCATGCGGGGCAGGCTGAGGACGGCGTCGGCGTCCACGGTCCCCTGCGGGGAGACCGCGATTTGCCCTGCTTCGAAGCGGATCGGCGTCACGCCCGTCACGACCTCGACACCGCGCTCCGCGACCAGCTCACCCACTCGCTCGCTCGCGGCGCGGCCGAAGATGTGCAATGGCGAGTCCTCGGGTGTGACGATGACGAGGCTGGCGCCCTTGACTCCCTGCTTGGAGAGCTCGCTCTCGGCCAGCAGAGCAAGCTCGTAGAGCGGCAATGCCCAGCTGCCCCCGCCCGGCGTCGTGAAGGCAAGCCGCTTCACACTGCCCTCGCGCAGTTCGCGGACGACGTCGAGAACTCGGCCGTCGTCGGCGACGCCCCAGAAGGTGACCGCCCCCGAGATCCCGGCCAGCAGTCGCGTGCCACAGGCGACGATCAGATGGTCGTAGGCGATCTCCTCGCCGTCATGGGTGTGGGCCCGCTGCGCCTCGGGGTCGACGGATCCGATCGTCGCCCGGTGATAGACGGCCCCGCAGCGCTCGGCCAGCTCCGCCAGGTCGTAGCGCATCGCCGGCGACGCCCCGTACGGCGCCGACACCGCAAACGGGCGGTAGATGAAGTCCTCGCGCGGCGCGTACATCGACACCTCGACGCGATCCCCGGCGATCTCGTGCAGGGCGATCGCCGCCTCGAGCGCGGCAACGCCGCCACCTGCGATCAGCACGCGAACGCTCATCGCCGGCCTCCGTACAGGTGCTCGCGCACCCTCATCTCGAGCCTCCCCCTCGCCCGGGCGGTGGTTGTCCTCGCCGTCTCAGCACCAGATCGCGTCCTGCGCAGAGCCCTCATGGCCTCTCCAATCATCGTTCGAAGTTTTCGCTCCCCAGGGGCCACAGCCGGAGTCTCGATTGCGACGGGGCCACCGCCATCCGGGAAACTCCCTCGCCCGGCATGCGGTCTTTCACCGATGGCTTAGCGTCGAGATTTCGCCTAGCGTGCAGTCATGGGCGAGCTCGACGACATCCGGGCGGTTCTCCCCGAAGAGCTGCGGGTCATCCTCGATTGAGTCGCTGCCGTGTCGACGCTCGCCCAGCTCGCAGTGGCGGTCGGGGTCGTCTTCGCGGTCAACCTCCTCCCCGCCTTCGGCCCGCCGACCTGGGCGGTGCTCGTCTTCTTCAGCCTCGATTTCGACCTGCCCGCGACTCCGCTGGTGATCGGCGGCGCTCTCGCCGCCGCAACGGGGCGGTTCGTCCTCGCCAATGCCTCGAGGCGCCTGCGCCCGCATCTATCCGCCGGGCGGACCGAGCGACTGGATCGCGCGCAGAGGGCTCTCAGCGCCAACCGGCTGCGCGCGGCCGCGGGCCTCGGCCTGTTCGCGATCTCGCCCCTGCCCTCGGGTCAGCTCTTCGTCGCCGCCGGCCTGATGACGGTGCCGCTCCTGCCGCTGACGGCGTCCTTCTTCGCCGGGCGGCTTGTCTCCTACTCGCTGTACGTCGGCGCCGCGACGGTCGCCGAGCGAAGCCTCGGTTCCCTGCTTCTCGACGCACTGACCTCACCGCTGGGAATCTCGCTGCAGATCGCGATGCTGATCGCGCTCGCCGTGCTGGTCGGCGGGATCAGGCCGAGCGGGCCGTCGTCGCCGGCCCGCCCGCCAGCTCGAGGGCGCGCAGTACCTGATTGACGTCGGTGATCGAGACCACGCCGAGCCGGCCATCCGCGGTGGTGACGATCGCGCGCCCGACTCGCTGGAAGGCCGGGCGTTCGATCAGGTCCACCATGTCGGTTGCCTCATCGACGATCAGGCTCGGCTCATCGAAGCAGGCCTCGCCGACCGTGGTCACGCTCCGCCGCGACTCGGGGATCCGCTCGACCGAAGCACGGTCGATCAAACCCGCCAACCGCCCGTCCTCCAGCACGGGGAAGGCGGAGAAGCGCCTCGGTAGGAAATAGTCGCGCACGGCGGCCTCGACGCTGATCTCGGCGGGTATGCAGACCGCGGGGAAGGAGACGAGATTGCCGGCCTGGCGACCGCCCAGAGCGACGCGGACTCGCAGCCCATCCGCCTCTGCTCGCGCCGCGACGATCACGAAGACGCCGATCAAAGCCAGCCAGAAGCCGCCGAACGCGCCGGCGAGGGCGGCGAAGACCCCGAGCCCGACCATCCCGTATCCGAGGCCGCGGCCGATCGCCGCGGCGAGCGTCGTCGCGCGGAGCAGGTCACCTGTTCGTCGCCAGAGCAACGCCCGGGCGACCCGGCCCCCGTCGAGCGGAAATGCAGGCAGGAGGTTGAAGACCAGGATCGCGAAGTTGACGAAGAGCTGGTATGTGATCACCGCCTTCAGCGCGTCCGGTGTCGATGCCGGCAACGCGAGGGCGATCAGTGCGAAGACGGACGCGATCGCGAGCGTTACGCAGGGCCCGGCGATGGCGAACCGCAGCTCGTCCGCCGCCGTCTCCGGATAGCTGCTCATGCGTGCGACGCCGCCGAGCAGCCAGAGGTCGATCTCCTCGATCTCGACTCCGTGACGGCGGGCGACGATTGCGTGCCCAAGCTCGTGCAGGAGGATGCTCGTGAAGAGCAGCAGCGCGCTCAGCAGGCCGAGCCCGTATGCGGCGACCGGCGCGATGCCGTGCGCCTCTTCGGGATAGTAGGCGGCGCCGAGCGAGACCGTGATCAGCGCGACGACGACGAGCCACAGCGGCTGCACGCCGATCGGGATCCCGCTCAGACGACCGACGCGGACGCTGCGCAGGCCCATCCTCAGGTCACGCCGAGGAGGTCGCGTGCCTCCTCGACCTCGAGGTCACCGGCGGAGACCTTGAAGCCGACGGTGTCCGTGTAGTCGCCGCCGCCCGTCTCGGTCTTCATCCCCGCGTCGAACGAGCTGACGCCCGCGTCGGCGAGGTCGCGGGCCGAGCTCGGATCGAAACAGCGAGCGTTCAGCCACTCGTCGACCTCGGCCGGCTCGAACCCGGCTTCCAGCCAGGCTTCGGTCGTGTCATCGGGATTGCCCCCGTGGGCGAAGTGCCCGTGTCTCTCGATCACATCGCGAATCATCATCGTGCCATGATCGTCGCCGGATGCCGCAGAGGCCACATCGGGGTTCCGCCATCGCTTCGCTGTGGGCTTCTCCGGATGGCGCGGCTCGCCGCGACGCCCTAGATTCGGGGCAGGCAATTCTCCAGCAACAAGGAGGCCCCGAATGGCAACCCAGTTGAGCGTATGGCGGCCGTTCGCCGACTTCGGCGAGTTGCGGCAGCGAATGGACGAGATGTTCCGGCAGGGAGGGCTCGGAGGGGACGGCGGCTGGACCCCGTCGGTGGACGTGCTGCGCAAGGACGGCAGCGTGATCCTGCGCGCCGACCTGCCGGGGATCAAGCCCGAGGACGTCAAGGTCACCGTCGAGGACGACGTTCTCACCGTCTCCGGCGAGCACACGGAGGAGAGCGAGGAGAAGGAGGGCGATTACATGCGCCGCGAGCGCCGCTTCGGGTCGTTCTCGCGCTCGATGTCCCTGCCCCCCGGAGTCAAGGCCGAGGACATCGAGTCGACGACGAAGGACGGAGTGCTCGAGGTCACGATTCCGCTGCCGACGGCGGAGGAGAAGAGCGCCGTCGAAATCGAGACGAAGCCGAAGGGCGAGTAGACCGTGCGCCTGCTCGTCGCTCACGACGGTCGGGACGGGGGCCGTGACGCGCTCGAGCTCGCTCGGGTTCTCGCGGCCTCTGACCCGGAGGCGCACGCGCTCGTCGTCACCGTCCTCTACAGCGGGCCGCTGCCGATGGAGTACGCGCTGATAACCGAGGAGGAGGCGGCCGACGCCGATCCGATCCTCTCCGAGGCCCGGGAGGCACTCGCAGACCTGGATGTCGAGACCCGCGCCTACAGCGGCGGATCCCCCGCCGCGATCCTGACCACGATCGCCGAACGCGAGGACGTCGACATGATCGTGGTCGGCTCGCCCCATCGCGGGGCCATCGGCCGGGTGATTCTGGGCAGCGTCGGGCGCAGCCTCCTCAACGGCGCCTCGGTCGACGTGGCCGTGGCGCCGGCGGGATATGCCCGGGAGCCGCACGACCGGCTGCGGGAGATCGTCGTCGGCTACGACGGCGCGCCCGAATCCAAGCTCGCCCTCGAGCGAGCCGAAGCCCTGGCCCGGGGGTCGAACGCGGAGATCAGGCTGGTCACGGTCGTCTCGCCGCCGGTCGCGGCGCCGGTGATGGTGCCCGGCGCCTACGCCCCGGAGTTCCCATCCGAACCCGACAGGGTCATCGACGAGGGGATTCACTCGATCGACTCGGCGCTGGCCGCGGAGGCGGTCAGGCGCGACGGGGATCCGGCGACGAAGCTGCTGGAGGTGTGCGAGGAGGGCGTCGACCTGCTGGTGGTCGGCTCCCGCGGCTACGGGCCGGTGACCCGTGTCCTCCTCGGCTCGGTCTCGCGCGAGGTCATCCACAGGGCGCCCTGTCCGGTCGTCACAGTGCCCCGGCGATGAGCGGCGGCGAGCAGCACCGAGCCACCGACCCGCCGGCAGCGGTGGATGACGCGGTTCTCGGCTTCGGAGACCTGCGCCGCGCCGACGTCGACCGGGTCGGGGGCAAGGGGGCCAACCTGGGTGAGCTGACCGCCGCCGGGCTCCCGGTCCCTCCGGGCTTCGTGGTCAGCGCCTCTGCCTACGCCGCCTTCTGCGACGGCGGCGGGCTCCGCGCCCGGATCGCGGGCCGGATCGCGGACGTCGACGTCGACGACACCGCCGAGCTCGACCGCGCCGCGAGCGAGATCCGCTCGATGATCGAGGCCGAGCCGATGCCCGGCTGGCTCGAGGAGGCGATCGGGGAGGCCTACGGGGACCTTGGCGGCGACGGATCCGACCCCGCCGTGGCTGTCCGTTCCTCCGCCACCGCCGAGGACACCGCGTCGGCCTCCTTCGCCGGGATGAACGAGACGCTGCTCAACGTGCGCGGGACCGCCTCGGTCCTCGACGCGGTGAGGCGGTGCTGGGGCTCGCTGTTCGGCGCCCGGACCATCTTCTACCGCGCCCAGAAAGGCTTCAGCCAGGCCGAGATGGACATCGCGGTCGTCGTCCAGCGACAGGTCGTGTCGGCCCGGGCGGGGGTGATGTTCACCATCGACCCCGCCACCGGAGCGAGCGATCATCTCGTGATCGAGGGGGCGTTCGGCCTCGGCGAGTCGGTCGTCTCCGGATCGGTCTCCCCCGACCGCTTCGTCGTCGACAAGCAGACGCTCGAGATCGAGAAGCGCGAAGTCCGCCGCAAGGAGCTCGAGATCGTCGCCTCGGGCGATGCCGGCACGCTGACCCGCGAGCTGCCCGAGGACCGGGCGGAGGAGCCGGTGTTGAGCGACGACGAGGCGCGGCGTATCGCCGAGCTCGGCGTCCGCATCGAGGATCACTACGGCTCGCCGCAGGACACCGAGTGGGCGATCGACGGCGCCGGCGAGATCTGGATGCTGCAGTCGCGGCCGGTGACCAGCGCCGGCGGGGAGGATCGGGGCGCGGCCCCGGCGGCCGGCCGAGAGCTGGTCAGGGGCCTGGGCGCCGCCCCCGGCTTCGCGAGCGGGACGGTGCGGGTGATCGGATCGCACGAGGAAGCGGGCAGGCTCGATGACGGGGACGTCCTCGTCACCCACATGACGGCCCCGGACTGGGTTCCGCTGATGCGCCGGGCGGCGGCGATCGTCACCGACTCGGGCGGGATGACCTGCCACGCGGCGATCGTCTCGCGTGAGCTCGGGATACCGTGCGTCGTCGGGACGGTCGAGGCGACGACGACGCTGCACGACGGAGAACTGGTGACCGTCGACGCGGGCAGCGGGGTCGTCACGGAGGGCGCGACGGCGCCACCGGAGGCGGCGGCGGCCGGGGAGCACGGGCCGAGCTTGGCCGCGGCGCTGGAGCCGCTGCGGACGAAGCTGCTCGTCAACCTCTCGGAGCCGTCCCAGCTCGACCGCGTGCGCGACCTGGAGGTCGACGGGGTCGGCCTGCTGCGCGCGGAGCTGATGATCGTCGAGGCGCTCGAGGGCGAGCATCCACGGGCGCTGATGGAGCGCGGCGAAGGCGATCTGTTCGTCGATCGGATGGCCGACTCGCTGCGTCGTTTCTCGACTGCGTTCGCCCCACGGCCGATCACCTACCGGACGATCGACTTCCGCACCAACGAGTTCCGCGGCCTGCGCGGCGGCGAGCGCTTCGAGCCGGAGGAGGCCAACCCGATGATCGGCTACCGCGGCGCCCTGCGCTATACCCGCGAGCCGGATCTGCTCGAACTGGAGCTGCGGGCGATCGACCGGATCTGGGGCGAGGGGCACACCAACCTGCACGTCATGCTGCCGTTCGTCCGTACTCCGGGCGAAGTCGAGTTCTGCCGGGGGCTGTTCGAACGGGTCGGGCTGCTCGAGCGGCCCGGCTTCGAGCTGTGGGTGATGGCCGAGGTCCCGTCGGTGCTGTTCCACCTGCCCAGCTACGCGAAGCTCGGCGTCGCCGGCATCTCGATCGGCTCCAACGACCTGACCCAGCTCGTGCTCGGCGCCGACCGCGATTCCGAGCTGGTCGCCGAGGTCTTCGACGAGCGCGACGCCGCCGTCACCGAGTACATCGAGCGCCTGGTGCACAGAGCGCGGGAGCTCGGCCTCAGCACATCGATCTGCGGCCAGGCGCCGTCGGTCCATCCCGAGTACGCCGAGCTCCTCGTCGGCTGCGGGATCGACGCGATATCGGTGAACATCGACACCGTCGATCGCGCCCGCGACCTGATCGCCGCGGCCGAGCATCGCCTCGTCCTCGAACAGCCACACTCAGAAGAAGGAGCGCGATGAAGGCCTACCAGCTGACCGCCTGGCAGCAGCCGCCTGAGATGCGGGAGGTCCCGGTCCCCGAGCCGGGGCCCGGTCAGGTCCTGATCAAGGTCGGCGGTGCCGGGGCGTGCCACTCGGATCTGCACCTGATGGAGTGGCCGGAGGGGACGATGGACTTCGACCTTCCGTTCACGCTCGGCCACGAGAACGCCGGTTGGGTCGAGGCGCTCGGCGCCGGAGTCAAAGGGCTGGAGCAGGGCGAGCCGGTCGCGGTTTACGGGCCCTGGGGCTGCGGCCGCTGCCGCGCCTGCCGCCTCTCGGCCGAGAACTACTGCGAACACCAGGCCGAGATCGGCGACTTCGGCGGCGGGCTGGGCATCGACGGCGGCATGGCCGAGTACATGCTCGTCCCCCACGCCCGGCTGCTGCTGCCGCTCGGCGATCTCGACCCGCGGGACGCGGCGCCGCTCTCCGACGCCGCCCTCACCCCCTACCACGCGATCAAGCGGTCGCTGCACCTGCTGGTGCCGGGCTCGACCGCGGTCGTGATCGGCGTCGGCGGGCTCGGCCACATGGCCGTGCAGATTCTCCGAGCGCTCAGCCCGGCGCAGGTGATCGCGGTCGACGCCTCGGCCGAGAAGCTGGCCCTGGCGCGTGAGATCGGCGCCGATGAGGCCGTCGAGGCGGGCGCGGGCGCGGCCGAGCGGATCGGCGAGCTGACCGGCGGCCGCGGCGCCGAGCTGGTCCTCGACGATGTCGGTGCCGACGACACCCTGGAGCTTGCCAGCGCGATCACCCGCTTCGAGGCCCACCTGACGGTGGTCGGGCTGGCCGGCGGCAAGCTCCAGTTCGCCTTCGGGGCGCTGCCGTTCGAGTCGCAGCTGACGATCCCCTATTGGGGGACCGCCGTCGAGCTCGGCGAGGTGCTCGACCTCGCCCGGGCCGACAAGATCCACGCCCATGTCGAGCGATTCCCGCTCGATCGGGTCGACGACGCCTACGCTCGGATGCGTGAGGGCAGCCTGGAGGGGCGAGCGGTGATCTGCCCCAACGGCTGATGCTCTACTTCAGCCACCCGTCGGGACTCGCCCACGACCCGCGAGCCCACATGCCGGGGCACCCCGACACGCCGGAGCGCGTGATCGCGATCGAGTCGCTTCTCGAGAGCCTCGACTGGCTCGGCTGGGAGCGCCGGGAGGCGCCGCCGGCGGAAGAGCGCGAGCTGGAGCTGATCCACAGCGCCGGCCACATCGAGGCGATCCGCGAGCTCTGCCTGTCCGGCGGCGGCGCGATCGACGCCGACACCTTCGTCGGCGAGGCGTCCTACCGGGCCGCGCTCCACGCTGCCGGCGGGGCGGGCGCGATGGCGCGGGCGTTGCTGGGCGGCGAGGACCAGACCGGCTTCTGCGCCCTGCGCCCCTCGGGCCACCACGCCGAAGCGCAGCGCGCGATGGGCTTCTGCCTGTTCAACAACGTCGCGGTCGCCGCCGAGCTGGCTGTCCGCGAGCTCGGCGTCGGGCGGGTCTTCGTCCTCGACTGGGACGTGCACCATGGAAACGGAACCGTGGAGGCATTCCGGAGCCGGCCCGACGTCCTCGTCATCAACATCCACCAGGCGGGGATCTACCCCGGCACCGGCCCTGCGAGTGACTTCGGTTCCGGTGCCGGGGAGGGCTACACGATCAACCTCCCCGTCCCCGCCGGCGCCGACGAGGAGCTCTGGCTCTCGCTGATCGAGCACATCGTGCTCCCGGTCGCCTCCTCCTTCGACCCCGAGCTGGTGCTCGTCTCGGCCGGCTTCGACGCCCACCGCGCCGACCCGCTCGCCGATTGCCGGCTCGAGGCGGGCTCGTTCGCGAAGATCGCCTGCCACGTGCGCGATCTGGCGGCGCGGCTCGGGGCGCCGCTCGGGGTCGCTCTCGAGGGCGGCTACGAACCCCACGCCCTGGCCGAGTCGGTGGTCGCCACCCTCGCCGCCCTCGGCGGCGAGGGCGAGGCGGTCGAGACGGCGCCGGAGCCCCTTCTCACCTCCCGGGCCGCGGTCGCGGTCGCCCGATACTGGAGCCTCTAAGGCATGGCCCGTCCGAAGTTCGTCCAGATCCCGCCTCATCAGATCGATCGATTTCGAGACCTTCTCGGCGATCGCTACGCCGCGATCGAGGCCGCCGCCGAGCGCGCCCGCGAGGTCTTCGCGGGACGCGCGATCTGGCACGTCAGCTCGACGATGCGCGGGGGCGGAGTGGCCGAGATGCTGCACGCCTTCCTCCCCTACGTGCGCGGTGTCGGCGTCGATACCCGCTGGGTCGTCCTTCGCGAGCGGGCCGAGTTCTTCGCGCTGACCAAGCGCCTCCACAACCACCTCCACGGCGTCGACGGCGACGGCGGACCGATCGGCGAGGAGGAGCGCGAGCTCTACGAGCAGACGTTGAACGCGAGCGCCGCGCATCTATCGCGGCTCCTGCAGGAGCAGGACATCGTCTTCCTCCATGACCCCCAGACCGCCGGCCTCGCGCCGGCGGTGAAAGCCGTCGGGCCCCGGATCGTCTGGCGCTGCCACATCGGGGCCGATCACCCCAACGACCTCACGCGGCGCGCCTGGGACTTCCTCACCCCCTACGTGGGCGTGGCCGACGCCTACGTCTTCTCGCGCGCCGCCTACGTCTGGGACGGGATCGATCGCGATCGGGTCTCGGTGATGGCGCCGGCGATCGACCCCTTCCTGCCGAAGAACGAGGAGCTCGACCCCGCGACCGTGGAGCGGATCATCGGCGTCATCGGGCTCGGAGAGAAGGCGCCGGCGCAGCGGCCGACCTTCACCCGCGCGGACGGGTCCCCGGGGCGGGTCGAGCGCAGGGCCGAGATCACGCAGGAGGAGCGTCTGCCGGACCGGGCTCGCGCCGTCGTCCAGATCTCGCGCTGGGACCGCCTCAAGGACCATCTCGGCGTACTCACGTGCTTCCAGCGCCATCTCGGCGACGCGGACCTTCATCTGGTCCTCGCGGGGCCCGCCACGGGGTCGATCTCAGACGACCCCGAGGGGGCGGCGGTCTGGCGCGAAGTCGAGGCAGCCTGGCACGAGCTGGGCGCGGATCTTCGCCGCCGGGTCCATCTGGTGAGCGTGCCGATGGATGATCCCGACGAGAACGCGGCGATCGTCAACGCGCTCCAGCGGCGCGCGGACATCGTCGTCCAGAAGAGCATCGCCGAGGGGTTCGGCCTGACCGTCGCGGAGGCGATGTGGAAGCGACGGCCGGTGATCGGGACCCGGGTGGGCGGGATCCAGGACCAGATCGTCGACGGCGAGAGCGGCATCCTGATCGACGATCCGCGCGATCTCGGCGAGGTCGCCCGGGCGATCCGGTTCCTCGCCGAGGATCGCGAGCGAGCCGCCGAGATCGGCGAGCGAGCGCGCCGCCGGGTCCTCGAGCGTTTCCTGGTTGCCAACCGGCTCGTCGAGTACGTCGAATTCCTCGCCCAGATCGACGCTCCCGTCGTCAGATGAGCACCACCTACCCCGCCCACCGAGAGGCCCACGTGGTCCTCCACGACGGCTCCACAGTCAGCCTGCGCCCGGTTCGGCCCGATGACGAGCAGGCGCTGCGGGACCTGTTCGTCGGGCTCGACCCCGAGTCGCAGGCCTTCCGCTTCTTCTCCGGCGCGATCGACCTCGACCGCGCCGCGGAGATGATGGCCGACGTCGACTACAGCAGCCGCTACGGTCTGATCGCCCTTCGCGGCCCCGACCAGCGGCCGATCGGCCACGGGGCCTACCTGCGAATCGACGCGAGCACGGCGGAAGTGGCGTTTGCGGTCGCCGACGATTTCCAGGGCCGGGGGCTCGGAACGATCCTGCTCGCCCACCTCGCGGAGGCCGCGCTCGACAACGGCATCGCGACCTTTCTCGCCGAAGTCCTGGCGGACAACCTGCCGATGCTCGACGTCTTCCGCGAAAGCGGATTCCCGTGCGAGATCGAGTCGAGCGCCGAGGGCCTCCGGGTCGAGCTCCCGACCTCGCTTTCCGAGGACGCGATCGCCCGCTTCCAGGAACGCGACAGCCTTGCGGCCCGGGCGGCCGTCGCCGGCTTTCTGCGACCGCGCTCGATCGCCGTCGTCGGCGCCTCCCGCCGACGCGGCACGGTCGGGGGAGAGGTCCTCCACAACCTGATCGAGTCGCCGTTCGCGGGCCCGATCTTCCCCGTCAACCCCGCGGCCGACAGCGTCCAATCGTTGCCGGCATTCCGGACGGTGGCCGAAATACCGGCGGAGGTCGACCTCGGGGTGCTCGCCGTCAGGGCCGAGGCGACTGCGGCGGCGGCGCGCGAATGCGCCGCGCGCGGAGCTCGATCGCTGATCGTCCTCTCGGCCGGCTTCTCCGAGGTCGGGCCCGACGGCGCGGAGCTGGAACGCGAGCTGCTCGCGGTCTGCCGCGAGGCCGGGATCAGGCTGATCGGCCCGAACTGCCTCGGCCTTCTCGACGCGAGCCCCGAGTCGGGGCTGAACCTGACGTTCGCTCCCACGGCCCCGGCCGCCGGGAACGTCGGCTTCGCCACCCAGAGCGGCGCCCTCGCCCTCGCCCTGATCGAGTTCGCCGGGGCGAGGGGCATCGGCGTCTCCTCGTTCGCATCGCTCGGCAACCGCGCCGACGTCACCGCCAACGACCTGCTCGAGTTCTGGGAGGAGGACGAGCGGACGCGGCTGGCGCTCCTCTACATCGAGTCCTTCAGCGACCCCCGCCGGTTTGCCCGCGTGGCGAGGCGGGTCGGACGGGAAAAGCCGGTCGTCGTGGTCAAGAGCGGCAGCTCGCCGGCCGGCGCCCGTGCCGCGAGCTCGCACACCGGGGCGCTGCTGGCGGCATCGGACCGCACGGCCGACGCCCTCTTCGAGCAGTCGGGCGTGATCCGTGCCGAGACGCTGTCGGAGCTGCTCGACGTCGCCTCGCTTCTCTCCAGCCAGCCGCTGCCGGCCGGCCACGGGGTCGGGATCGTCACCAACGCGGGCGGCCCGGCGATCATGTGCGCCGACGCCTGCGATGCGGCGGGCCTGGAGATCCCGACCCTGCCCGAGGAGCTGCAGGCCGAGCTCGCCTCATTCCTGCCCGCCGAGGCCTCCCTCGGAAACCCGGTAGACATGATCGCAACGGCGGGCGCCGATCACTACCGGCGGGCGATCGCCGCGCTCGCCGGCTGGGACGGCATCGATGCGCTGATCTCGATCTACATCCGGCCGCTGCTCAGCACGCCGGAGGACGTCGCGGCGGCGGTGCGGGATGCTGCGGCGGAGATGCCGCGGCAGGTCCCGCTCCAGGCCGTCTTCATCTCGCCTGCGGACGTCTCCGGGGCCGCGGAATCGCCCCCGCTCCCCACCTACCGCTACCCCGAGGACGCGGCGCGAGCGCTCGGCAAGGCCGCCCGCCACGCGGCCTGGCGGGAGCGACCCGAATCGCCGCCGCCGGCGTTCGAGGATCTGCGCCCCGACGAGGCGGCGGCGATCCTCGCCGAAGCGCTGGCAGCGGGGACCGAGTGGCTCGACTCCGCCCAGTGCCCGCGCCTCCTCGATTGCTATGGAATCGAGATGCCCGAGGCGATCACCGCCTCCGATCCCGAGACCGCGGGCACGGCCGCGGCGCGGCTTGCCGGTCCGGTGGCCCTCAAGGCACACGGGCCTGAAATCCTTCACAAGAGCGAGCTCGGCGCGGTCAAGACCGCGCTCGCCGGGGCGGAGGATGTGGGGCGTGCCGCGGCCGAGATGGACGAAGCCCTCGCCCGGCGCGGCATCGAGCGGACGGGCTTCCTGGTGCAGCGGATGGTCGAGGGCGGCGTCGAGCTGCTCGTCGGCGTAGCGACCGACCCCGTCTTCGGCCCGGTGGTCGCGTGCGGGGCGGGAGGAACCGCGGTCGAGCTGCTCGGCGACGTCTCGGTTCGGGTCTGCCCCCTCGGCGGCGACGACGCCGCCACGATGGTCGACTCACTGGCGATCGCGCCGATGCTGGAGGGTTTCCGTGGCCTGCCGCCGGTCGACCGCCGGGCGCTGGAGGAGCTGATCGAGCGCGTCGGCGCCCTCGCTGAGAATCACCGAGAGATAGTCGAGCTCGACCTCAATCCGGTCCTGGCGCGCCCGGACCGCGCGATCGCCGCCGATGCCAGGATCAGGGTCGGAGCCCCGCCCCCGCGCCGATCCTGGCCGCAGACGTGGGCCTGAGCGCCGCGCCCGGCCTCAGCTCGCCTCTTTGAGCCTTTCGTCGATCTGTTCCCGCACGGCGTCGCAGACGCTCTCCGCCTCGGGATTGTGACGCTCCGCCGCCAGCACCCCCAGAAGCACCTCGGCATCCGATTTGGAGATCGTCAGCGTGATCGTCTGCTCGCTCATAGCTCCTCCTTTCGAGCGAAAACCCTATTTCGCCGGCCCCGGTCGCGTCATCCGCACTCGCCCACACCGGGCGTGCGGCGAACCACCGGCCCCCGATCAGGATTCGAGCAGGCCGTTCTCGAGCGCATAGCGCGTCAGTTCCGGCCGGCTGTCGAGGCCGAGCTTCTGCTGGATGTGCGCTCGGTGGGTCTCGACGGTGCGCACGCTGAGCGAGAGTTGCTCGGCGATCTCGCGGTTGGTGTGTCCGAACGCCATCAGCCGCAGCACCTCGGTCTCACGCGGCGAGAGGACCGACTGATCGCCCTCGCCCCGGGCCTTGAGGCCGGCCGCCACGGCCTCCGAGAGGAAATCGACGCCCTTGGCGGCATCGCGCACGGCCTCGATCAGCTCCAGATGAGCCGCGTCCTTGAGGAGATAGCCACGAGCGCCGGCGTCGATCGCGCTGCGGGCGAGCGCCAGGTCGCGCTGCATCGTCAGCAGGACGATCTCGGTTTCGGGAGACTCTTCGCGCAGCCCCGCGACCGCATCGACGCCGAGGCCGTCGGGCATGTTGACGTCGAGGACCAGAACTCGGGGTCGGTGCTCGAGGACCGCCGCCCGCGCCGACGCGATGTCGGCGGCCTCGCCCACCACGACGAAGTCGGGCTGCCCCTCGAGCAGCGCCTTCAAAGCGCCACGGACGACCGCGTGGTCGTCGGCGAGGACGATCAAGGTCTGTTCGCTCATTCCGCGCCAGCGTAACGCGGCCAAAGCACGTCCCGGGTGTGGCCCTACCCGGATGGAGGGCGCTGAGGCGCCGCATAGCTTGGACGCATGAAGGCCGGAAGCCCGACCGCCGAGGCGTTCGCCCCCCAGGCTGTCGCCCCCTCTCGACCGCTGCGGCTCCTTGTCGGCTATGACGGGCGGCCGGCCTCGCGCGACGCCCTCAGCTTCGCCAGGGCGCTCGCCGGGACCGATCGGGCGGAGCTGACCGTCGCCTCGGTGCGCGGTTACTGGCCCGAACTGCTGGGCGAGAGCTACGAGCTCGTGGTCAAGGAGGACGAACGCTGGATCCGCCGCGGCGCGACCGGGGTGCTCGCCGATACCCCGTTCTCGATCCGCGTGGTTGCCGGCGGCCATGAGACCGCCGGCCTGCGGGAAGTGGCGGAGGCGGAGGAGAGCGACATCATCGTCCTCGGATCCACCCACCGCGGGCGGATCGGGCGCGTCTGCCCCGGCAGCCTTGGCGAGCGGGTCCTGAGCGAGGCCCCGTGCGCGGTGGCGGTGGCTCCGCGAGGGCTCGCGGACAGGCGCTTTGATCTCGGCACCATCGCGGTCGGGTTCGACGGCAGCAGGCAGGCCCAGGCCGCCCTCCGCACGGCAGCGGACCTCGCCGGGCGAACCGGAGCCTCGCTTCGGATTCTGGCCGTGATCGAGCCCGATCTCGTCCTCGAGCGGCGCCTCGAGCAGGCGCTCGAAAACGCGCGGCGCTCGGTCGACGCCGAGGGGCGTATCCTCCACGGCGTCCCAGGCCAGGTCCTCCCCGATGCCGCCGAGGACGCGGATCTTCTCGTGATCGGGTCGCGCCGTCACCACGGAATCGCACACCGGCTCGTGCCCGGCAGCGTCGCCGCGCGCCTGATGCGCGCCGCACCCTGCCCGATCCTGATCACGCCATCGCCGTAGGCGGAGGCCCGTGCCGCCTCGCGCTGACGAACCGGCCCCGCAGGATGTCGGCGGTCGCGAAGCTGCGTTCAACCCCGAGGAGCGCATCGACCTCCTCCTGCGCGACCTCCGCGCCTCGCGCGACGGGCTCTCCCAGCGCGAGGCTGACCGCCGTCTCCTGAGCTACGGGCCGAACCAGCTCGAACGCCGCAAGAAGCGAGGCTGGACCGGAGAGCTCGCGCGGCAGGTGACCCACCCGCTCGCACTCCTGCTCTGGGGAGCGGCGGCACTCGCGGCACTCGCCGGCATCACCCCGGTGGCGATCGCCGTCGTGATCGTGATCGCGCTGAACGCGGGCTTCGCCTTCGTCCAGGAGCTGCAGGCAGAGCGCGCGGTCGAGGCCCTGCAGAGCTACCTGCCGCCCCAGGCCAGGGTGGTGCGCGACGGGCGCGAAATGCAGGTCGACGCCGTCCGCCTGGTGCCGGGCGAC
Source organism: Solirubrobacterales bacterium (assembly GCA_036557525.1). GTDB lineage: Bacteria > Actinomycetota > Thermoleophilia > Solirubrobacterales > 70-9 > VRUE01. Next base: position 18,781 of record DATBHH010000047.1, on the reverse strand, counting down.
GTGCTGCTGATCGAGGAGGGCGACCGGGTCTCGGCCGACGCGCATCTGCTCGAGGGCGCGGTCGAGGTCGACCTCTCGACCCTGACCGGCGAGTCGGTGCCGGTGTCGCGCTCGGCCGAGGGTCAGGGCTCGGCCGCCGCCTCTCTCCTCAAGGCCAGCGAGCTCGTCTTCAGCGGCACCAGCTGCACCGGCGGCGAGGCACGGGCGCTGGTCTTCGCGACGGGGATGAGGACCGAGCTGGGCCGGATCGCGGCCCTCTCGCAGCGTGTCGAGCGCGAGGAGAGCCCACTCGAGCGGCAGGTGAGGCGGGTCGCGTGGCTGATCGCCGGCATCGCCGTCCTGATGGGAATCGCCTTCATCCCGCTGGCGACGCTCGTCGCCGGCCTCTCGGTGTCGGACTCGATCGTCTTCGCGATCGGGCTGATCGTCGGCAACGTCCCCGAGGGACTGCTGCCGGTGATCACCCTGGCGCTCGCGGTCGGCGTCCGCGGGCTGGTCCGCCAGGGAGCCGTGGTCAAGCGGCTGAGCGCCGTCGAGACGCTCGGCTCGACCGACGTCATCTGCACCGACAAGACCGGCACCCTGACCGAGAACCGGATGCGGGTGACGCGGATCTGGGTGGCCGGCGAGGAGATCGATCTCGAGCACGGGGCGGCGGCGCCGAGCTCGGCGCTGCGGCAGCTGGCCTCGGCGATGGCCGCCTGCAACAACGCCCATCTCGAGGACGGCGGCGAGGCCGCCGGAGACCCGACCGAGGCGGCGATGCTCGCCACCGCTCGTTCGCTCGGCGCCGGCGAGGACGCCCAGGCGAATCGCCGCGTCGAGTTCCACTTCGACCCGGTGCTGAAGCTGATGTCGACGGTCGACGGCGAAGGCCGGCGGCTCCGGGTCAATGCCAAGGGCGCGCCGGAGGCGATCCTCACCCGCTGCACCGGCTTCGCATCGGAAGGCGGGGTCGCCGCCCTCGACCCGGAGACACGGGCGACGATTGCGGCAAAGGTGGACGCATACGCGGGCGACGGCCTCCGCGTGCTCGCCGTCGCCGGCCGCTCACTCGACGAGCTGCCCTCGTCACGAGAGGAGGCGGAGGCGGACCTCACCTTCCTCGGACTGGTGGCGATGATCGACCCGCCGCGGCCGGAGGTCGCCGAGGCCGTGGCTCGCTGCCACCAGGCGGGGATTCGGATCATCGTCGTCACCGGCGACCATCCCCGTACCGCCGTGGCGATCGCACGCCGGATCGGCATCGGGCGGGACACGGCCCGGGCGATCACCGAGGCGGAGCTCGACGCGATGAGCGAGGCGGAGCTCGACGCGACCCTGCGCGAAGGCGGCGAGCTGATCTTCGCCCGCAGCACCCCGGAGGCAAAGCTGCGGATCGCCGACGCGCTGCGGGCCGAGCAGCACGTGGTCGCGATGACCGGCGACGGCGTCAACGATGCCCCGGCCCTGCGCAGCGCCGACATCGGCGTCGCCATGGGGCGCTCGGGCACCGACGTCGCCCGCGAGGCCGCAACGATGGTCCTCACCGACGACAACTTCGCGACGATAGTCGCGGCGGTCGCGGCGGGCAGGCGGATCTACGACAACATCCGCAAGTTCATCCTCTACATCTTCGCCCACGCCACGCCGGAGGTGACCCCGTTCATCGTCTTCGCCCTCGGCGGCGGCGCGATCCCGCTGCCGCTCACCGTGCTCCAGTTGCTCGCCTTCGACGTCGGCACCGAGACCCTTCCGGCGCTGGCGCTCGGACAGGAGGCGGCCGAGCCGGGAATCATGCAGCGGCCGCCGCGCCGGCGTTCGGAAGGGATCATCCGCCCGTCGATGCTGGCCCGCGCCTGGCTCTTTCTCGGCCTGATCGCGGCGGCGCTTCAGATGGGCGCCTTCTTCTACGTTCTGACCCGCGAAGGTTGGAGCCCCGGCGATCCGACCGGTGCCGGCACCCCGCTTCACCATGCCTATCAGCAGGCGACGACGGTGACCTTTCTCTCGATGGTCGTCGCCCAGATCGGCACCGCCTTCGCCGCCCGCACCGAGCGCGCCTCGCTGCGCTCGATCGGCGTCTTCAGCAACCGGCTGCTGCTCTCGGGCATCGCCTTCGAGCTGGTGCTGGCAGCGGTCCTGATCTACGTCCCCCTGTTCCAGGACCTGCTCGGCTTCGCCGCCCTGCCGGCGAAGGACCTGCTGCTCGTCGCGCCCTTCCCCTTCATCGTCTGGGGTGCCGATGAGCTGCGGCGCTGGCTGCTCAGGCGCTCGGAGCGGCGATCTGAGTACCCGCGGCCCCACGCACTATCTCGACAGCCTTCGTGAGCTCGCCGATCGCGGCCCGGCGCCCGGTCGTTTCGACGAAGCGGCACGCCGCATCGACCTTGGGGGCCATCGACCCGGAGGCGAAGTCGTGCCGGCGCAGCTCGGCCGGGGTCACCCTGCCGAGCGCTCGCTCGGCCTCGCCGCCCCAATCGAGATGGACGGCGTCGACGTCGGTCAGCATCACCAGCAGATCGGCGTCGAGGCGGCGCGCCAGCAGGGCTGCGGTGAGGTCCTTGTCGACCACCGCCTCGACCCCGTGCATCGTGCCGTCGCCGTTGAGCGCGACCGGGATGCCGTCGCCACCCGCGCAGATGACGAGGTCCCCGGCGTCGATCAGCGTACGGAGGCTGCGCAGCTCGACGATCGCCTGGGGCTCGGGCGACGGCACCAGGCGCCGAAAGCCGTGCCCGTCGGGGCCGATGCTCCAGCCCCGCTCGACGGCCAGCCTCCGAGCATCCTCCGCCGAGTAGAGCGGGCCGGCCGGCTTGGTGGGAGCCCCGAAGGCAGGATCCTCGGCGTTGACCACGACCACGGAGAGAACTGTCACCAGATCGCGGTCGGGGAGAGCGTTCCGCAACGCCAGCTCCAACATGTAGCCGACCATTCCCTCGCTCTCGGCACCGAGAACGTTGGCCGGAGCCGACGAGTCGTGGCCCTGGTTCTGGAGAGCCAACAGGCCGACCTGGGGACCGTTGCCGTGGGTGAGCACGAGTTCGTGCTCGCCGGCGACGCCGGCAAGGACCTCCGCCGCCGCCGCAAGATTGCGCCGCTGGGCCTCGGCATCCGCCGGCTGCCCACGGCGGAGCAATGCATTGCCGCCCAGGGCGATCAGTGTGCGCATGGCGAAAGGGTCCCCGACCGGGCGCTTCCCGCCATCGGGCCTAAGCCACACTCCTGGGTGCGGCTCAAACCGGGGGTCATGGCAGACTCTCGACCAGGCGAGCCGCGATGGAGGCCAAGCGCGAGATCACGGTTGTACTGGCCGACGATCACAACGTGATCCGGGCCGGGTTGCGCAGCATGCTGGAGGCCGAGCCCGATCTGCGGGTGATCGGCGAGGGCGCCGACAGCGCAGCCGCGGTTCGGCTCGCCGGCGATCGCCGACCCGACGTGCTGATCCTCGACCTGCAGATGCCGGGAGCGGACCCGGTCAGGGACATACAGGGCCTTCGCGAGAGCGTCCCATCGACGGCGATCGTCGTCCTCACGATGCAGAGCGACCCGCGCAGGGCACGCGACCTGCTTCGCGCCGGCGCCGCCGGCTACGTTCTGAAGCAGGCTGCCGAGCGCAAGCTGACCGAGGCGATCAGGATCACCGCCGCGGGCGGCTCCTACATCGATCCCGAGCTGGGCGGGGCGATGGCGAAGCTGGAGGCCGATCCGCTCGACGACCTGAGCGAGCGCGAGCGCGAACTGCTGCGGCTGCTGGCGCTCGGCCACACCAATCGCGAGATCGGCGAGCAGCTCTTCCTCAGCGTCCGCGCGATCGAGGTGAACCGCGCCAAGCTGCTGCAGAAGCTCGCGATCGAGTCGCGGCCCGATCTCGTCCGCTTTGCGATCGAAAGCGGCATCATCGAGGCCGGCGGCGAGGCCGCCTCCCCCTCCTCCTAGCCGGCCTTCACCGGGACGTTCGCGGTGATCTCGGTGCCGTCGCCCTCGACCGAGCGAACCTCGATCTCGCCGCCCAGCAGCTCGATCCGCTCCCGCATCCCGAGCAGGCCGCGCCCGTTACCGGTCGAGTCGGGGTCGAAGCCGTCGCCGTCGTCCTCGACCGCGATCCGGACCTGATCGCCGACGAGGCGCACGGAGACGCTGGCGTTTCCCGCGGAGGCGTGCTTGAGGACGTTGTTGAGCGACTCCTGCACCAGGCGATAGACGACCCGTTCCTCGTCGCGGCTCAGCCCTCGCTCGATCTCGATCTCGGTCTCGATCGCGATCTCGCCCCGCGCCGAGCACTCCTCGGCCAGGGCCTCCAGCGCCCCGACCAGGCCGAGGCGCTCGAGCGAGGCCGGCCGCAGGTCGTTGATCAGGCGGCTGAGCTCGTTGATCTGGCCCTCGAGGCGCTCGACGGTCTCCGACGCCGCCGCCTCGATCCGCTCGGCCCGGTCCTCCCCCTCGCCTTGGACGGCGGCGGCAAGGGAGATGCGAATCGCGGCGAGGCCCTGAAGCGCATCGTCGTGCAGCTCCTGCGCCCACCGTTGGCGCTCGCGCTCGCCGATCTCGACCTGCTGCTGGAGGCGCTCGGCTTCGACGCTCTGCGCGGTCGCGACGGCGGCGGCGGCGCTGCTGGCGAACGCCTGAAGCAGCCGCAGGTCCTCCTCGTCGAATTCGCCGCCGGCTTCGCGGTCAAGCGCCACCAGCGTCCCGACGGCGTAGCCGCGGAAGAGCAGCGGGACGACCAGCGCCGCCTCGGCCCCGAGCCGCTCCCGCACCCGCGACTCGGACGGCGGCGAGCCCGGCTTCAGGTGCTGGGCGACCCGTTCCTGCATCGCCGCCTGGAAGACCGAGTCCTCGGTCGGGATCGTCAGCCGCTCCACCTCCTCGCCGACGACCCCGGCCTGGGCCACGACGACGAGGCGACCACCGCGCCGCAGGAGGACGAGCAGGGTCCGGGCCTCGACCAGCGCCCGGGCGCGCTTGACGATCAGGTCGAGCACCCGCTCGACATCGGTCTCGCCGCCGACCGCGCGGGCGATGTCGACCGAGGTCTCGGAGCGGCGCAGGGCGCGCTCGACCTCGGCCTCGCGCTCGCTGAGCGCGGTGTAGAGGCGGGCGTTCTCGATCGCCACGCCGGCCCAGGTCGCCAGAGTCGTCGCCGCCCCCTCGTCCTCCTCGTCGAATTCGACTCCGCCCCGCTTCTGGGTCATGTAGAGGTTGCCGAACGTCTCGCCCCTGATGCTGATCGGCACCCCGAGGAAGGTGTGCATCGGAGGATGGCCGGGGGGGAATCCGTAGGCGTGGGGGTGTTGGTTGACGTCGGCCAGGCGCAGCGGGCTCGGCTCCCGGATCAGCTCGCCGAGGACACCGCGCCCCCGGGGCAGGTTGCCGATCGCCCGTTTGGTCTCGTCGTCTATCCCCACGTAGATGAATCGCTCCAGCTCGGTGCCCTCGCGGTCGAGCACCCCCAGAGCGGCATACTCGGCCGCGGTCAGCTCCCGTGCCGCTTCGACGACCGAGCGCAGCACCGCCTCCAGGTCAAGCTCGGAGAGCAATGCGGTGCCGAGCTCCAGGAGGCGGCGGAACCGCTCGTCCTGAGCCGGCAATTGCGACTGATCAGGCGTACTCATTCCCTTCGATCCTGGTTCGTTCCTGTCTCCAAAAGATAATTTAGGCGGTGAGGTCGCGCCGCCCGAAAAGCCAGGCGCCGAGGACCGCCAGGACCACGGCGGCGAGGCCCACGCCGACGAACGCGACGGGGTCGATCCCGTCCTCTATCGCGTTCCCGTAGTACTTGAAGACGGAGGCGTAGCGGATCCCGGAGAGATCGGGATCGAGGCGGCCGATGAGGTCGATCACGTACATCGTCACCAGCACCCCCGCGACCGCGCCGGTGACGACGCTGGTCCGCAGCGAGAACCCCGTCGCGACGATCCCGAGGCCGGCGAAGAGGAGGGCCAGGGGCCAGACATTGGCGTAACCTGCGAGCGCCGCGGAGAGCGAGAGATTTGCGTTGGCGACGAGGCTGCCGAGACCGGTGAGGATGACGGTCAGGAGCAGCACGATCGCGAGCTCGACCGCGGTGCCCGCGAAGCTCGCCGCCGCGACGCGGTAGCGCGAGACCGGGGCCGAGAGCAGAACGTCGAGGCGGCCGCTTTCCGCTGCCCCGGAGAGCCCGCTGGAGACTGCTCGGACCGCCAGGTAGCCGAGCGCGAGCGGCACGATCAGGCTCAGCAGCTCGGCGTGAAGGTACTGCTCGACGTTGCTCAGCTCGCCGATCCCGAACGCTTCCTTCAGCGCCGGGGGGTAATCGGCGACGGCCTTCGACAGAGCCCCTTCGACCGAGGGGAAGATGAGGACGATGAACGCCGACCACAGGCCGAGCGGTATGCCCCAGGCCAGCAGAGAGCGGCGGCGGTCGTGGAGGTGGGCCAGAATCAGCGCCCACACCTGCGAGGTCATTGCTCCTCCCCGCCGTAGTAGGTGAGGAAGACCTCCTCGAGCGTGGGGTGGGTCAACTCCATGTCGAGGACGTGGTGCCCGGCGATCGCCTTCAGCACCGGGTCGAGGTCACCGACCACCTTGAACGAGAGCTTGCCGTCCGCCGCCTCGAGATCGCTCACTCCCTCGAGTCCGCGGAGCTCGGTGGCGAGGTCGGCGGCCTTCGCCGCCTCGACGGTGGCGGTGCGGCGCGCCTTGCCGAGCAGCTCGTGGATCCGCTCTACGGCGATCAGCCTCCCCGCCCTGACGATTCCGACTCGGTCGCAGACGCGCTCGACCTCGTCCAGCTCGTGCGAGGAGAGGAAGACCGTGCAGCCGCGCTCGCGCTCCTCGGCGACCAACGAGAGAAACTCCTCCTGCATCAGCGGGTCGAGCCCGCTGGTCGGCTCGTCGAGGATCAGCAGCTCGGGCGAGTGGAAGGTGGCGAGGATCAGCCCGATCTTCTGCCGGTTGCCTCGCGAGAGCTCGCCGAGCGGCCGCTCGAGATCGGCGCGGAAGCGCTCGGCGAGCGCCTCGGCGCGGCCGAGGCCGTCGACCCCCCGCAGCCTCGCGAGTAGGCGCAGCGCCTCGCGGCCGCTCGCCTGCCTGCCATAGCCGAAGTCGCCGGGCAGGTTTCCGAGGCGGGCTCGGATCGCGACGCTCTCGCGCCGGCTGTCGAGGCCGAAGATGCGGGCGCTGCCGGCGGTCGGGTGCAGCAGGTTGAGCAGGGTGCGGATCGTCGTCGTCTTGCCCGCCCCGTTGGGGCCGAGGAAACCGAACACCTCGGCCGGTTCGACCGAGAAGGTGACGTCCTCGACCCCGCGCGAGCTCCCGTAGCGCTTGGTGAGCCGGTCGGTCTCGATCACCGCCACGACGGTGAGACTAGACGCCGAGCGCGAGGCTGAACGCCAGCATCAGCGCCGCGCCGAGGAGGAGGCCGGCCGTCGGTCCGAGGCGGCGCGGACCGGCATAGGCCTGCGGAAGCAGCTCGGCGACGATCAGGGCCAGCATCGCGCCGGCCGCAAGGGCAAACGAGAAGGGCAGAAGGCCGGCCACCTGCTCGACCGCGAGGAAGGCGATCAGCGCGCCGATCGGCTGCGGGGCGCTCGTTGCAACCGCCGCCCAGAACTGCCGCATCCGGTCGAAGCCGGCCTCCTGCATCGGAATCGCGACGCTCGTCCCCTCCGGAATGTTCTGGATCGCGATCGCCACGATCACGAACAGGCTGAGGCCGGCACGATCCGACGCGAATGCGGTGCCGATCGCCAGGCCCTCCGGGAGGCTGTGGACGAACAGGACCAGGAAGATCAGGGCCGAGGTTCGGGCGCCGGGACCGGTCCGGCCGATGAACCCGAGGTCGGGCCGGATCCGGCGACGCACGACGGCGAGGAAGAGGACGCCGACCGCGACCCCGCCGATCACGGCCGACGGCGAGCCTTCCTCACCGGCGGGAATCAGCAGGCCGACGACGGCCGCGACCGCCATCACGCCGGCGGCAAAGGCAAGCAGCGCCGGGGTCAGCGCGCGCGCCCTGTCGCCGAGAAGGAAGACCGGGATCGCCCCGACCCCCGTCGCCAGGGCGGTCGCGCAGGCCGCCAGGAAGAGGAGAACCGCTTCATTCATGACCGGAACGAAACCAGGCGGGTCATGATCGAGGACTGAGACCACCGCGACATCGGTGCGTGCCCGCCCGTTCGCTGTGGTCTTCCCCGGATGGCTGCACCGGCCGCCGCCCCTAGTTTCTCGGTATGAGCGTCGCGCCTCAGATGCGATCCCTGAACGTCGATTACTTCGGTGACCGGCGGGAAGCCGGCCGCCGCCTCGCCCGCCACCTCTCCGACCTGCGCGCCGCCGACCCCGTGATCGTCGCGCTGCCGAGGGGAGGCGTCCCCGTCGCCGCCGAGATCGCCGAGGCGCTCGGCGCGCCGCTCGAGATCCTCGCGGTACGAAAGCTCGGCGCCCCCGGCAACCCTGAGTACGGCGTCGGGGCGATCGCCGAGGACGGCACCCGCGTCGTCGACCCGGAGGCGACCGCAGTCGTCGGCGTCCGCAACAGCGAGCTCGACGAGATCACCGAGCGCGAGAGGGCGGAGCTGCGACGGCGGGTCCGGCTCTATCGCGGCGATCGGCGCCCGGCCGATCTGCGAGGACGCACGGTGGTGATCGTCGACGACGGCGCCGCGACCGGGCTCACCGACATCGCCGCGATCCGGGCGATCCGCCGGCAGGAACCGGGCTCTGTGATCGTGGCACTGCCCGTTTGCTCCGCCGAGGCGTTGGCGATGTTGCGAGTCGAGGCCGATCAGGTCGTGTGTCTGCGAGCGCCGAGCCCCTTCCTCGGGGTCGGCCAGTGGTACCGCGATTTTCGACAGGTCTCCGATCAGGAGGTGATCGATGCGCTCCGGCAGCGGGCCTTCGCCGCCAATGAAATGGTTCCGAATCCTGGTGGAGTGTGAGCCGTGTACGAACGGATCCTGATCGGCTACCAGGAGACGGCGGAGGGCCGCGACGCTCTCGCGCTCGGCGCGCTTCTCGCGCGGGCCTGCAAGGCCGAGCTGATTCAGGTCACGGCCCAATCCGACGATGGTGAGACCCTGGCACAGCTGGCTCAGCTCAACCGGGCTGACCTGATCGTCATCGGCGCGAGCCACCGCGGTCCCGTCGGTCGCGTCTTCCCGGGAGCCACCGTCGAACGCCTTCTCGGGGAAGCCCCCTGTGCGGTCGCCGTCGCCCCGCCGGAATTCAGCCGGCACGAGGACGGCGACACCCGCTGGTCCCCTCTCAGCGGCAATCTCGATGACATCGGGATGCGCGTCATCGGGGTCGGCTACGACGGCACCCCGGCGTCCGCCGTAGCCCTGAGGTCGGCGGCGGAGCTCGCGGTGGTCAACGGCGCCGCGATGCGCGTCTACACCGTCGCGCGCAAGTACGCACACGGGCCGGGAAGCGATGCCGATGCTGCCCTGAGCCCCGGTATGCCGACCGAAGCCGAGGTGCTGAGGCAAATGCTCCACGAAGCGGTCGGCACGGTTCCATCGGAGGCCCGGGCCCTGCCCGTCTTCCTGCGCGGCTTCCCGGCCGAGGAGCTGATCAAGGCCTGCGACGCCGGCGTCGACCTCCTCGTGCTCGGCTCCCGCGGCGGGGGACCGGTGAGGCGCAAGCTCCACCACAGCGTCACCAGCCTCGTCATGCAGGCCGCGAAATGCCCGGTGCTGATCTCGCCGAGGGGCGTTTCGGCGCCGAAGCCGGCGATGACCTAGATCTCAACCTCGAGCCGAGTGGCGCGCAAACCAGCTCGCGGCCAGATCGGCGACCCGCTCCAGGGTTCCCGGCTCTTCAAAGAGGTGGGTTGCCCCGGGGACGATCGCCACCTCGTGCTCGCAGCGCAGCAGCCTCGCCGCCTGTTCGTTCAACTCCAGCACCTGCCAGTCGGCGCCGCCCACGATCAGCAACGTCGGCGAGGCGACGTCTTCAAGGCTCTCGCCGGCCAGGTCGGGGCGCCCGCCGCGCGAGACGACCGCCCGGATCTCGCCACCCAGTCGGGCGGCTGCCGAGAGGGCCGCAGCGGCCCCGGTCGAAGCGCCGAAGTAGGAGATCGGCAGCATTCGCAGCTCCTCCCCACCCTCAGCCCAGCGCGTGACCGCGAGCAGGCGCTCTGAGAGGAGGGGGATGTCGAAGACCCTGGCGCGGTCCAGTTCCTCCTCGGGGGTGAGCAGGTCGAAGAGCAGCGTCGCGAAGCCGGCTTCGTTGAGCGCGTCGGCGACCATGCGATTGCGGGGGCTGAGCCGGCTCGAGCCGCTGCCGTGGGCGAAGATCACGAGACCCGACGGGGACTCCGGGAGGCGCAGGTCCCCAGCCACCAGCGCCCCGGGCGCCGCCTCGATCTCGACCGAACGCTCGGCGGGGGGCGAGTGCGGCTCAGGCGGAGGGTCGCCGACGGCCGCGGCTTGGGCCCGCAGCCGTGCCTCCTCCAGGAGCCGGACCACCTCGTCGTCGTCGACCTGGCCGAAATCGACGTAGAACTGGCCGATGCCGAAGAAGCCGTGGGGCTGCTCGAGGCAGACGATCCGGTCGAAGTCGCCGGCGAGCCGCTCGCCGGCGCCCGGGGGAGCCACCGGAACCGCGAGGATGACCTTGGCGGCCCCGCGAGCCTTCAACGCCTGCCCGGCCGCGATGGCCGTGCCGCCCGTCGCTATTCCGTCGTCGACCAGGATCACGGTCCGGTTCTCGACCGGGTATGGCTCCTCGCCGCCCCGGTAGAGCCGGCGGCGGCGCTCCAGCTCCGCCGACTCGCGGGCGACGACTTCATCGAGCTCCGAATCGGTGATGCCGACCAGCTCGACCTCGCCCCTGCGGATGAAGCGAACGCCGTCCTCGGCGATCGCGCCGATTCCGTACTCCGGGTTGAAGGGCGCCGCGAGCTTGCGGACGAGAAGGACGTCGAGCGGGGCGAATAGGGCCTTCGCGACCTCGAATGCGACCGGGACGCCCCCGCGCGGCAGCGCGACCACCAGCGGCTCCTCGCGGTCGAAGCCCTCCGACTTCAACGCCACGGCCAGCTCGCGGCCCGCCTCTCTGCGGTCCAAGAACAGAGCGAGGCGTCTGGCCATGCTCAGTAGCGCAGAAGGGCGGCGATCCCCCCCAGCGAGTCGAGATCATCGCCCTCGACGATCAGGATCTTCGCCGACTGCCGCTGAGCGGCCTCGACCGCCCGCTCGAATCGCCCGTCGCGATCTCTCTTGTCGATCAGCAACGTGTCCACACGCTCTTCGTCGAGCGCGGTGAATACGTCGCGGCCGGCGACTGACCTGCTCCCGGTTCCGAGCCCTTCCCTCACCCTGGCGATCGCCTCGCCCTCGCGGCGCGCCCGCTCCTCCTCGATCACGGTCCCCGCGTGCTCGAGCACCTGATCGGCGGAGGAGTGCTGAACGTCGACCTCGATATGCCCGGCGAGGCGCTCGCCGAGGTACGGGTGCAGCTCTGCATCGACCAGCGGCCAGATCTCCCTCGGCCCGCCGACGATGAGGCGATCGACCGGCCGGCGCTGGTGGAGCGCGAACAGACGCTCGCAGACCCGCGCCGCGTGATCCCTCTCTTCCTGCTCGACCCCGCGCTGAAAGCGCGCCTGCGACCAGCCGCCCTGGGCGTGCCAGCGGTGGACGTCATCGTCGACGTCGCTCACCTCGGCGAGGCCGAGCTCGCTCCCGGTGAAGATGCGCCCGTGCTTGCGATCGACCAGCGCCACCGCCCAGCGCAACCCGGGCAGCGCCTCGACCAGCGGCTCGATCGCCGGCCTCTCGCCGAACGCCGCGGCAATCGCGGCCGCGGGTTCACGCCGCAGCCAGTAGCCGCGCAACTCGCCGCCGGCTTGACAGAAGATCGCGACCGCATGAACCCCGTGGTCCGGTGCCGGTGCATCGTCGAGCTCGCGCCGGACGCGGCTCACGCACTCGCCGAGGGCCTCGTCCGCTTCCGGCCCAGCGACACCGTCCAATCGTACCTCCCGCTCCGCATCCCCCAGCCGCGCGCCGAGCACGCTGCGTCGAAGCTCAGCGCTGGGAGCCCGGGATGGATCGAGCGCGAGATAGACGCTGAGGACGAAATCACCGGCTCCGCCGAGCTCGGCGAGTCGCCCCACCTCCTCCTGCTTGACCTCGCGCCACTCCATCGACTAGGGATTCTCCTCGACCGGCTTGCTCGGATCATCCGCGTATTTCCGACGCTCCGACGCGGTTTTACCCGGTCAGGGGAAGACTATTTCGCCCGTCTCCTCGTCCACCACCGAGATCGCCACCGCGGGACAGGATTCGGCGGCCTCGAGGATCTTCTCGGGGGGACCCGTGCCGATCACGACCGCGACGTCGTCGAGCCGGAAGACCTCCGGAACGATCTCCACACAGTCGCCGTGAGCGCTGCACTCGTCCGGGTTAACCACCGCTCTGTAGGTCATGCCGCCTCCTCGGAGTTGCTCTTCGCGGGCCAGCGGCCCAGGTCGATCCGCTTGCGCAGAGCCGGGATGGCGCGCGGCCGGCCGACCGCCAGGCCGGCGACCGGAATGCCCCCCCGGGTGAAGACAGCTTCGAAGTCCCGCTCCTCGAGGCTGCCCTCGATCACGACAGTGTCGGAGTGGTGAGCATGTCCCACGTACTGGATTCGAAGCCCGTACTGGTCGCTCCAGAAGCTGGGCAGGGGCGGCGTGCCCGGGTATTCGCCGAGCATCGCCCGGGCGGTGGCGGCCCCCTGCCAGGCGGCGGCGTCCCAGTGCTCGGTGCGGGCGTGGACGCCGAAGCGGGGGTCGAAGGGCACCGACGCGGCCCCGGCCGCGAAGATCCCGGGCAGCGCGGTGCGCCCCGAGGAATCGGTGCGGACACCGGCGGGATCGAGGCCGCTACCGCCGAGCCAGGCGGTGGCCGGGGCGGTGCCGACGCCGACGACGACCGCGTCGCAGACGATCTTCTGACCGTCGGAGAGAACCAGCTCCTCGATCCTGCCCTCGCCGCGAGCGCGCTCGAGCATGGCGCCGGTCTTCACCCGCACGCCCTCGTCCAGGTGGAGGCCGGCGAACCAGGAGCCCAGCTCTCGTCCGAGGACCGGCTCGAGCGGCACCTCCAGAGCCTCGATCATCGTCACCGCGACTCCGAGGCGCCGCGCGGTCGCGGCGACCTCCTGGCCGATGAAGCCGGCGCCGACGACCGCCAGCCGCGCGCCCGGAACCAGCTCCCGGCGCAAGCGCCTCGCGTCGGCGACGGTCCGCAGGGCGTGAACGTTGTCGAAGCCCTCGAGGAACGGCAGCCCGCGGGCGGCGCTGCCGGTCGCGATCAACAGTTTGCCGTAGGGAAGCTCGACGCCGGTGGAAAGGGTCACGGTGCGGGCGGCGGGGTCGAGTGCCTCGGCGCGGAAGCCGAGCAGCAACTCGACCTCCTTCTCCTCGTACCACCAGGCCGGCCGGTAGGCGAGCGCATCCTCGGCGAGCGTTCCCGCCAGCATCTCCTTCGAGAGCGGCGGGCGGTCGTACGGCGGGCGGGGCTCGGCGCAGGCGATGCGCACGGGCGCGTCATAGCCGCGGCGGCGCAACGTCTCGGCGCAGCGTTGGGCCGCGAGCCCGCCGCCGACGATCAGAACTCCTCGGTCTTCCATCATGCCTCCTCGAGTGCTGGGGAGTGGTGTATGGGCGCAGTGGGCCGCGGCCGGAGAACCGGCCGGCCGCCCTCTGGCTCGGGCCGGCGCGAGCGACGGCGCTTGGCGCCACCGGCGAAGACCCGGTAGAGGAAGAGGCCCCCGATCAACGGGGCGGTTGCCAGGACCCAGAGGCGGAACCAGACGGCCGACGCGTCGCTGCCGGCGCCGAAGGCGTGAACGAGCCCGAGCAGGTAGACGACGATCGTCGCGCGGTGGGCCTTGCGCCAGAGGCGGGCGCCGATCCGTCGCCGAGCGTAATAGCTGAGCCCAAACAGCGCGGCCAGGTAGCCGGCGAGGATGCCGAGCCCGGTCCAGAGGGGACGGAAGGCCATCGCGAAGGGCACGGCGATGCCGCGGACGCCCGGGTTGAGCCAGGGATCGCCGAGCAGGGTGATGCCGTGCACCGCGATCGCGACGAGCCCGGCCAGAGCCGTCTGCTCGTGGATCGCGAGCAGCTTGCGGGAGAGGCCCGGCCGGCGCATCACCTTGCCCGCCATCGTCAGACCGAGGCCGACCGAGATCGTCACCAGGGCGAGCGCGACCATGCCCGAGGCACGGCTGGCCAGCCACCAGCCGTGCGTCTGCAGCGTGTTGGCGGCGGCGTTCATGCCAGGGCACCGGTGCTCGAGGTGTCGGGCAGGCGGATGCGTGGCCTGGCGCTGAGGGGTCCCACGGCCTCGACCCGGCCGCTGTCGTGGACGATCAGGCCGCCTCTCTCGGCGAGGACGGCGCGGGCGCCGTCCGGCCCGGAGAGGAGGGCCGCCTTGGCCGATGTCTCGGCCTCGACCGCGGTGTCGCCGAGAGCGGTGGCGCCGATCAGCCCGGTCCAGGCGGGTCTGCCGCTGGCGGGGTCGAGAAGGTGGTGCGCATAGCGCCCATCCTCGTCGCGCCAGATCCGAACGTTGAGGCCGGACGTCGCGACCGCGCCCGAGCCGAGCTTCAGGACGAACGCCCGCGCCCCGCTCAGGGGATGTTCGACGAGGACCTCATAGGGCCGGACCAGCGCATCGGGGCCGCCGATCCTGATGTCGCCGCCGCAGTCGACGACGAAGCGGGAGTAGCCGCGCAGCCGGTTGGCGATCAGATCGGCGGCGAGTCCCTTGCCGGTGCCGCCGGTGTCGAAGCGAACGCCGGGGGGACGGGCGATCGCCCCGTTCTCGTCGTCGACCTCGATCCGGCGCCAGCGGGACGAGGGGTTCGCCCTCGCCGGGCGTCGCGGCGGCGCCTCGGCGAGCGCCACCGCCAACGGCTCGCCCGCCATGTCCGCCCGCGATTCGACGTAGCCCGCGGACTCGATCTCGCCGACGAGGGTCGGGTCGACCAGGCCGGCGCTCTGCTCGGCCGCAGCGAGGCCGGCGCGAAACGCGGTGCGCAGCAGCTCGGAGGCGGGGACCCGCTCGCGCGGGTCGGCGTTGAGCGCGCAGAGCTCGCTGTCGGGCTTGAAGCGCGAGAGCGTCGCGTCGAATTCCGCTACGAAGCGCTGTGCCTGCTCCGCGGCGGCGGCGGCGGGCGCCATGCCGGGTCCCGGCTCGCCGACCAGTACGCGGACATGGCTGCCCATCGCCCTGAATGTGAGATCGTGCTCGGCCATCTCAGGAGGCGGCGGTCGTGATCGGCGCGTATTGAGCGGGTTCGGCGGCGGGCGCCGGCGAGCCGCTGGTGCTGACGCTCGCCCTGCCGGGAGTCGGCACGAAGGTCGTGATCACCCGCCGCTTGAGGACCTTGCGGACGAGGACCGGACGCGGTGCCGGCGTCTGGCTGGCGCTGAGCTGCTGGGTGAGCAGCGCGAACATCACCGCGAAGAGCGCGATCGAGCCCCAGAGCACCGGGCCGGCGCCGGGGCGGCGGCGCTTGCCGCCGCCCGTCGGGACGCCTGAGTCGACGGGGCGCTCAGTCACCCTCATCGCCTCCCTCGTGCTCGCCGCCACCGCCGCCGCCAGCGGCAGCGGCGCCGCTGGTGTGGGTCACAACGGGATTGGCGGGGCTGCTGCCCGAGCCGGCGCGGCCCGAGCCCGCGCCGGCGCCGCTGGTATGGGTCACCACCGGGGCGGGGGTGCCGCCGCCGCCCGATCCGGCAGAGCCGCCTGAGCCGGAATGGGACCCGCTGGTGTGCGTCACCACCGGCGCCGATTCGTGGCTGGGGCGAGGGCTCGGCGCGGCGGCGGCGCCGCTGGAAGCTGTCGTCACCGGCGCCGTCGAGGAGGGCGCCGAGCCGGTCGAGGACGCCGAGCCGGTCGAGGACGCGGCCGTGGTGACCGCGCCGATCGGTTCGCTCGTGGCGGAGGTGGTGCCGAGGGGGTGGCCGGGCGTTCCGGCTGCGAGCGGATGTTTCGGCTTGATGTGCTTGGTGACGTGCACCGTCTGGCGGATCACCTTCGTCCGCACCAGCGGCTTGACGGCGTTCGGGGATGACTTGCCGCCGGCGTTCAGGGCGACGCCCGCGAGCCCTCCGAGGCCCAGGATCGTGGCTGCTGCGGCAACTCGCGCCTTGGTGTTCTTCACTTCATCGACCTCCTCGCGGATTTGCCCAGCCAGTGTGAGAAGGGGCCGTCCAAGCCGGCTCCAGGCTTGGGTAAAGGGACGGCAAAACCTCGCCCCGGGCGGCAGGTCCGCGGCCGCGGCGGCGTTACAGTGGCTCGATGGCAATCAGCTCGGCGTCGGGTGGCCGCATCCTCGTCGTCGAGGACGAGGAATCGATCTCCCAGCCTTTCGCCGAGGCTCTGCGGCGGGCGGGGTTCGAGGCGATCGTCACCGGCACCGCGGCGGGCGGGTTGGAGCTGGCGGAGGAGTCCGAGCCCGACCTCGTGATCCTCGACCTCAGCCTTCCCGACGGCGACGGCCGCGACGTATGCCGCGAGCTGCGCCGCCGTTCCGATGTGCCGATCGTGATGCTCACCGCACGGGGCACCGAGATGGACCGGATCGTCGGCCTCGAGCTCGGTGCCGACGACTACGTCGTCAAGCCGTTCAGCGCCGCCGAGGTGATCTCCCGCATAAGGGCGGTGCTGCGGCGCAGCGCACCGCGCGACGGTGAGACTCCCGAGCAAGGCGCGATCCAGGTCGGCGGGATTGAGCTCGACCCGGAGTCGCGACGGGCGAGCCTCGACGGCACCGAGCTGGACCTCTCGCGAAAGGAGTTCGACCTGCTCGCGGAGCTGATGCGAAACGCCGGCCGGGTGGTCAGGCGCGAGGACCTGATGTCCAAGGTCTGGGACGTCAACTGGTTCGGTTCGACCAAGACGCTCGACGTCCACATCGGATGGTTGCGGCGCAAGCTGGGCGACGACTCCAACGACCCGCGCTACATAGAGACCGTGCGCGGGGTCGGCTTCCGCTTCGCCGCACCGGAGGTCGAGGAGCCGTAAGCCTTCGGGCCACCCTTCTCCTCGCGCTGGCCTACGTCCTGCTGCTGGCGCTGATCGCCCTCGGCGTGCCGCTGGCGGTGAGCCTGCGCGACCGCGTGGACTCCGAGGTGCGGGGACAGGCGCGGAGCCAGGCCGATGTGGTGGCGGCCTCAGCCTCGGAGCTGCTCGAGCCCGCGCAGGCCGCCGGTCTGCGCCACCTCGTCCAGGTCTCCGCCGACAGCGTCCGCGGCCGGGTGATCGTCGTCGATCGCAGTGGCCGTCTGCTGGCAGATTCTGCCGGCGCGCCGCTCGGGACCTATTACGGCAACCGGCCCGAGGTTCGGGCCGCGTTGAGGGGCCGCGGCGAGCAGATCATCCGCAACAGCACGACGCTCGGAACCGAGATCCTCGCCACCTCGGCCCCGGTGCTCAGTCATGGCCGCACCGACGGCGCCGCGCGAGTGACCCAGAGCGTCGCCGCGGTCAACCGGGCGGTGCGCACCTCGATTCTCGATCTGGCGGCGCTCGCGGCGGTCGTCCTGCTGCTCGGCCTGGCGGCCGGAGCGGTCGTGGCCCAGCGAATCGCCCGGCCGATCCGCCGCCTCGATCGCGCCGCGCGGCAGGTCGCCGACGGGGAGCTCGAAACCAGCGTCGAGGTCGAGGGAAGCGCCGAGCAGCGCAGCCTGGCGCGGACCTTCAACGAGATGACGCAGCGAATACGAAGGCTGATCCGATCCCAACAGGACTTCGTCGCCGACGCCTCCCACCAGCTGCGGACGCCGCTAACCGGCCTCCGCCTACGGCTCGAGGCGCTCCTCGACCGCTTCCGCGGCAGGGACCCCGCGGCCGAGGAGGTTGGCGCGGCGCTGGACGAGGTCGATCGGCTCTCGCTGATCGTCGACGAGCTCCTCGTCCTCAGCCGCGCCGGGGAGCACGATCTTCCGGCTGAAACCGTCGATCTACGGGATGCCGCGGCCCGGGCGGCGGAGCGGCTGCGGGGGGCAGCGCCGGATCGCGCGATCGAGCTCGAGATCGGCCAGGACGAACGGCCGGCTCACGCCTGGTGCGCCAGCGAGGACCTCGACCGCTCGATCGACGCGCTGCTCGAGAACGCGGTGCGCTACTCGCCCTCGGGCGCGGCCGTGACGATCGAGGTCGCTCCCGGCAGGATCGAGATACTCGACCGGGGACCGGGGCTGGCGCCCGGCGAGGAGGACGCCGTCTTTGAGCGCTTCTCCCGCGGCAGTGCCGGCCGCAACGGCCCGAGCGGGACCGGACTCGGACTGTCGATCGCCCGCGAGCTGGTCCGTCAGTGGGGAGGCGAGGTGACCCTCGCCGCCCGCGAGGGTGGCGGGACCCGGGCCGCGATCGAGTTCACGTCGGAGTGACTTTGCCAAGGCTTTACTGCGCTCGGTCTACGGTGATGGCGATGATCCCTCCAAGCGTCGCGATGAGCGAGGAAGCGTGACGCTGCCGGCGACGCTGCGCTGGGCCGGGCTGGCCTTGCTGGGCATCGTGATCGCGGCCGGGATCTCGGTCGCGGCCAGCCGTCTCGCGAGCCGGCAGATCGGCCTTGCCTCCGAACCGATCTCCGCCGGCGACTCCCTGGCGCCGGCCGCCCGGGAGTATCGCCCCGGGCATGCCCGGCGCCACCGAAGAGGACCCGGCGGCCCCGGCCGACGCGTTCCACCGGCCGGCGCTCCGACCCAGGCGACGGCCCCGGTCGCTCCGGCGCCGAGCCCGCCCCTCGAAGAACTCAGACCGAGCCACGAAGGTGACGATGGAGAGCAGGGCGGCGGTGGTGGTGGTGG
>DATBHH010000046.1:0-6913 GCA_036557525.1 Solirubrobacterales bacterium | reverse complement strand
CGTCGCCATCTGGCTGCGCGTGCGATGGCGCAGACCAAGAAGAACGCGACGAATGCGACCGCATATCCGCGCTTCGGCCGGCGCCTTACGAACCATGGCCTGCGGACCCAGCGCGGCCCATCCGGGGACACCAGCGTGATGGGAAGATCAGCGCGAACGTCGCAGTTGCCTTCCGGTGGTCGCAATGTCGATTATTTCGACATAAATCCCACCGGAAGGTGTCCTGGCGCGACTCGGATCAACCGCGGCGCTTTTTCAGGCCCGCTTTGCGGAGGCGCCTCGCGGCCTGGACTTCTTTGCGGTCGGGGCCTTTCTTGCGCGGCCCCGGCGTCTCGAGGGTGGCAGGCAGGCCGTCGAAGCGGGGCTCGGAGAGGAAGGCGGCGAGACCCCTTTTGCCCATCTCCCCCTTGCCGATGTTGGCGTGTCGGTCGCGGCAGGAGCCGAGCGGCGCGGCGGCGTCGTTGACGTGGAGGCAGCGCAGCCGCTCGAGCCCGACCTTGGCGTCGGCTTCGTCGAGGACCGCGGCGAGGTGCTCGGGGTCGGTGACGTCGTAGCCCTGGACGAAGAGGTGGCAGGAGTCGAGGCAGAGGCCGAGCCGCCCGCCGCTCCCGGCCAGCTCGATCAGCTCGGCGGTCTGGTCGAAGTCGCGGCCGAGCAGCCCTTTGTGGCCGGCCGTCTGCTCGAGCAGCAGCGGGCAGCCGTCGCTGTCGTCGAGGGCGGCGGCGATCACCCTCGCCGCCCGCCTGATCGAGGCGGCGAGCGGCTCGCCTTTCTGGGCGCCGGGATGGAGGACGACGCCGGCCGCCCCGATCCCGTCCCCCGTGCGCAGCGCGTGCGTCAGCGAGGCCAGCGATTTCTTCCGCAGCTCCCTGTCCTTCGTCGCGCAGTTGATCAGGTAGACGGCGTGGATCACGACGACTTCGACGGGCGAGGCGTCCATCGCCTTGCGGAACGCGGCGAAATCCTCCGGGCCGTAGCGTGTCGGCCGCCACATCCGCGGGCTCTGGTTGAAGATCTGGATCGATTCGCAGCCGCGCTCGGTGCCGCGCTCGATCGCGTTGGCCAGGCCGCCGGCCGTCGAGACGTGGGCTCCGATCAGCATCGGCGTGCACTCTAAGCTCAGACGATGGCCGGGCCTCGGGTCGAGTTCCTCTGGTGGAGCGGATGCCCCTCGTCGCAACGTGGGATCGCCGAGCTGCGAGCGGCGATGGAGGAGGCGGGGCTCGACCCGGCGACGATCGAGCTGCGCGAGGTCGAGACCGAGGACGACGCGGCCCGCGAGTCGTTCCCCGGCTCGCCGACGATCCGCGTCGACGGAGTCGACGTCGCCGAAGCGGGGCCGACGGCGGACTCGCCGCTGACCTGCCGCGTCTACCGCCGCCGCGACGGCCGGCCCTCGCCGCTCCCCGACCCCGAGGACGTTCGCGCGGCGTTAGTTTCCAGGGCATGAGCGCGCCGGACTTCGAGCTGCCCGACACCGAGGGCGTCCGCCATTCGTTGTCCGGGTCCGACGCCGCGGCGACGGTCGTGTACTGGACCTGCAACCACTGCCCGTACGCGCTCGCCTGGGAGGACCGTATGCACGCGGTCTCGCGCGATTACGCTGAGCGGGGCGTCCGCACCCTGGCGATCAACTCCAACGACGCCGAGCGCTATCCGGGCGACTCGCTGCCGGCGATGGCCGAGCGGGTCGCGGAAGAGGACTGGCCGCACCCGTTCCTCCACGACGAGAGTCAAGAGGTGGCGCGCGCCTGGGGGGCAGAGAGGACACCGCACGTGTTCGTCCTCGACGCCGACCTCAACCTCCGCTACGAGGGCGCTCCGGACGGCGACTACGAGAACGAGAGCGGCGACGCGGAATGGGTTCGGGCGGCGCTCGACGCGGTCCTCGCCGGTGATCAGGTCGCCCGCCCGAATACCGAAGCGGTCGGCTGCACGATCAAGTGGAGGTAGGGATGCGCGTCAGGTTCGCGCCCTCGCCGACCGGGGCGCTGCATATCGGCGGCGCCCGCACCGCCCTCTACAACTGGCTCGCCGCGCGGCATGAGGGCGGCGAGCTGGTGCTGCGGATCGAGGACACCGATCGCGAGCGCTCGACGCCGGAGAACGTCGAGCAGATCCTCGACGCCCTTCGCTGGCTCGAACTCGACTGGGACGAGGGCCCGGTCTCCCAGGCCGAGGGGAGCCCGAGACACGAGGAGGCGCTAGCGCGGCTGCTCGAGGCCGGCGCCGCCTACCACGACACGGCGACCGCGAAGGACGTCGAGTCCTGGAAGGCCCAGCACGGCGCCGATCGCGGCTATCGCGGCAGCGCCGCCGAGGACCCGGGCGCGGCCGTCCGCCTCCGCGTGCCCGACGACGGGGAGACGGTCGTCCACGACACGATCCGCGGACCGGTCAGCTTCCCCAACCGCAGCCACGACGACTTCGTGATCGCCCGCGGTGACGGCACGGTCCTCTACAACTTCGCGGTCGCGGTCGACGACGCCGAGATGGGGATCACCGATGTCGTCCGCGGCGACGACCACCTTTCGAATACGCCCAAGCAGCTGCTCGTGCTCGAGGCCCTGGGACACGAGCCGCCGCGTTACGCGCACCTGCCGCTCCTCCACGGTCCCGACGGCCGCAAGCTCTCCAAGCGCCACGGCGCCGCCTCGGTACAGGATCTGCGCGACGCCGGCTATCTGCCCGCGGCGGTCCGCAACTACCTCGCCCTGCTCGGTTGGGGAGCCGACGACGACGCGACGCTGCTGTCGACCGACGAGCTAGTGCGGCGGTTCAGGGTCGAGGACGTCGGCCGGGCCGCCGCGATCTTCGACGAGAAGAAGCTGCGCTGGGTCAACGGCCGCCACATGCGGGAGATGGCGCCGGAGGAGTACGCCGCCGCGGTCGCCCGCCACCTCGACCGCGATCTCGACGACCGGCTGCGGGCGGCGTGCGCGATCGCCCAGGAGAAAGCCCAGACGCTGGAGGAGGTCTGGCCGCTGATCCGTTTCCTGTTCGAGCCGCCGGTCTCCGATGAGAAGGCCTGGCGCAAGACGATGAAGGACGACGCCCCCCGGTTGCTGGGCGCGGCGCGGCAGGCGCTGGCGGACGGCGAGGGCTTCGACGCGGAGGCGGTCGAGGCGGCGCTGAGCCCGCTTCCGGAGACGCTCGGCGTCGGGCCGGGGAAGCTCTATCAGCCGATCCGGGTCGCGATCACCGGCACGACGGTGTCGCCGGGGATCTTCGAGTCGGTCGCGGCGCTCGGGCGCGAGGAGACCCTGGAACGGATCGATGCCGCAATCGCCCGCTTGGCCGTGTGAGCGCCGGGACCGTGGGGATAACGGTGAACGAAGCGCCATGCCGCTCCGTACAACGACTGGTTGGAATCTCCCCACTTATGTGGACGCTCGTTCTAAACCGAGCGTCCTCTTTTGCCGATGAGATTCGCGGAGGGCGCAATTGGCCCGATCGAACCCAACCAGCATTCCGAAGGCGAGAACCACCGATGCAGCCGGGCCCGGTACGGCCCCGGCGCCCGGTGCTCGCCTCGCTGCCGCTTTCGAGGCCGTTGAGCGCTTCCCGGCGCTGGTCGAGGCCCGCACCCGGGTCCTCGAAGCGGCGACCGCCGACACGCCCCGGGTCGGCGACCTGGTCGACGCGGTCGAGTCCGACGTCGCGCTGACGATCTCGGTCCTGCGGTTCGCCAACCGCGCCGGGTCCGGCGACGTCGCGACGATCCCGACCGCGATCGAGGTGCTGCGGCCCTCGGGGGTGCTGGCGATCGCCGGCACCGCGCCCGTCTTCGACTTCTTCGAGTCCAACGGGGGCTGGGAGCTGAGGCCGGAGCGGTTCCGGGTCCATGCCCGGGCGACCCAGCAGGCCGCCGAGCTGATCGGCCGCTCCGTCGGGTGGCCGGAGCGCGATGAGCTCGCCGTAGCCGCCCTCCTCCACGACATCGGCCGGCTGGTCATCTCCAAGCTCCACCCCGGTCACCGCAGCTACTTCGACGCCGTCACCCACACCCCCGAGCACCGCCTGCGCGAGGAACGCGACCAGCTCGGAATCGACCACGCGCTGGTGGGAGGCGTGCTCGCCCGTCGCTGGAACGTCCCGCAGCGGATCGCCGTCGCAATCGAGCGCCACCACGCCGATGACGCCGACGGCCTCGCCGCGATGGTCGCCACCGCCGACATGGTCGCCCACTATTCCCAGGGCGAGGCGGCGAGCCCGGATCGGCTGCGGGCGGTCGCCAAACGCTGCGGCCTCGAGCCGGAGGGCGTCCGCGAACTCCTCTACGAGCTGCCGTACCCGCGCCAGGAGGGGCAGCGGATCGTCGAGCCGTGCCCGCTCTCGACCCGCGAGCTCGACGTCCTCCGCTACCTCTCCGACGGGATGGTCTACAAGCAGATCGCCGGCGAGATGCAGCTCTCCGTCTCGACGATCCGCACCCACCTCCACAACGTCTACGGCAAGATCGGCGCCGTCGATCGCGCCCAGGCCGTCCTCACCGCGCGCGAGCACGGCTGGATATAAGCCGCCGGCTCCTCCGCTTTTTCACGTCCGGGCCGGCGGCACCGCGCTCCATCGGCGCCGCTCGCAGAGAGCCAGATTGCGATGCTCGCCATGCCGTTGTTCGGGGGCTACTCGATCAGCGAGTCGCGCAGGGCGATCGCGACCGCGTGGGTACGGTTGCGGGCACCGAGCCTGGCGAGGGCGTTCCTGGTGTGGGTCTTGACCGTTTCCTCGCTGAGCCCGAGGTCGCGGGCCGCCGCGGTCGTCGACCCGCCGTCGGCGAGCAGCTGGAGGATCTGGCGCTGGCGGCGGGTGATCTGGCCACGGCTCCCTTTCGGCGGCACGGCCGGGTCGATGAACGGTTCCTGGTCGATCGCGGCCTCGACCGCGCGCCGCAGGTCCTCGGGCCGGGCGGTGCGGGCGACGTAGGCGGTCGCGCCCGCCTGCAGGGCCGCGTTGGCGATGTAGCGCTCCGGCCGCTCGCCGTGGGCGACGATCCCCAGCCCGGGCTCGACCTGGCGCAGCGCGCGGATCGCCTCGCGCCCGCTCGGCTCGGCGTTGTTCTCCTCCGTCGACCAGGGGCGCATGTCGACTATCGCGACATCGATGCTGCCGACGTCACGGATCATGTCCAGGCCCTCACGGCGGTTGGCGGTCTCGTGGACCTGGAAGCCGTCTCGCAGCGCTTCGCGCACACCGAGGCGAACCAGCGGGTGTCCGTCGATCACAAGGCAATGTGGGCGCTCGGAACCCAAAGATCGATCCTAGCCGAGGCGAGTCCGCCCCGTGCGGTAGAAAAAGGACGTGATCTCGATCACCTCGAAGTCCCGCTACGCGGTCGTCGCGATGGCCGAGCTTGCCCGCTCCGGGGACCGGCCGGTGCCGATCAAAGAGGTCGCCGAACGCCGCGGGATGCCGGAGCAGTTCCTCGAGCAGCTGTTCTCGACCCTCCGCCGAGGCGGTCTCCTGACCTCCCACCGCGGGATGAAAGGCGGCTACACGCTCTCCCGCCCAGCCGACGAGATCACGGTCCTCGAGGTCGTCCAGACCCTCGACGGCAAGATCGGACAGGAGGCCGAGGAGGCCGGCGGGATCTGGGCCGAGGGCGTCGCCTCGCTCCGCAAGGTCTTCGGCCAGACGACGATCGCCGAAGTCGCCCGCCGCGAAGCCGAGGAGGCCGGGGCCGGCATGTACTTCATCTGAAAAACTCAGCGTTGACCCGATCAGCGGTGAAGTGGGCAAGCGGCCAGAACCTCGGAGCGGTGATCCTGGCGGCGCATCGCTGACTATCCTGGTTGCACCATCTGCCGACAACCGGAAGGAGCATGATGCTCGATACCACTCAACTTAAGTCGGCGCTTAGCGAAAGAGGAGCCAAGGTTGAGTGCAGTTCTTGCGGGTCGGACGATTGGGCCGATCCTCGATTCGCCAACTTGGCGAATACATCTGCGTATTTGCTGATCTGTAACCAATGCGGCTTCGTTCGACTCCACGCATCAAAGGTCATCGGGTCTGAGTAGGACAACTGCGGCGTAATGCCTACCCCATCCGAAGTGATCGAGAAAGCACGAGCGCAGGGACTTTCCGACTGTCAAGTAAGCCCTATGGATTCCGCTAAGGATCAGGGAATCAGATAGGCGCGGGCGCAGCGCGGGGGACCATGTCTACTTCAGGTCTCTCTGAGAATCTCCCTCCTAACGCGCGCGACTCCACACGGCCTCACACGGGCACCGTCCCGACTGCGAACTGCGCGCAGACGGCGAACGGCCTGTCAGCGCCGGAACCACGGCACCAAGTTGATGCCCCTAGTGGGCCGCCATTCGGCCCCAACCGGGGCAGACTCAGCAGTCAGCAACGGCAAGAACGTCGCCTTCTACAAAGATCAGGAAGGAATCGGTCACCTGCGGGGGGTGTAGCGGTAGCAGAGGCCGGAAGCCCTGGAACGATCTTCCAACTGCCGGCCGGCTTCCAACCGCCGAACGGCAAGATTGCAAGATTTCAGATTCGCTGTGGTGGTGCCTCATGTCGCGAGGGCATTCGAAATAGGGAAGGCCTGCTTGTGTGCGCCAGCTGGGCGCAAGTGGACGGAATCGCCAGGCATGGTCCAGCGGGTACCTCATCTGGCCCTCGGAATCACCCCTTAGACTGATCGGGTTCCATGCGAAGGGCGTTGGGGGCTAGGAGGGGACATGGCCCGGCATCCGAAGCTCAGCTACGCCAACGTGATGGCGACGATCGCGGTCTTCATCGCCCTCGGCGGCGCGTCGTACGCGGCGGTCAAGCTGCCGAAGAACAGCGTCGGTACCAGGGAGTTGAAGCGAAACTCCGTCGACACCGCGAAAATCAAGAGCAAGGCCGTGACCGGGGCGAAACTGAAACTGTCGTCGCTGGGCACGGTGCCGGAGGCATCGCACGC
>DATBHH010000045.1:0-16980 GCA_036557525.1 Solirubrobacterales bacterium | reverse complement strand
ACCGGGATGCTGCTCAACATCACCGGCCCCGAGGACCTCGGCCTGTTCGAGGTCAACGAGGCCGCCCAGCTCGTCCAGGCCGAGGCCGACGACAACGCCAACATCATCTTCGGCTCGGTCGTCGACCAGTCGATGCGCGATGAGGTCCGGGTCACCGTGATCGCGACCGGCTTCGAGGGCTTCGAGCTCCTGGCCCGCTCGCCGCAGCGCGTGCGCCGCCGCTACGAGAGCCGTCCGCGGATCTCGGCCGACGACACCGACATCCGCAAACTGCGGGTCTCCGACGACGACATCGAAGTCCCCGGCTTCCTCCAGGAATAGTCGGGCCGCGCTCAGCGCGGACCCAGCTCCTCGACCTCGTAGCCGGCATCGGCAAGCCGCCGCAGCAGCTCGTCGCCGTGGCGCCCGCTGCGGCTTTCGACGAGCACCTCGACGCCCGTCTCCCTGACGTGGAGCGGGACCCCGTCGCGGACGTGGGTGACGTCGAGGACGTTGCCCCCGGCCCGGGCGATGATCTGGAGGAAGTCGACGAGGCCGCCGGGGCGATCGCTGATCTTCGAGAACAGCCGGGCGCGGCGGCCGATCCCCGTCTGGTGGCGGTTGATCACCCCGGCGAGGACGTGCGCGTCGACATTGCCGCCCGAGAGGACGACCGCGGTCGTCCCGGACTCGGCGGGCGCCAGCGCCCCGGTCAGCAGCGCCGCGACCCCGACCGCGCCGGCCCCCTCGGTCACCAGCTTCCCGTACTCGACCAGAAAGACCATCGCCTCGGCGATCGCGTCGTCGTCGACGGCGACGATCTCCCCGACCCAGCGACGGACCAGCTCCAGGGTCAGCTCGCCGGGCCGCTTGACCGCGATCCCGTCGGCGATCGTCGAGGCGACGCCGACCGTCTCCGGGGCGCCGCTCTCGATCGACGCCGGGAAGGGAGAGCACCCAGCGGCCTGGACGCCGGCGACCTCGACCCCGCCGCCACTCGCCACGAGCGCGGCGGCGATCCCGCTGATCAACCCGCCGCCGCCGACCGGGACGATCACCTTCGCCAGGTCCGGGATCTGGTCGCGCAGCTCGAGGCCGACGCCAGCCTGGCCGCGGATCACGTCGAGGTCGTCGAACGGGTGCACGAACAGGAG
Organism: Solirubrobacterales bacterium; assembly: GCA_036557525.1. Lineage (GTDB taxonomy): Bacteria > Actinomycetota > Thermoleophilia > Solirubrobacterales > 70-9 > VRUE01. The sequence goes on along the minus strand of DATBHH010000045.1, from coordinate 15,847 downwards.
CCCCTCCTCCTCTGCCAGCCGCCGGGCGGCGTTCAGGCATTCGTCGATCGCCCTTCCCTCGAGAACCACCGAGGCGCCGAAGGCGGTGACCGCCTCGACCTTCGAGATCGCCGCGTCCTCCGGCATGAAGACGGTGCATGGGATCCCGCGGGCGCGCGCCGCGTAGGCGAGCGCCTGGCCGTGATTGCCGGCGCTCCCGGCGACGACTCCGCGGCAGCTGCCCGCGTCCAGCCCGGCGAGCTTCGCGAGCGAGCCACGCAGCTTGAACGACCCCGTCCGCTGCATGTTCTCGGCCTTGACCACGACGTTGCCGCCGCAGCGGCGCGACAGCTCGCCGAGGCTGAAGACGGGCGTCTCCTTGACCGTCTCCGCGGCCGCGGCGTGGATCGACCGGAGCTCCGCCAGATCGGGCTGCCAGTTCGATGCCGCGTTCTTCATCTCAACTCCGCCTTCGCAGAAGGCTCACCAACCTCGATCGTCAAGATAGCCTGGCATGAGTCCCCTGAGCCTGTGATGGTCGTCGAGAACCTCCAACGCACGCCGCTGTTCGACCGCCACCGGGAGGGCGGCGCCAAGCTCGTGCCGTTCGCGGGATGGGAGATGCCCGTCTTCTACGACGGGATCATCGAGGAGCACACCGCGGTCCGCACCCACGCGGGAATGTTCGACGTCTCCCACATGGGAGAGGTCGAGGTCGAGGGGCCGGGGGCGCTCGCCTTCCTCCAGCGCGCGCTCTCCAACGACGTCGCCGCGATCGAGGTCGGCGGCGCCCAGTACTCGTGCCTCTGCAACGAGGAGGGCGGCGTGCTCGACGACCTCTTCGCGTACCGGCTCGGCAGCGACCGCTACCTGATCGTCACCAACGCGGCGAATCACGAATCCGATCTCGCCTGGCTCGGGCGCTGGAGCCGCGACTTCGACGTCGCGGTCCGCGACGTCGCCGACCGCTACGCGATGCTCGCCGTCCAGGGCCCGCACGCGCGGCGGATCGTCGCCGCGGGTCTCGGAATCGAGCTGCCGCCGCGGATGCACGCCTCGGCGGTGCGGATCGGCGAGCGGCCGGCGCTGGCGTGCGGCACCGGGTTCACCGGCGAGGACGGTGTCGAGCTGCTGATCGACCCCGAGATCGCGCCGCCGATCTGGGTCGAGCTGCTCGACGCCGGGGTTGTCCCGTGCGGCCTCGGGGCCCGCGACACCCTGCGGCTCGAGGTCTGCTTCCCCCTCCATGGCAACGACCTCACCCCCGATCGCAACCCGATCGAGGCCGGGCTCGGGTGGTGCTGCGTCGAGGCGACCGGCTTCGTCGGCTCCGAGGCGATCGCGCGGGCGCGCGCCGAGGGCACCGCCGAGAAGCTGGTGCCCTTCAGGATGGAGGGTCCAGGCATACCGAGGGCTGGGTTCCGAGTGCTGAGACCGAACGAGGACGAAGCAATTGGAAAAGTCACCTCCGGCAGCTACTCGCCCTCGCTGGAGATCGGGATCGGGATGGGCTACGTCCGTGCCGACCTCGCCGAGCCGGGGGCCGAGGTCGAGATCGACGTACGCGGCAAGCGGCGCCGCGCCCGGGTAGCGTCCAAGCCCCTCTACCGGAAGGAGAAATGAGTTGGCCGACGCTAGCTACCCGGACGAGCTTCTCTACCACCCCGAACACGACTGGGCGCGGATCGAGGGCGAGGAGGCGACGTTCGGCATCACCTGGTACGCGCAGGACTCGCTCGGCGAGGTCGTCTTCTACGACCCGCCGGAGGTCGGTGCGACGGTGTCCAAGGACGCCGCCTACTCGGAGGTCGAGTCGGTCAAGGCCGTCTCCGACGTGATCGCACCGCTCTCCGGCGAGATCACCGCTGTCAACGAGTCGCTCGACGACAGCCCCGAGAGGGTCAACGAGGACCCCTATGGCGAGGGCTGGCTGGTCAGGGTGAAGCTGAGCGACCCCTCCGAGGCGGAGTCGTTGCTGGCGGCCGCCGATTACCGGCAGTTGCTCCTGAGCGCGGAGTGAGCAAGCTTCCGTCTCTGATTTCCGCGCAGCGAACGAAGCGCGAAATTTATGCCGGTTAGCCTGTAAGCCGTGAGTCGTTACACCTCCGTCACGGCAGACGACCGGGCCGAGATGCTGGCGGCGATCGGCGTCGATTCGGTCGAGGAGCTCTTCGACCAGGTGCCAGAGCCGCTCCGCCTCGACCGGCCGCTGGCCCTTCCCGAGGGCAGGAGCGAGGCCGAGGTCTACGAGCGCCTCGCCGCTCTCGCATCCGGCAACGCCGACGCCGACGCCGAGGTCTGCTTCATCGGCGCCGGGATGTACGACCACTACGTGCCGGCGATCGTCGACGCGATCACCCAGCGTTCCGAGTTCCTCACCCCGTACACGCCGTACCAGCCGGAGATCTCCCAGGGAGGGCTGCAGGCGATGTTCGAGTTCCAGACCGCGATGTCGGAGCTGACCGGGCTCCCGGTCTCGAGCGCCGGCCTCTACGAGGGCCCCTCCTCGGTCGCCTCGGCCGGCTATCTGGCGCTGGGCGCGACCGGACGCCGGCGCTTCGTCGTCTCGCGCGGCGTCCATCCCCACAGCCGCGACACGCTCGCAACCTATTCCCGCGGCTACGGATCCGAGGTCGTCGACGTCGGTCTCGACGGCGGCCTCACCGACCCCGTGGCGCTTGCCGAGGCCGTCGACTCCGAGACCGCGGCGGTCTTCCTCCAGAGCCCGAACTTCCTCGGCGCGGTCGAGGACGTCGAGACGCTCGGCGCCGCCGCGAGGGAGCACGGTGCGCTGCTCGTCGTCGCCGCCGACCCGATGACGCTCGGCGTCCTCCGCCCGCCCGGGGACTGCGGCGCCGACATCGCGCTCGGCGAGGGCCAGCCGCTCGGCAACCGGCTCGACTTCGGCGGGCCGTCGTTCGGGTTCTTCTGCGGGACCGAGGACCTGATCCGTCGGATGCCGGGCCGGATCGCGGGGGAAACCGACGACGTCGACGGCCGCCGCGGCTTCGTCCTCGCGCTGCAGACCCGCGAGCAGCACATCCGCCGTGAGAGGGCGACCCACAACATCTGCACCGCGCAGGCGCTGAACGCACTGGCGGCGATGGTTCACCTCGCCTGGCTCGGGCGCCGGGGATACCGCGAGCTCGGCGAGCTCCTGGTCCGGCGCACCGCCTACGCGCGCGAGCGGCTCGCCGCGGTCGCGGGGGTCGAGCTGCTGCATCCGGCGCCGGTCGCGCGCGAGTTCGCGGTCCGGCTCGAGGCGCCGGTCGATCGCGTGCTGGAGCGCTGCGCGGAGCGCGGCATCGCCGCCGGCTTCCCGCTCGCACGCGACTATCCAGAGTTCGAGGACGGCCTGCTGATCGCGATCACCGAGCGCCGCACCCGCGCCCAGATCGATGACCTCGCCGATGCTCTCGGGGCCGCAATCGCGGCGGAGGCGGTGGCGGTATGAATCAACAGGACGAAGCCGTTCTGACAATTTTTGAGAGGTCCAAACCCGGCCGTCGCGCGGCGGTCCTGCCAGAGGCCGATGTCCCCGAGACGGCGCTCGAGGACCTGATCCCGGCGAACCTACTCCGCTCCGACCCGCCGCGGCTGCCCGAGGTCTCCGAGCCGGAGATCGTCCGCCACTACAACCGCCTCTCGCGTCGGAACTTCGACCTCGACACCGGCTTCTACCCGCTCGGCTCGTGCACGATGAAGCACAACCCGCGCCTCAACGAGCGGGTGGCGGCCCTGCCCGGGCACGCGCGCCTGCACCCGGCGCAGAGCCCCCGGCGCGCTCAGGGGGCGCTCGAGCTGATGTGGTCGCTGCAGGAGTCGCTGGCCGAGATCTGCGGGCTGCCGCACGTCAGCCTCCAGCCGTCGGCCGGCTCGCACGGCGAGCTGGCGGGCCTGCTGCTGACCCGGGCCTTCCACGCCGATCGCGGCGAAGAGCGGACCAAGGTGCTCGCGCCGGACACCTCGCACGGGACCAACCCGGCCTCGGTGACGATGGCGGGGTACGAGGCGGTCAAGGTGGCGACCAACGACCGGGGCGGGGTCGAGATCGAGGACCTGCGCGCCAAGGTCTCCGACGACGTCGCCTGCCTGATGCTGACCAACCCCAACACCCTCGGAGTCTTCGACGAGAACATCGCCGAGATCGCCGCCCTGATCCACGAGGCGGGCGGGACCCTCTACTACGACGGAGCCAACCTCAACGCGGTGATGGGCCACTCGCGCCCCGGCGACATGGGCTTCGACATCGTCCACGTCAACCTCCACAAGTCGTTCAGCCAGCCCCACGGCGGCGGCGGCCCGGGCGCCGGGCCGATCGCGGTCTCCGACCGGATCGAGCCGTTCCTGCCGCGGCCGCAGGTCGTGCGGCGGGAGGGCGGCAACGGCAGCCGCCCCATCTTCGATCTCGAGTTCGACCGCCCGAAGTCGATCGGCCGCCTGCGCGGGTTCCAGGGAAACTTCGGCGTCTTCGTCCGCTCTTACGCCTACATCCTCAGCCTCGGCGCCGACGGCCTCGCCGAGGCGTCGGAGACCGCGGTCCTGAACGCCAACTACCTCAAGGCGAGGCTGGCAGAGGGTCGCGCCGGCACCCACCTCCCGGTTGCGTTCGACCGCCACTGCATGCACGAGTTCGTCCTCTCCGGGAAGCCGATGAAGCGCGAGCTCGGGATCGCCACCCTCGACCTCGCCAAGCGCCTGCTCGACTTCGGGTTCCACCCGCCGACCGTGTATTTCCCGCTGCTCGTCGACGAGGCGCTGATGATCGAGCCGACCGAGACCGAGACGAAGGAGAGCCTCGACGCGTTCGCCGAGGCGATCGAGGAGATCCTCGCCGAGGCCGAGTCCGACGCCGAGGTCGCTAAGCAGGCCCCCTACACGACCCCGGTCCGTCGCCTCGACGAGGTCAAGGCGACGCGCAGACCGGTCGTCAGGCAGCCGCTCTGAGTTGAGGCTCGAGCGCTTCGACGTCGGTTGGATGACGGCTCCCGCCGGGGTCTGGCGCCAGGGCGAAGAGGACCCCGGCTGCCCGGCCCGAGTTCCGGTCCCCTCCTATCTGATCGAGACCGACACCGAGCGGATCCTGGTCGACACGGGGCTGCACCCGGTGGCCGCGGAGGACATGGTCGCCCACTACGAGGACGAGACCGTGGGGGTGTTCAGGACCGAGCAGGAGGCGTCGATCGCCGACCAGGTCGACCTCGCCTCGCTGACCCGGGTCGTCCTCACCCACCTCCATTTCGACCACGTCGGCGGCCTCGCGCTCGTCCCGGAGAGCGTGCCGATCGTGATCCAGCGGGCCGAATGGGACGCCGGCCACGAGGCGGCCGGGGTCGAGCTCAACTTCTTCCAGCCGCGCGATTACGGCGGGCAGGACAGGGACGTGCTCCTCGTCGACGGCGACCACGACCTGCTCGGCGACGGCTCGATCGAGCTGCTCAGCACCCCCGGCCACAGCACCGGGCACCAGTCGGTCCGGGTCGGCGAGATCGTGATCGGCGCCGACGTCGCCCACTTCGCCGAGGTCCTCGACGACCCGCGGTTCCCGGCCTTCGCCGCCGACTTCGACGCCCAGCGCCGCTCGGCCGAACGGCTCCGCGGCCTCCGCGAAGACGGGCTCACGGTACTTCCGGGGCACGACCCCGACGTGCTCGTCCCTGGCCCGGTCATGATCAGCGGATGAACGCCGGGTCGGATCGAGACGCCGCCGACGGCGTCGTCGTCGTGGACATCAGCCGGGAAAACCCATGCGCCGGCGGCGCTGATTCAGGGGGCGAGCACGCGGAACCGGACCGATACCGGGTTCGAGACGCCGCCCGGGCCGGCGGCGACGAGGTCGGCGCGGTAGGAGCCCGGGGAGAGCGCCGTGTGGCCGAATCGTCCGGAGAAGGCGATCGTGTCGCGGCCGGCGCTGCCGCTGCCGGTCAGCTGCCCGACCTTGCGGAACGAGGTCTTGCGCTTTCGCTTCACGACCCTGCGCACGGTGATCGTCACGTCCGCTGCCTGGTCGAGGGTGAAGGCGAATGCGGTGCCGCGCTTCTTCTTCGGCCCGCCCCTGACCCGGAAGGCCTTGCGCTTCAGCTTCAGGCCGCTGATCTTGGGTCGGGTGGCACCCGGGGGCGGGGGCGGCGGCGCGCTCGAAGGGAACTCGTCGGCGCCGATGTCCGGCGCAGTGCCCATCACGCGAGCGTCGCCCTCGAAGTCGAGGGCGCCGAGGTCGGGTGAGGAGAGCCCCGCGTCGATCGTCGGCGAGCCGGCGGTCTCGTGCGCGTCACCCGCCGCGAGGTCGACCAATTGGGGCGGTGTGGTCTGAGAGTCCTGGTTGCCCGCACCCAGCGTCTTGGTGTCCATCCCTTTGCCGTAGGTCCTGATCGCGTCCGGGTCGAAGTTCGAGTGGTCCAGCACCGCCCGGGACTTGCTGCCCGATTCTTCGGCCTGGAGGGCGACATCCGTCCCGGTGGACCCGGAGAAGAGGATCGAGTTGCCGACGGCCGCTGCAGCCTCCACCGAGTTGGTCGTGCTGACGACCAGTGCGAAGCCGAAGTCGCCGGTCGCCAGGGAGGTGACGTTGCGGACGACGCTGGTGCCCGGTCCGATGAGGAAGAGCGCCGCGCCGCCTTCGCCCGAGTCGACGAAGGTGCTGTCGCGGACGGTCGCTTCATGGGTGATGATCCCTGATTGTCCGCTCGAGACGACCCGGACCCTTTCGATCGTCGAGCCCGGGCCGAGTTCGGCACACCCGAAATACGAATTCGTCTTCTCTTCGATTTCGACGTCCGCGAGCCGGGTGCCGGCTCCCAGCGTCAGCATCTCGCCGATATCGGTGGAAGTCGCGATGTGCGGCGGTTCCGCCGGGCTCGTCCCGTGGATGTTCAGAGCTTTTGTCGTCCTGATTTCTTCGATCCCGCCGATCGAGTAGTTCCCCGGAAGGATCACGACCTCTTCGCCTTCCGGGGCTTTGTCGATCCCGCGGTCGATCCGGCAGGGTTCGCTTTCGGGGCAACTGCCCGTGGTCGCGCCTTTCGGTTTGACGTAGCGGACCGCGAGCGCGAGTTGGGGGAGCACGGCCGCCAGGAGCAAAGCGGCGCCGAGCCAGACGAGAAGTGGCCGCATACGAGACATCCCCAAAGTCACCCTCCTAGCGCCTACAGGAAGGCCAGATTACCAACGGATCACCGGTCAGAAGTCCGGCAGCTCCTGTTCAAGCTCGAGCACCGGGGCGAACAGGTCGCCCCGCTGCTCGATCCGCTCGAGCACGTCGCCGGCCTCGAAGACCAGCGAGTCGCCGTCATCGCTGTCGGCGGCCCGCTCGACCTCCTCCCAGGTCACGGGCGTCGAGACGGTCGGCCGCTCCCGGGCCCGCATCGAGTAGACGGAGATCGTCGTTTTGCTGCGGTGATTCTGCGACCAGTCGACGAACACCTTGCCGCGGCGATCGACCCTTTTCATCTTCGAGAGGACCTGGTCGGGCGTCTCCTTTTCGAGCAGCTGGGCGATCGCTTTCGCGAACGGTTTGGTCTTCTCGTAATTGACGTCGCTGCGATTCAGCGGGACGTAGACCTGGAGCCCCTTCGAGCCCGACGTCTTCGGGAAGGCCTCGATCCCGAAGTGCGCGAACAGGTCGCGCAGACGGAGCGCGACCCGGCAGCACTCGACGACGTCGGCCGGCGGTCCGGGGTCGAGGTCGAAGGCGAGCACGGTCGGCCGGTTCGGCGCCCGCGACCGCGAGAGGGAGGGGTGGAGCTCGATCGCCGCGAGCTGAGCCATCCAGATCAGGGTCGGGAGGCTGTCGCAGACGCAGAACTCGATCTTGCCGGCGTTGGGGCCGGCCCGGACCGAGGCGGTCTTGACCCATTTCGGCCGGTGCTTCGGGCAGCGCTTCTCGAAGAAGGCGGAGTCGAGGTCGTCGACCCCTTCCGGGAAGCGGCGCAGCGTCACCGCGCGGCCGGTCAGGTGGGGGACGATCGCCGGGCCGACGCGGGCGTAGTAGTCGACCATCTCTCCCTTGGTGAACCCGGCCTTCGGGTAGAGGACCTTGTCGAGGTTGGTGAGCTTCAGCTCACGCCCGTCGACCTCGACCTGGGTGTCCTGCGACACGGGCTATTTGGAGGATTTCGCTTTGGCCGAGGAGGAACGTTTCGGGGCGGCTTTCGGTTTTTTGCGTTTCGCCGCCCCCTTCGCCGCTTTCTTCGACGCCCGGCCGTCCTCCTTGCCTTTGACCGCGGCGATGCTCTCCTCGAGCGCGGCCATCAGATCCGGAGCCCTGGTCGCCTTCGGCTCCTCCGCCGTGACGCCGGCGAGGACGTCCTCGCCTTCGGCCTTGCGTTCGATCAGCGCCAGCAGTTCCTCCCGGTACTCGTCGCGGTAGACGCTCGGGTCGAACTCCCTGGTCAGCGAGTCGATCAGCTGCTCGGCCATCTCGACCTCGCGTTTGCCGACCTTCGGCTGTTTCGCCGGCAGGACGTCATCCAGCTCGCCCGGCGGCACGACCTCGTCGGCGAACCGCATCGTGGTCAGGGTCAGGACCCCGTCGTTCGGGCGCAGGGCGGCGAGGTGCTCCTTGTTGCGGAAAACGAAGCGGGCGATCGCGACCTTGCCCGTCTCCTCCATCGCCCTCGCCAGCAGCGAATACGCCTTCTCGGCGCCGTCGGCGGGGCCGAGGTAGTAGGGGCTGTCGAAGTAGATCGGGTCGATCTGGTCGAGGTCGACGAAGTCCTGGACCTCGATCGCGCGCGTCTTCTCCGGCGCCAGCGCCGCCATCTCCTCTTTGGTCAGCGGCACGTAGCGATCGGGGGTGATCTCGAACGCTTTGACGATCTTCTCGTAGGGGACCTCTTCGTCGGTCCCTTCGGCGACCCGGCGGTGGCGGATCCGCGCTCCGTCGGACTCTCGCAGCTCGCGCAGCGAGATGCCGCGGCGGGCGACCGCGCTGTAGAGCCTGACCGGCACGTTCAGCAGCCCGAAGCTGATCGAGCCGCTCCAGATAGCTCTTGCCATCAGGGCATCACCTACCCGGATTGTTCCAGTCCTTCACCCTCGCCCGAGGCCCGTCGTCAGCGCCGGTAGCGTTCTTGCGGCCCGACCGCGGTGGGAAGATCGGCGCCGTGCTGTTCGAGCTCCGCGACGTGTGCCTGGCCCGCTGCGGCCGCCCGGTCCTCGAATCCTTCGACGCCGAGGTGCCCGCCGGCGCGACCGCAATCGTCGGGCCCTCGGGGAGCGGCAAGTCGACCCTGCTCCGACTGCTGAACCGCCTCGCCGATCCCGATCGGGGCACGATCTCCTACCGGGGCGAGCCGATCGCCACCCGCGACCCCCTGCGGCTGCGGCGTGAGGTCTCGCTCGTCCCGCAGCTGCCGGCACTGCTCGACGGGACCGTCGAGTCCAACATCGGCTACGCGGCGCGCCTCGCCGGCGGGGATCCCGACCCGGCGCGGTGCCTGCGCCTCGCCGGGCTCGGCACCGAGTTCGCGGACCGCGAGGTCGCCAGGCTCTCGGTCGGCGAGCAGCAGCGAGCGATGCTCGCCCGGGCCCTCGCCCAGCAGCCCGACGTCCTCCTCCTCGACGAGCCGACGTCGGCCCTCGACCACGATGCGCGCGACGCGATCGAGCGCACGCTCACCGAGCTGAGGCGGGAGCTGGGGATCTCGGTGGTCCTCGTCACCCACGACCCCGAGCAGGCGCGGCGGATGAGCGACCGGGTGATCCGGATCGAGGCCGGACGGGCGGTGAACGGGGCGACACGGTGACCAGCTCGATCCACGTCGCGCTCTGGCAGGTCGCCGCGTCCCTGGTGCTGGTCGCGATCGCGATCGCGATCTCCCGCTGGCAGGAGGCGGATCTCGAGCGCGACATCGGGATCGCCACGATCCGCTCGATCGTCCAGCTCACGCTGATCGGGTACGCGATCAAGCTGATCTTCGAAGTCGACTCGATCTGGCTGGTTCTCGCGCTGCTGGCGGTGATGGTCCTGTTCGGGGCGCTGACAGCCCGCGGCCGCGCGAAGACCGTCCCGAACGCGTTCTGGCCGCTGCTGATCACGCTCGCGATCGCCGCCGCCTCGACGCTCGGCCTGGTCGTCGCCCTCGGCATCTTCGAACCGACGCCCCGCTATCTGGTCCCGGTCGGCGGGATGGTGATCGGCAACTCGATGACCGCCTCGGCGGTTGCCCTGAACCGCCTCGGCGACGAGGTCGGCGCCGGCCGGGCGCGGATCGAGGCGACGCTGGCGCTCGGCGCCACGGCCCGCGAAGCGGCGCTGCCGATCGTCAGGCGGTCGCTGCGCTCGGGGATGATCACCCTCGTCGACTCGACCAAGACGACGGGGCTGATCTTCTTCCCGGGGACGATGGTCGGGATGCTGCTCGCCGGCGCCAACCCCACCGACGCGGTGCGATTGCAGCTGATCCTCCTCTACTCGCTGCTCGGCAGCGTCGCGATCGCCGGCCTGCTGGCGACCAACCTCGCCTACCGCAATTTCTTCACTCCCGCGCAGCAGCTCCGCGAGGAGCCCGAGTGACCGCCCCGTAGACTCGGCCGGGTGAGTGCGGAGCGAGCAAGCGTGGCAGCCCGGTTCGCGCCGCGAGCGAAGCGCGAAGATCGGCAATGACGCGTCAACAGCTGCTGACGCTGATCGCGACGATCCTCGGTTCGACTGTGGTGTTCCTCGATGCGACCGTCGTCAACGTCGCTCTGCCGTCGATCAGCAACGACCTCAATGCGGGGCTGTCCGGCCAGCAGTGGGTTGTCGAGGCCTATTCGCTGACCCTCGTCGCCCTGCTCCTTGTCGGCGGCTCGCTCGGCGACCAGTTCGGCCGGCGACGGATCTACGTGATCGGTCTGGTCGGCTTCGGCGCGATGTCGGCGCTGTGCGCGCTCGCGCCGACCACCGGGTTCCTGATCGGCGCCCGGGCGCTGCAGGGGATCGCCGGCGCTCTCCTCGTGCCGGGCTCGCTGGCGATCGTCGCCGCGACGTTCGAGGGCGAGGCTCGGGGGAAGGCCGTCGGGACCTGGACCGCGTGGACCGGGATCGCGACGGTGCTCGGCCCGGCCGGTGGCGGAGCGATGATCGAGGCGATCTCCTGGCGCTCGATCTTCTGGATCAACCTGCCGCTGATCGCGGCCACCGTCGCGCTCACCCTCCACTCGGTGCGCGAGAGCCGCGACCCGGACGCCTACCGCGGGATCGACTGGGCCGGCATCGCGCTTTCGGCCGTGGGGCTGGGCGGCCCCGTCTTCGCCCTGATCGAACAGCCCTCGCACGGCTGGGGCGACCCGCTCGTCTGGGTGCCGATGATCGCCGGCGTCATCTGCTTCGCGCTGTTCATCGTCCGCGAGGCACGCGCCCGCCACCCGATGCTCGACCTCACCCTGTTCCGGATTCGCAACTTCTGGGTCACCAACCTGACGACCTTCTCGACCTACGCGGGCCTTATCGGAGGCCTCTTCTTCGTCGGCCTCTTCCTCCAGCAGGTCGCCGGTTACTCGCCGTTGCAGGCGGGGCTTGCGACGACCCCGATCTCGGTCGTCATGTTCTTCCTCTCTCCCCGCTTCGGGAAAATGGCGTCCGGGGTCGGCCCCCGGACGCCGATGTTCATCGGCCCGATCGTCGGCGGAATCGGGTTGATCCTGCTGCTGCGGGTCGGGTCGGACCCGAACTACGTCCTCGACGTCCTGCCGGCCCTGATCGTCTTCGGCTTCGGCCTCTCGGCGACGGTGGCGCCGCTGACGGCAACCGTCCTCGACTCGGTCGACGAGCGCCATGTCGGCATCGCCTCGGGCGTCAACAACGGTGTCTCGCGGGTCGCAGGCCTACTCGCGATCGCCGTCCTCGGCGCCGTGATCTCTGCCAGCTTCGGCTCGATGATCGAGTCCAACCTGGGCCCGCAGCCGCTCTCCGCCGCCGGCTCGGAAGCGGTGTCCGAAGCCAAGGAACAGCCGCTCGGGGTGCCGAGCACGGGTGACCTCGCGGTCGCCGAGGCCGCCCGGGTCCAATCGGCCTCGGTCGATGCCTCGACCTCGGCCTTCCACCTCGGGATCCTGATCGCCGGGATCCTGATGATCGTCGGCGGCGTCTTCTCCGGGCTCTGGATCGAAAATCCCCGCCGCATGGTCGAGTCCGTGGCGACCCGGGGCGCGGCGGCCGCCGGCGAGTGCGGCCACGGCGCCGACGCCGATTGCGGCAACGGCCAACCGGCCCCGGATGTCGGCGAGGCGCCGGCGCCCGGCCCCGCATAGAGTCACGCCGCGTGAAACCGATCGTCTTTTCCGGCATCCAGCCGACCGGCCGCAAGCACCTCGGCAACTACATCGGCGCGATCCGCCAGTACGTCGAGGGGCAGGACCGCGGCGACCCGGCGCTCTACTGCATCGTCGACCTGCACGCGATCTCGGTCACCTACGACCCGGCGGAGCTGCGCGAGCGTCTCTACGACACGACCGCGATCCTCCTCGCCGCCGGCCTCGACCCGGAGCGCTGCATCCTCTTCCGCCAGTCGGACGTCGGCGAGCACACCGAGCTCACCTGGCTGCTGTCGGCGGTCACCTCCCACGGCGACCTCAACCGGATGCACCAGTTCAAGGAAAAGTCCGAGAAACAGCGCGAGCTTGTCTCGGCGGCGCTCTTCTACTACCCGGTGCTGATGGCCGCCGACGTCCTCGCCTACCGAGCGACCGAGGTTCCGGTCGGCGACGACCAGCGCCAGCACGTCGAGCTGATGCGGGAGATCGCGCGCCGCTTCAACGAGCGCTTCGGCGAGACCCTGGTCGTCCCCGAGCTGGTGATCCCCGAGGTGGGCGCCCGGATCATGGACCTGCAGGAGCCGGAGACGAAGATGTCGACCACCGGCGGGACCGGGGCCGGCACGGTCCTCGTCCTCGACGAGCCCGACACGATCCGCAAGAAGCTCGGCAGCGCCGTCACCGACTCCGGCCGCGACGTCGTCCGCGGCGCCGACAAGCCGGGCATCACGAACCTGATCGAAATCCTCGCCGTCGCCCGCGGCGTCGGCCCCGAGGCGATCGAGGCCGAGTTTGAGGACGCCGGCTACGGTGACTTCAAGACGGCGGTCGCCGAGGGAGTCGTCGACCTCCTCGCGCCGGTGCGAGAGCGCTACGCCGAGCTCCGCCCGGATGAGGCCACGCTGGATGCCACCCTCGCGGCCGGGGCCGAGCGGGCGCGGGCGATCGCGGGACCGATCGTCGCCGAGGTGCGCGACCGGATGGGCTTCGGGCCCAGATAAATCCGCCGACCTCCTCGCTCTCGCTCTCCGTCAATTTCCGCCCGCTGCTCTGCTCCCGCTCGGCCGCGAAGGATCAGAATTCGACGCGGCCTCGCTCCCGCGTCCGCCGCGGGCGGGTGTCTTTCGTGGCGGGTACGGTTAGCCCATGACCACCCTTGTCGATCTCGATCTCGAGCTCGATGTCTTCGCCGGGCCGTTCGACCTGCTGATGGCGATCGTGCTGCGCGAGGAGATCGACCTGCTCGAGGTCGAGCTGGCCGAGGTCGTGGTCGCCTACGTCGAGCATCTCGAGAGCGAGGGCGAGCTCGAGCTTGAGGTCGCGACCGAGTTCCTGGTCCTGATCGCCGCCCTGCTCGAGCTGAAGTCGCGGCTGCTCCTGCCAGGGGCCGACGAGGAGCTCGAGGAGCTCGGCCCCGAGGAGGCAATCGAGGAGCTCCTCGCCCGCCTGCTCGAGTACCGCCGATATCGCGACGCCGCCGAGATGCTGAGCGAGCGGTTCGAGGCCGAGCGGCCGTACCTCTACCGCGCGGCTCCGCTGCCCCGCGAGCTGCGACGCGTCGCGATCGACGCCGCGACCGCGGTCTACGATCCCGAGCGGCTCGCTGCGGCCCTCGGCGACCTGCTGACGGCGCCGCCGCCGCTCGACATCAGCCACATCCGCCCGACCGTCTCGCTCGAGCGCCGCCTGCGGGCTCTGCGCGAGGCGCTCGCCGGCCGGTCGAGCATCGACTTCGACGACCAGTTCGGGCAGGAGGATCGTCTGACCCAGGCGGTGACCCTGTTCGCTCTGCTCGAGCTCTACCGCAAGGGCGAGGTGACCTGGAAGCAGCGCAAGCCGCTCGGCCCGATCGAGATCCGCAGGGTGGAGCTGTGAGCGCGGAGCGAGCCAGCGTCATCTTCTGTTTCCACCCGCCGCCGCGAGCGAAGCGCGAGGTTGTCCAGTGAGCGACCTCTCGCGGACGATCGAGGCGCTGCTCTTCCTCTCGCCGCAGCCGGTCTCGGTCGCGGACCTGGCCGAGGCCGCGGAGGCGACCGAGGGCCAGGTGACCGAGGCGATCGAGCTCCTGCGCCAGGATCTCGGCGAGGGCCGGCGCGGCGTCGTCCTGCGCGAGGTCGCCGGCGGGCTCACGCTGGCGAGCGACCCCGGAAGCGAGGCCGCCGCGCGGCGGCTGCTTGCGAAGCCGCGCACGCCGCCGCTGACCCAGGCACAGGCCGAGACGCTGGCGATCGTCGCCTACCTGCAGCCGGTCTCCCGCCCCGAGGTGGCGCGGATCCGCGGGGTCTCCTCGGAGTCGGCGGTCCAGACCCTGGCCGAGCGCGGCCTGATCGAGGAGTCGGGCCGCTCGCGGTTCGGGGCGACGATCTTTCGCACGACCGAGCTCTTCGAGCGGCTGTTCGGCCTCGCCGGCCTGGACCAGCTGCCGGACCCGTCGCGGTTCGACCCGACCCCCGACGATGAGCGGGAGCTGCGCGAGCGGTTGCTGAAGGCGGGCGAACAGCGCAGCGAGCCGTGAAGTCCGGCCTCGGCGCGTAGTGCGGCTCGCGAAGCATCTCGCTCATGGCGGAGTGGCGTCCAGGCGGAAGTCGGAGGGCATTGTCGCTGCCGGGCGGGTGACGGTGAACGGGGACGTCGTGACCGATCCGGCGCGGGACGTGGGGGAGGGGGACGAGGTGAGGGTCGATGGCGATCTGGTGGGGACGGAGCCGCGCGAGGTCTGGGCGGTCAACAAGCCGGCCGGGGTGGTCTCGACCGCGCGCGAGCCGGGAAGCCGGCCGGCGGTTGTCGAGCTCGTCGACTCCAAGGCCCGCCTCTATCCGGTCGGGCGGCTCGACGCCGACTCGACCGGGCTGCTGCTGCTGACCAACGACGGCGAGCTCGCCAACCGGCTCACCCATCCCCGCCATGAGGTCGAGAAGGCCTACCGTGTGGAGCTGCGGAGGCCGCCGTCGAGGGCCGACCTTCGCCGGCTCGCCGAGGGGGTGGAGCTCGACGACGGGCTCACCGCCCCGGCCGAGGTCGAGCGGCGCGGCGAGCGCGAGATCGAGATCGTCCTCCGCGAGGGCCGAAATCGCCAGGTGCGGCGGATGGCCGAGGCCGTCGGCAACGAGGTCCTCAACCTGCGCCGGGTCCGGTTCGGGCCGCTCGACCTCGGCGAGCTCGCCGAGGGCACGTCCCGCCGCCTCGACCCCGATGAGGTGGCCGCCCTTGCCGCCACCCCCACGCCCCGCGGTCGTATTTGATTCGAAATGGACGAAGCAACTACGACCGCCGGGGGTTCAGGCGGTGACCTGAACGACCACGGTCCGTTCGCGGGGCCGGTCGTCGAAGTCGATCAGCACCAGCTGCTGCCAGGTCCCGAGGGCGAGGCGCCCGCCGATGATCGGCACGCTCTCCGACGGCCCGATCACCGACGCCCGCTGGTGGGCATGGGAATTGGTGTCGCGGTTTAGCCGGTTGTGGGCGTAGTCGCCCTCGGCCGGGATCAGCCGCTCCAGCATCTGGCGCAGGTCAGCCACTCCGCCCGCCTCGAACTCCATCGTCGTGACGGCCGCGGTCGAGCCGCGGACGAAGGCGAGCACCTGGCCCTCCTCGCAGCCGGCGCCGGCGACTGCTGCCTGCACCTCGGAGG
>DATBHH010000044.1:0-6733 GCA_036557525.1 Solirubrobacterales bacterium | reverse complement strand
GCTCTCGCCGCTGGTCGCGATCGACCGCGAGCGCTGCATCCTCTGCTACCGCTGCGTCCGCTTCAGCCAGGAGGTCGCCGAGGACGAGCAGCTGCAGCTGCTCGAGCGCGGCGACCGCAGCTTCGTCGGCACCTTCGACGACCGCCCCTACGTCGCGCCCTTCCACGGCAACATCACCGACCTCTGCCCGGTGGGGGCGCTGACCAGCTACACGTACCGGTTCCGCGCCCGCCCCTGGGACATCGAGAACTCGGGCTCGGTCTGCACCCTCTGCCCGAGCCAGTGCAACGTCAGCTTCACGATCCGCGACGAGGAGGTGAAGCGGGTCGTAGCCCGCGACAACCCCGACGTCGACGACGGCTGGCTCTGCGACCGCGGCCGCTACGGGTTCGAGATGTTCACCGCCGAGCAGCGGGTCACCGGTCCGCGCCTGCGCGGCGGCGTCGAGGTCGGTTGGGCCGAGGCGATCGAGAAGGCCGCGGCCGGGCTGAATGCGGCCGGGGCCGCGAGCGCCGCGATCATCGGCGACGCCTCGAACGAGGAGGGCTACCTGGTGCAGCGGATCGTGCGCGAGGCGCTCGGCTCGCCTCACGTCGACTCGCGCGTCACCCGCGGCCTCGACCGCGACCAGATCATTCGCCTCGCCGACCCGGCGATCTCGGCCCGGGTGCGCGACATCGACTCGGCCGACGCCGTGCTGGTGATCGGAACCGACCCGCTTCACAGCTCGCCGATCCTCGACCTGCGGATCCGCAAGGCGATCCGGCGCAACGGAACGCGCGTCGCGGTGGCGACCGATCGCCCGACCGCGCTCGACGGCGGCGCCGAGGCCGTCGCCCGCTACAGCCCGGTCGAGGCCGACGGGTTCCTCACCCGGCTCGTCGACGCTCTTCGCGACGACAGCGACAACGACGCCACCCCGGTCGCAGAGGCGCTGCGCGGCGCCGAGAGCGTCGTGATCGTCTGGGGCGAGCAGGTCGGGGCCTGGATGCACGAGCTCGCCGACGTGCTCGGGCTCGCCGAGAAGGACGGCTCGGGACTGCTCGAGGTGCCCGAGCTGGCCAACGCCCGCGGCCTGCGCGAGGCCGGCTGCCTCCCCGACGCCGGGCCCGGCCTGATCGAACCGAAAACTGCATTTGTCCCCTCCACGGGGGCAAATGCAGCTTTCGTCGGCAAGGACAGCGAGGGTATCCGCGAGGCGCTCGATTCGGGTGAGCTGAGGACCCTGATCCTGTTCGGGGTCGACCCGCTCCGCGACTTCCCTGGCACCGAGGCCTGGAAACGGGCCCTCGCCGCCGCCGACCACCTCGTCGTCTTCTCGACCTTCGAGAACCAGACGACGACGATGGCCGACATCGTCTTCCCGCTCGAGACCCACGCCGAGAAGGACGGAACGGTGACCCATCCGGAGGGGAGACTGCAGCGCGTCCGTCCGAGCGCCTCGCGACCCGGCGACATCCGGCCGAACTGGGGTGTCCTAGCCGAGCTCTCGCTGGCGCTCGGGCACGACACCGGCGTCTCCTCGCAGCCGACCGCGTTCGCCGCGCTGACCGAGGCCGTCCCGTTCTACGCCGGGATCAGCGATGCCGAGATCGGCGGCCGCGGAGTCCGGTGGCAGGACCGACCGGAGGCGAAAGGCCTTCCCAAGCCGGGTGGAGATGGCGGCACCACCCCTGCGCAAGCGCAGTCTTCCGCCGAGGCGGCGCCGCCATCTCCTTCCAGCTCCGGAGGCGGGTTGGCGCTCGGGACGTACCGCGATCTGTGGGTCGGGCCGATCACCGAGCTGAACCCGCCGTTGAGATTTCTCGAGCCGAGACAGCGGGTCGAGATCTCGGTCGCCGATGCCGAGCGGCTCGGCGTGAAGCACGGTGACGAGGTCCGGGTCGGAGAGAACGGGACGAGCGTCCGGGCCCGGGTCGAGATCAGGGGGCGGGTCGCCGACGGCGTCTGCTTCCTGATCGAGGGAACGGCGGAGGGCAACGCCAACCTGCTCAACGGCGGGCCGGCCTACGTCGACATCGAGAAAGCCGGCACGTGATCCCGGTCGCCGACACGAGCTTCGTCGAAGCCGGCTGGATCATGGTTGTCAAGTCGATCGTGATCTTCGTGGTCGTGTTCTCGATCCTGCCGGTGCTGACGGTCGTGGAGCGGAAGCTGATCGGCCGCTTCCAGCACCGCTACGGCCCAAACCGGGTCGGCCCGTTCGGGATCCTGCAGCCGCTCGCCGACGTCGGCAAGCTGCTCAGCAAGGAGGCCTTCATGCCCCGCAACGCGATCCCGACCCTGTTCGTGCTCGGGCCGCTGCTGCCGGTGCTCTCCGGTGTCCTCGCGCTCGCGATCATCCCCTTCGGCGACGTCCAGGGCGGGGTCGGCTTCTACGGGATCGACGTCCCGATCGGGATCCTCTACTTCTTCGCGGTCGGCTCGATCGCGTTCTACGGAGTCCTCCTCGGCGGCTGGGCCTCGGGCTCGAAATACAGCCTGCTGGGCGCGATGCGCGGCGCCGCCCAGCTGATCTCCTACGAGGTCGCGATGGGCCTGGCGCTGCTCGGAGCGATCCTGATGGGCGGCTCGCTCTCGCTCGTCGACCTGGTCAAGGCCCAGGGTCAGATCTGGTACGTCGTCCCCCAGTTCGTCGGCTTCCTGATCTTCATGCTGGCCGGGTTCGCGGAGACGAACCGGACCCCGTTCGACATGCCCGAGGCCGATGCCGAACTCGTCCAGGGCTTCATGACCGAGTACGGCGGGATGCGGTTCGGCAGCTTCCTGCTGGTCGAATACATGGAGATCTTCGTCGTCTCGGGGATCGCCGCCGCGGTCTTCCTCGGCGGCTGGATGGGCCCGGGCCCGAGCTTCCTCGACCCGATCTGGATGCTGGCCAAGATCCTGGCGCTGATCCTGGTCTTCATCTGGGTCCGGGCGACGCTGCCCCGGCTGCGCTACGACCAGCTGATGAGCCTCGGCTGGAAGGTGCTGCTGCCGCTGGCGACCGTGAACATGCTGGTCACTGCGGTACTGGTGGTGGTGACGTGACCGAATTCCGCTACCTCGACGACCAGGACGTGATCGAGGTCCAGCGCGGGCCCGAGCCCGGCGGGGTCGGCGGCGCCTACCGCGCCTTCGGCGAGACCCTGCGCGGCCTTAAGACGACGATGGCGCGGCTGATCGAGGGGCCGATGACGATCCAGTACCCGGAGGAGAAGACGCCGGTCTACCCGCGTTTCCGCGGACGTCACAAACTGCACCGCTTCGAGGACACCGGGCTCGAGAAATGCGTCGGCTGCTCGCTCTGCGCCGCCGCCTGCCCGGCCGACTGCATCCGCGTCGTCGCCGCCGAGAACATTCCCGGCGAGCGCGTCTCCGCCGGCGAGCGCTACGCCGCCGTCTACGAGATCAACCTCTCGCGCTGCATCTTCTGCGGCTACTGCGAGATCGCCTGTCCGTTCGACGCGATCACGATGGGCCACGACTACGAGCTGGCCGACTATGACCGCGAGAACCTGATCTTCACCAAGGAGATGCTGCTCGCCGACTCGATCGAGCGGACGCCGCTGCGGTCAGAGGGCGAATAGATGGAACAGGTCCTCTTCTTCGCGGCCGCGATCGGCGCCCTCGGCGGCGCGATCGGGGTCGTCGCGATGCGCAACCCGTTCTACGGCGTCCTGGCGCTCATAGTCCACCTCTTCTCGCTCGCCGTCCTCTTCCTGCTCCTGACCTCGGCCTTCGTCGCCGCGGCCCAGGTCGTCGTCTACGCCGGCGCGGTGATGGTCCTCTACGTCTTCGTCGTCGCCTACGTCGGCAGCGGCACCGAGTCGGCCTGGGAGCCGATCCCGGGGCAGCGCTTCCTCGCGCCGCTGATGGGGGTGGCGCTGTTCGTCGAGCTCTCGATCGCCGTCATCGCCTCCTCGCTGCTGGCGCTCGGCAGCCGCGGCCCCGACGTCAAGGCCGGCTTCGGCGACCCTGCCGCGATCGGCAACCTGCTGCTCGAAAGGTTCCTGATCCCGTTCGAGGCCGCCTCGATCCTGCTCCTGCTGGCGGCTGTGGGCGCCGTCGTGCTCGCAGGTCAGCGGCATGGTCCCGGTGAGGGGCTCACCGGTTCCTCCTCCGAACACTCTGCGCCGGAGGCGCGTTCGGAGGGGGTTCCGGTGGGCCAATCCCCAGGAGGGTCCGCATGAACATCGAGTGGTACGTCGTCCTCTCCAGCCTCCTGTTCGCGATCGGAGCGATGGGGATCCTGATCCGGCGCAGCCCGATCGTGATCCTGCTCTGCCTCGAGCTGATGCTGAACGCCGGCAACCTGGCCCTGGTCGCGTTCAGCCGCATGGTCGGCAACCAGGACGGGCAGATCTTCGCGATCGTCGTCATGGTCGTCGCCGCCTGCGAGGTCGTCGTCGGCCTCGGCCTGATCGTCGCGATCTTCCGCCGCAGGCTGCCGCTCGACATCGATGAGCTGAGGGAGCTCAGAGGATGAGCGCGACCACCTGGGCCTGGCTCGTCCTCCTCTTCCCGCTGCTCGGCTCGATCGCGATCGGGCTCGGCTTTCGCGCCCTCCCGACCCGCGCCGCCGGCGCGATCGGGACCGCCTCGATCGCCCTCGCCTTCGTCTGCGGGGTCGCCACCCTGATCGTGCTGCTCGGCGAAGACCCCGACGCCCGCCACCATGCCTCCTCGCTCTGGGACTACGCCAGCGCCGCCGGGCTCGACATCAAGCTCGGGATCTTCGTCGACCCGCTCTCGGTCTTCATGGTCCTGGTCGTCACCGGCGTCTCGACCCTGATCCACCTCTACTCGTTCGGGTACATGGAGTCCGACGAGGGCTACCACCGCTTCTTCAGCTACCTCAACTTCTTCGTCTTCTCGATGCTGCTGCTGGTCCTGGCCGGCAACTTCGTGCTGCTGATCGTCGGCTGGGCGTTCGTCGGTTTCGCCTCCTACGCGCTGATCAGCTTCTGGTACCGGCGGGCGACGGCGACGAAGGCCGGGATCAAGGCGTTCGTGATCAACGTCGTCGGCGACATCGGCCTCGTCCTCGCAGCGATCCTGATCTTCCGCGAACTCGGGACCTTCGAATACGAAGCGGTCTTCGCCAAGGCGCCGGAAGTGTTCAGCGTCAACGAGTGGACGGTGACCGCGATCTGCCTGCTGCTGCTGGTCGGCGCCTTCGCCAAGTCGGCGCAGCTGCCGCTCCACACCTGGCTCCCGGACGCGATGGAGGGTCCGACCCCCGTGTCGGCCCTGATCCACGCGGCGACGATGGTGACCGCCGGCGTCTACCTGATCGCCCGCACCCACGCCCTCTTCCTCCTCGCCCCGACGGCCGCCGACATCGCCGCCTTCGTCGGGCTGGCGACGCTGCTGGTCGCCGGCTCGATCGCACTGGTGATGACCGATCTGAAGCGGGCGATCGCCTACTCGACGATGAGCCAGATCGGGTACATGGTCGTCGGCGTCTCGATCGGCGCCTACAGCGCCGGGATGTTCCACCTGATGACGCACGCGTTCTTCAAGGCGCTGCTGTTCATGGCGGCCGGCTCGATCATCGCGGCGATGGCGAACAACCAGAACATCGACGAGATGAGCGGCTTCGGCAAGGCGATGCGGTTCACCTCGATCACCTTCGTCTGCGGCGGCCTTGCGCTGGCCGCCTTCCCCGCCACCTCCGGCTTCTTCTCCAAGGACGAGATCCTCGCCTACGCGCATGCGCGCGGCGGCATGTACGACATCTTCTGGGTCCTCGGCTACGTCGGGGCGCTGCTGACCGCGATCTACACCTTCCGGCTCGTCTTCCGGGTCCTGCCGGGGGCGCCCTGCAAGGAGGCGCAGGAGCTGATCGACAGCGGCCACGTCGTCCACGCCGAGCCCCGCAACCCGGCGAGCGGCGAGGTCGAGGACGCCGATGTCGGGTTCCCCGGCGCCGAGCACCACATCGCCGAGCAGTCCTGGCCGATGCGGGCCGCGATGGCGATCCTGGCATTCCTCGCCCTGTTCGGCGGCCTCGTCCAGGTGCCGGGGATCGACGATGCGATAACCAGGTTCCTCGACCCCGTCTTCGCCGATTCCGCGCTCGCCGCGATCCAGCCGAGCGTCGGCGCCTCCTGGGTGGGACTCGGGATCGGCGCGGTGATCTCGCTTGCCGGGATCGGGATCGCCTACTACGCCTACATCGTCCGTCCCGAGCTGCCGGCGACCCTGATCGAGCGCCTGCGCCCCGTCTACACGCTGCTCGTCAACAAGTGGTACTTCGACGAGCTGATCGACATCCTCGTCGTCCGCCCGGCGCTGGCGATCGGCCGCTTCGCCAACCAGACCTTCGAGCGAATCGTCGTCGACGGGATCGTCACCGGCACCACCGACACGGTCCGCGGCGCCGGCGGCATCGTCCGCTTCGTCCAGAGCGGCTTCGTCCGCAGCTACGCGCTGCTGCTGGTCGCCGGCTTCGCCGGCCTCGCCCTCTACTTCCTGCTGAGCACGTCATGACGAACTTCCTGCTTTGGACACCGCTCGCCTTCGGCCTCGTCGGGCTCTTCGTCCCGCGCCGCCTGACCGGCTGGTGGGCGACGCTCGGCACCGCGGTCGCGCTCGGGATCGCGATTGCGCTGCTCGCCGGGTTCGACACCGGCGCCTCTGGGCTGCAGGACACCGTCGACGTCACCTGGATCTCGGGGCTCGGCGTCGATTACAGCCTCGGCATCGACGGCCTCAACGTCTTCCTGCTGCTGCTGACGACGGTGCT
>DATBHH010000043.1:0-3905 GCA_036557525.1 Solirubrobacterales bacterium | reverse complement strand
TCATCGTCAGGGGGCCGGACAATAGGATTGGCGCGTTTCTGGCCGGCTGGGCAATCCTCCGCCTCGCCGCGCTCGTGCCGGCGCTGGGCCTGCTCGTCGGGTTGGCGGCTGTGATCGTCGGCTTCGGCCTCATCGGCGCCGCTATCGGCGCCTCCCGCCGGCCGGCGCCGGCTCATGCCCGGGGCATCTGAGGACCGGCAGACGCGGATATCGGGGGTAGCCCGGATCGGTTCGCGACCGCAGGCAGAGCGAGAAGACCGAGCCCCTGGTGTTGGGGACGAGCTGCTGGTGTGCGCAGCTGTCGCAGAGGCCGCCGTCCGGCGGTCGGGCGCTCACGCGGTGGAGCCGGCGCGTGCCAGCGGCAGCTCCACCGGGGCGCCGGGCGCGGCGGCCAGCAGCTGCTGGACCGAGATGTCGCCGCGCTCGAAGGCGAGCGCCGAGCCGGTCATGTAGAGGCGCCAGATCCGTTCCCGCTCGGCTCCGGCCGCGGCGAGCGCCGCATCGCGGTTGGCGGCGAGGTTGGACACCCAGCGGCGCAGGGTGAGCGCGTAGTGCTCGCGCAGCGACTCGGAGTCGCGCAGCTCGAGCCCGGCCCGCTCGAGCGAGTCGACGACGCGGCCGACCGGGTGCAGCTCGCCGTCGGGGAAGACGTAGCGGCGGATGAAGCCGTCGCGGGGCCCCGGCCGCGGCGATAGTCGGACGATGCCGTGGTTCAGGACCAGCCCGCCGGGCCGCAACAGCCGCCTCAGCCGCCTCATGTAGCGGTCGAGTCGGGCGGCGCCGACGTGCTCGTACATCCCGATGCTGGCGATCTTGTCGTAGGGCCCGTCGGCCACCTCGCGGTAGTCCTGGATCCGGATCTCGCAGCGGTCGGCGAGGCCGGCGGCGCGGATCCGCTCGCGCGCCAGATCGGCCTGCGGCTCCGAGAGGGTGACTCCGACCGCCCGGGCCCCGTAGTTGGCGGCGGCGTGGAGGACGAGCGACCCCCAGCCGCAGCCGACGTCGAGCAGCCTCTCCCCCGCCGCCAGCCTGAGCTTGCGGCAGACGACGTCGAGCTTCCTTTCCTGGGCCTGCTCGAGGCTGTCCGCGTCCGATTCGAAGTAGGCGCACGAATAGACCATGGTCGGGCCCAGGACGAGGCGGTAGAAATCGTTCGAGACGTCATAGTGGTGGCGGACGGCGGCGCGGTCGCGGCGCAGCGAGTGAAGGCGGCCGCCCAGATGGGCCTCGCTCTCCGGCGGCGCCGGGCGCCGGAGCCGGAGAGCACCGGCCCGCGCCGCGGCCCGCAGCGAGGCGAGGCGATCTCCGAGCCCGAGCCTGACGCCGCGCAGCAGCTCGCCCGCCCGCAGCGCCCGTTCGAGGTCGCCGTCGAGCTCGAGGTCGCCGGCGACCCAGGCCCGGCCGAGCCCGATCTGGTTGGGGGCGGTGACGATGTAGGAGAGGGCGCGCGAGTCGCGGACGACGATCGTGTCGCCGCTAACGTCGCCGTCCGGCCGCAGCTCGCTCTCGTCCCAGAAGCGCACCGCAAACGGAAGGCCGCCGGGGAGGCGGCGCTCAATCCGCGCCGCGAGCGGCGCGAAGCGATCCGCTACGCCGCCGGTGCTGTGCATCGCGCTGTCCAGCGTAGCCGGTCAGCAGGGGTGCTTCTCGGGGGCGCCTTCCCAAAGCGTCCTGCCCGAGCGGCTGATGCTGGCCATCAGTTCCGGGCACCAGGGGCCGCGGACCGAGAAGGCCGCATACCGGAGTCCGTTCAGTTCCCCGTCGTGCGACTGATCGGGGCTGAAGTCGCTCGCCGGAATCGTCGTCGAGTCGCCGCCGGCGTAGGTGATCCGGATTCGGCGGACCTTCGACGAGAAGATCATCCCGACCGCGGTCAGCCTCGGCCGCGGCCCGCTGCTCGGGACGACGCCGCTCGCGACCAGTGGCGCTTCGCTCGCGCTCAGGCTTGTCGAAGCGTCGGCGCACTGGCGGTAGCGGCTCCTGCCGTAGCTGAATCGGCTCCGCATCCATTTGGTCCCGACCAGGAGGCAGGGCTGCCGCGAGTCGCTCTGGGACCCGGCCTCGGCCGGCCCGCCCGAGCGCCTCGCTTTCACCGACCAGAGGTAGTCGCCCTGGCGGCCGTGGTCGAGCACGACCCAGGCACTCGACGCTGCCGGAGCGGCGATCGCCGACGAGACGCTCAGCGCCATCGCGGCGATTGCGGTAAGCACGATTCTCTTCAGGAGCCGGTTCATCGATCCCTAGCTCCGCAGCGCGCGCTTCGTCTCGTCGCCGCCGAGGTACGGCGTGAGGATGATCTGGACCAGGGCCGTGGTCAGCTCCGGCATCGGGCCGACCCGCTGGCTGGTGAGGCAGGAGCCGACGATCGAGATCGCGGCGCCGACCGCCGCCTGCTCGGTGAGGTCGCTCGGCGAGCGCGCGTCCGGGCAGTTGCGCGACCCGTCGCGGAGCAGCTCGGCGAGCCACTCGTTCGCCGAGATCCCGTCGCGGGCCAGCTGCGGCTCGGAGGAGGGGTGGCTGGAGGCGAGGATGAGGCGGGCCTCGTCCGGGAACTCGGCGACGAAGTCGAGCCCGGCGGCGACGCCGGCGGCGACCCCCTGCGGCCACTCCTCCTCGGCCGAGCAGGCGGTGACGATCGCCGCGTGGAGCCGGTCGAAGGCCCGCTGCTGGGCGGCGAGCAGGCAGTCGAATTTGTTGTCGAAGATCTCGTAGAAGGTTCCGCGCGAGACGCCGGCCTTCTCGATCACGTTGGCGACCGCGAGCGCGGCGAAGCCCCGGTCGGCGAAGATCTCGGTCGCCGCGTCGAGGAGCCGGTCGCGCTGGTTTTCGGTCACCAGCGCCTGCGGAATCCCGTGGCGGCCGCGGGGAAGGCGGGACCCGTACTCGACTCCCTCGACGACGATCGTGCCCTCGTAGCTCATGTGCAGAATGAGAACACGAACGGACCCTAAAGTCAAGGCCTTTTGTGAAAATCCTGCTAATTCGTGCGTACGGAAACCGTACGGGCCTCTACCTAACGATCAGATGAGCCCGCTGAGCCGGTCTCGCGACGGGCGCCGGCCCGTCCTGCGTAGGGCATCAGGACCATGTAGGCGAGGTCGGGCGCGAGCTCGGGGAGCTGCCTCACCGAGCCCGAAACCAGATGGCTGCGGACGATCATCGCGATCGAGGCGACCATCGCCCTGTCGGCGGCGATCGGGAACAGCTTCCCCGCGGGCGCCGCGTCTCCGAGCAGGTCAGTGAAGTAGGCGATGACGTCGTCCTGGCGGTCGACGGCGACGTCGGCCGCGCTCGCCTCGATCGTCAGAGCCCGGGCCTCGCCGGGGTGGGCGGCGGCGAACTCGAGGGCCGCCCGGACCCCGGCGACGACCCTCGCCTCCCAGGCTCTCTCCCGACCACACGCCTCCCTGACCTCCCTCTGAAGCTGGTCGAAGCTGGCGGAAAAGGACTCTCCCTGGGCGCGCCGGCCGATCGGTGCGGGGGCGGCTTCGCGACGGCTTTTCCTACCCCCGCTCGCCTGGGGCCCGGCCACCGGCTGCCGCTCTCTTGTCTGTCTGGCGATTTGCATTTCGAGCCGCCGGTTAATAAGAACATAGGCGGACCCGTTCTGTCAAGGCAGCCAGGGCAGGTTTTTGGGCCCGCTTCGCTCAAACTGCAAGAAATGGCTCTGGCAAGGGGAAAGCTGCGCCTAATATTTGAAGCGAAATTCGATCCTGCGACGTACCACTATGTCCCATTTGGAACGATCAGCGGACGCGGCAGCTGCGAACCGACTCGGTGACGATCTTCTCGCCGCCGGCGAAGCTGTAGGTGGCGCGGGCGAACGAGAGGAAACCGGCCGAGAATCCCTTCGGCACGGGACAGGAGGCGTTGAGATAGCTTTTTTCGGCCCCGGCGTGGTGGAA
>DATBHH010000042.1:0-2303 GCA_036557525.1 Solirubrobacterales bacterium | reverse complement strand
GGGGACTAGAGGTCCCGAGTTCGAATCTCGGCGCCCCGACTCTCGGCCCGCACGCTGACCGGCCCGGCGAACGGCCCGGCCGGCGGGCAGCCCTAGTCATCGGCGTTGTCGGATGAGAGAATTCGCCGGGTCGTGAACTGGGCGCGCACCGTCACACTGCTCGGGCTCGCCATCGTCGTCGCGCTCTTCGTCGCCACGTGGCTGACCATCCCCAGCGGCCGGTTCGAAACGATGAACCTGACCACCGGACGCTGGGAGACGCCCCGGGTCGACTACCCCGCACGTCTGTTCCGCACGGGAATCGTCGCGCGAGACGAGGACGGGCCCAGCGTGTTCCGCGAGGTCGACCTCCGCACGCTCAGACAACACGTCGCGATCTTCTACGGCGGGCTGGCGGTGGTGATCGTCCTGATCGGCCTCGCCTTCGGAGCGCTCCGCCGGAAGCCGCTGCCGCCCCGCGCGTACGTCGCGATCCCGCCCTCGGCTCCCGGCTCGGCCTGACCTCACGCCAGGCTGCGCCCGCCGCTACGTCAGCTCGTAGACGGCCAGGGCGATCAGCGCGGCGAGCGTCACCGCCCACAGCAGGGCGACAGCGGCCGCTCCCAGCGCGACTCGCCTGACCTTCCTCGGCGCGAACCGCCAGAGCAGGACGGCCATGCCGAGCTTGCCGCGGAGACCGACGAGGCGAACGAGCATCACGCCGGTCAGGGTAGCGGCCTCGACCGCTCGGTCGCCCGCCGCAGCTCGAACCTGCCGAGCTCGCGGCCGCGGAAGGTCGCCCGCCCGGCGTAGGCGTCGCCGTCGGGCTCGACCAGGTCGACGAAGGCCGAGAAGGGCCTCCGGTAGCGCAGCGCGTTGCCGTCCACGTCGAACGGCACCCCGGGCAGCGGGCCCAGCCGGGTCTCGCCCCGGGAGCCCTCGATCCGCTTCCTCACCCCGACCATCGGCGGGAGCCAGCCGCCGGTCCGTCGCACGTCCCAGGTGCCGTCGAGATCCATTTCGGCCTGGTTCCCGATCCGGGCCGATTCGACGCCGCCGGGCGCTGGTTTCGCGGCGCTCGACGCGGGAACCGAGTGTGTCCCACGCACCGCTCCGAGGAGGTAACCCGTGTTCCTGCGCGTCGACCGTCTGCTCACCGAGCTGCCGCCGCCGTCCGATCCCGACCCTGCCGGCGCCGCCGCCGTGCAGGAGCTGATGGGCGGGCGGTTCGGCGAGATGTCCACCCTGATGAACTACACCTTTCAGTCCTTCAACTTCCGCGACCGGCAGGGCGCACGGCCGTTCTACGACCTGCTGGCGAACATCGCCGCCGAGGAGTTCGCCCACATCGAGCTGGTCGCGGCGGCGATCAACACGATGCTCACCGGCGCGACGCCGGCCGCGAATGGCAAGAAGAACGGCGGCTCGCCCGGCGCGCCGCTCGCCGGGCTCGAGGGCGTCGGCAACCCGCACCACTTCATCGCCGGCGGACAGGGCGCGCTCCCGCAGAACTCCCAGGGCCGGCCGTGGAACGGCGACTACGTCTTCTCGTCCGGCGACCTGGTCGAGGACCTGACGCACAACTTCTTCCTCGAGACCGGCGCCCGGAACAACAAGCTCAAGGTCTACGAGATGGTCGAGCACCCGGCCGCGCGGGCGCTGACCGGCTACCTGCTCGTCCGCGGCGGCGTCCACCAGATCGCCTACGCGCGGGCGGTCGAGCACCTGACCGGCGCCGACCTGTCCAAGCTGTTCCCGACTCCGCGAATCCCGACCGACAAGATCCCCGAGTGCAAGCCGCACATCGAGCGCGGCGATCACCTCCGCCTGTACCGGTTCTCGCCGGGGGACTATCACGAGCTGGCCGCGGTCTTCAACGGACCGAGCCCGGAGACCGGGGAGGACCTGGTCGTGATCGACGAGGCGCCCGAGGGCGAGCCCGCCAACGATCTGCCTGCGCAGCCGGCCGTGTTCGCGCCCGACTACGCGCCCGAGGAGATCGAGGAGATCGCCCGGAAGCTGCGCAAGCAGGCCGGCCTGCCGGACGAGCCGACCGGCGAGGTCGCGAACGGAGGCAAGCGCGCGAAAGCCGGTGCCCGGTCGTGAAGGCCGTCGCCTGGCACGGCACCGGCGACGTCCGCGTCGACGACGTCCCCGACCCGACGATCGAGCAGCCGACCGACGCGATCGTGCGGATCACCTCGACGGCGATCTGCGGCTCGGACCTGCACCTGCTGGACGTGATGGGCCCGTACATCGACGAGGGCGACGTCCTCGGCCACGAGCCGATGGGGATCGTCGAGGAGGTCGGGCCGGAGGCGGCC
>DATBHH010000041.1:0-21692 GCA_036557525.1 Solirubrobacterales bacterium | reverse complement strand
CGCCTTGGCGACGGTCGAGCTCTGGTTGGCGGAGTTGCAGGGAAGCGAGGCCGCTTCGTTGTTGGCGTCGCCCGAGTAGCTCACCGTCCAGCGATAGAGCCCGGCGGGCGGCGCGAAGCCGGCCGGCGAGTAGGGGCCGTTGCCGCTGACCGCCACCGTCGCTTCGTATTTGACCGCGCCGGCGCAGGTTTCGTCATTGGGCCCGAAGGCCTGGAAGGTCAGTTCGCCGCCGGGCTGAAAGCCGCCGGAGACGGTGACGCTGTCGGTGATCGTGGCGCCGACGACCGCCGAGGTCGCGGTCCCGGCGAGGCCCGGCGACTTCTTGGCGACGGTCGAGCTCTGGTTGGCCGAGTTGCAGGGAAGCGAGGCCGCTTCGTTGTTGGCGTCGCCGGAGTAGCTCACCGTCCAGCGATAGGTCCCGGCGGGCGGCGCGAAACCGGCCGGCGAGTAGGGGCCGTTGCCGCTGACCGCAACGGTCGCTTCGTATTTGACCGCGCCGGCGCAGGTCGCGTCGTTGGGGCCGAAGGCGCGGAAGGTCAGGCTGCCGCCGGTTTCGAACCCGCCGGAGACGGTGACGCTGTCGCTGATCGTGGCGCCGACGACCGCCGAGGTCGCGGTCCCGGCCAGGCCCGGCGACTTCTTGGCGACGGTCGAGCTCTGGTTGGCCGAGTTGCAGGGAAGCGAGGCCGCTTCGTTGTTGGCGTCGCCGGAGTAGCTCACCGTCCAGCGATAGGTCCCGGCGGGCGGCGCGAAGCCGGCCGGCGAGTAGGGGCCGTTGCCGCTGACCGCAACGGTCGCTTCGTATTTGACCGCGCCGGCGCAGGTCGCGTCGTTGGGGCCGAAGGCGCGGAAGGTCAGGCTGCCGCCGGTTTCGAACCCGCCCGAGACGGTGACGCTGTCGCTGATCGTCGCCCCGACCACGACCGCCGAGGTCGCGGTCCCGGCCAGGCCCAGCGACTTCTTGGCGACGGTCGAGCTCTGGTTGGCGGAGTTGCAGGGAAGCGAGGCCGCTTCGTTGTTGGCGTCGCCGGAGTAGCTCACCGTCCAGCGATAGGCGCCAGGCGCCGGTGAGAAACCGGCCGGGGAGTAGGGGCCGTTGCCGCTAACCGCCACCGTCGCTTCGTATTTGACCGCGCCGGCGCAGGTCGCGTCGTTCGGCCCGAAGGCGCGGAACACGAGGTTGCCGCCGGTTTCGAACCCGCCCGAGACGGTGACGCTGTCGCTGATCGTCGCCCCGACCACGACCGCCGAGGTCGCGGTCCCGGCGAGGCCCGGCGACTTCTTGGCGACGGTCGAGGTCTGGTTGGCGGAGTTGCAGGGAAGCGAGGCCGTTTCGTTGTTGGCGTCGCCTGAGTAGCTGGCGGTCCAGCGATAGGTCCCGGCGGGCGGCGCGAAGCCGGCCGGCGAGTAGGGGCCGTTGCCGCTGACCGCAACGGTCGCTTCGTATTGCGTCGCCCCGGCGCAGGTCGCGTCGTTCGGCCCGAAGGCGCGGAAGGTCAGGCTGCCGCCGGTTTCGAACCCGCCCGAGACGGTGACGCTGTCGGTGATGGTCGCCCCGACCACGACCGCCGAGGTCGCGGTCCCGGCGAGGCCCGGCGAAGCTTTGGCCACTGTCGAGACCGCCGAGCAGGTGGAGTCGGCGGGTTCGTTTTCGAGGTCGCCCGAATAGTGGGCGCTCCAGCTATACGACCCCGGCTCGGCCGGGTCGAAATCGCCGGACGAGTATTCGCCTTCCCCTTCGACCGACGCCGCGGCCGGCGTCGGGGTCAGAGCGGAGCCCGAGCATGTGGGATCGCCGGGGCCGAAGATTTCGAACGAGATTTCTCCCGAAGCGCTCGGGGCTTCCGCGAGCTGGGCGGATGCGTGGATCGCCCCTCCGACAACCGCGTCCGTTCCCGAAACGGTCAGGGTTGGCGGGGCGGCCACGCTGATCGCCGCGAGCAGCAGACTGAGCCCCGCAGAAAGGCCGACGCCTGCAATGACCAACTGTTTTCTCGCTCCCAGCATTCTTTTCACAGCAGGCCTCGCGGCGAATCTAGAATATCCGTCGAACTATCTTGGATAAGGTCCAACCATTGTGCTAACCGCGCGCAAGCCCGCATGGCTCGCTGCGACGCTGATCGTGCTCCTCGGAGCTGCGCTTGGCGGGCAGGCCATGGCCGCGGAAACGAGCACCTCCTCGGCCGAAGGGGTTGTTGAACCCGGCGCGACCTCGCCTTCGCCGGAAACGGGTTCCTCGACCTCACCGGGGTGGACACAGCCCGGTTCGAGCCCCGCCCCCTCAGGCGGTGGAACGCCTCCGGTCCAGCGTGGAAGTTCGGTCGGCAGCGGCGGCTCACCGAGCCCGGCGGAGTCTGGTAGCCCGGAACCATCGCCCCCGTCCTACACGCCGCCACCGGTCGAAGAACCGACGAGTACTGCTCCCACCGAAGAAGCATCGAACACGCCTCCGGCCTCCGAATCGGTTCGGTCGCCGGCCAGGAGCGAAACCGCTCCCCTGCCACCGCCGCCCGAACCCACCAGCCCGCCCGAACCGGTCAGGATCGGCGTCGGGGATGCGACCGCCGTCGCCCACTTCACACTGCAGAGCAACAGCCCGGTCGCCGCGGTGCCGGTTCCCGCGGCCGGCATCAACGATTCCGCTGACCAGAAGGGCTCGAGCTCAAATGCGCTCCTGCTGCTCATCGTGGTCGTGCTCGGTCTGATCGCGGTCAACGCATGTTTCCGCCTCTGGCGCCACCGGCGGCAAAAACAGCAACAGACAGTCTGGCGCCCGACCGAGGAATCACGGTGGAAGGCGGTCCTCCAACAGGCCGAAATGGAGCGCGGACATCGTCCCTCGAGCGACGGCGCCGAGCGGCGGCGGAGCGACCCGGGCTCCGGGCGCGAGATTCTCGTCAGCGCCGAAGGCCAGGGCTATCGACGCGCTCGCAGCCGTCAGCGGGGCTTCCAATGAGTGCGGGCGGAGGGACTTGAACCCCCACGGGCCGAAGCCCACCAGGACCTAAACCGGAGTCGCGCCTGAGCCGCAGCGGTCCCCAGCGTAAGGCGCACGAAGGCGCTGCCGACTGGCGAACGACTGGCGCACGAGCCTTCGGAGCGAGGGAGAACCTGGACTCGAAACGATGGCCGGTCTAGAGTCCCTCGAGGTGACGACAATCCGAGTCATCGCCCAGACCGCTTTGGACCCGGACCAGGTCCTCGCGGCTGCCCGAGACTTCTCCTCACGGCGTGAACAGGTATTTCCTGCCGTTTCGATGGATCGAATGGAGGTGCACGGACTCGACGGCACCACTGCCGATGTGACGGAGGGAACTTCGACGGGCATCGGATCGAACTGGGAGCGGTGCGATTACGACTGGTCCGCGGACGGGATCATCACCGCGACGGTCACGGACTCCAATGTCTATGCCACGCCGGGAAGCCGCTGGGAGATCACCGCGCGACCCAACGCCTCCGGAAGCGAGGTCGAGATGGTGTGGATCCGGACGTTCAAGGGCGGGCTGCGCGGGCGGCTGTTCGGAACGGCCTTCCGCCTTTTCGGCAGCCGCATCTTTCGCGGCTACGGGCACGAAGTCATCGAGAACCTGGAAAAGCTCGAAGCCTCTGCCGGATCGCCCGAGTCTTGAACGGAAAGAACCCGCTGATCGCCCAGCGGGTTCTAGATGCGGCTGAATGGAGTCGAACCATCAGGGGTGTTGCCACCCACAAGGCCCTCAACCGTACTCGTGCCTTCGCCCCAGCGTCTCCCCTGCTGCCGCCTGCGCCTATGAATACGGGTTTGCGCCGATCCCGGCGGCAACCTCAGACGCAGGAAGCCGCACGAAGACGCTGCCGACTGACGCACGACTGGCGCACGAGCCGGTTTCGGGGGAGCCGACCCCGACCCCGAAGGGCCGGGTTTCGGCTCTAGGACTGTGATGCGGGCGGAGGGACTTGAACCCCCACGGGCCGAAGCCCACCAGGACCTAAACCTGGCGCGTATTCCAATTCCGCCACGCCCGCAGGAGCGCTGATCAGCGGCGCTTAACGCGCGGCCAACGCCGCGCTGTCGCTGTCAGATTCTATGATCCGGCCGTGGGAATCGGAGAGGCGAGGCCGGGGTACGAGCTCTGGCACCCCAACAGGGAAAAGTCGGAGGTCGTGACGACGAAATTCATCGTCGCGATCCTGATGCTGGTCACGGCGGCGCTCGCAGCGCTGATCGCGATATCCGGCTGGTCGGTTCTGCGCGGCGGCGGCGGGATGGGCGTCGTATGCCTGATCTACGCCGGGCTCTATGCGCTGTTCGGCTTCCGGGTCCTTCAGTGGAGCCGCGGCGTCCTTCCCGTGGCTGCCGCTCTCTCGATGATCCTCGCGATCTTCTGCGCCGTCGGCGCCAACAGCTGGTTCGCGCGTGACAAGGCGGGATTCGAGGACGCCCTCCTGCCGTCCCCGGTGATCGGGCTCCTGGTCATCATCATGCTGCTGCTGCAGATCGTTCTGATCATCGCCTGCTTCGTCGGCTTCAGCCAGGACTGGCACGTCGAGGAGGAGCGCCCGATGGGCTCCGGCGAAGATTACGGCGCCGGCGCCCCACCGGAGAACGGCGGCGCCCCGCAGCCGGCCTGAGCCCCGGAGCGCACAGAACCGCAAGAAGTCTTTGTCAAGACTGTAAGAAATCGCAGTACGGAGCCGATTTCGGCCTTTTGCGACCGGGTCGAATCCTAGCCTCGGGCCTAGAATGTTCAACCCGGCGGCGGTGTCCAAACTGGCAAAGGAGGCGGTCTCAAAAGCCGCTGCCCGCAAGGGCTTGTGGGTTCGAGTCCCACCCGCCGCATTGATCCGATGAAGCCCCGTTGGCAGGTCGAGCGAGCCCTCGACCTTGCCGACTCCGGAATGAACAATTGCCAGATCGCGCGTGAGATCGGCGTCAATCGGCGAACGGTGAGCGATTGGGTTCGTGGTCGCACACGAATTCGCAGGCGCGCTGACAGCTACGCGGCGGGGCGGCGCCCGAGTACGGATTCATGTCCTCGCTGCTTCGATGGCACTGACTTCATCCCCGGGCTCACCGCCTACTCCCTTGCGTATCTGCTCGGGCTTTACCTGGGCGACGGGATGATTTCGTCGCACCCTCGGCAGGTCTATCGGCTGCGGATCTTTCTCGACCGAAAGTATCCGCTGATCATTCGCGAGTGCGAAGCGGCGATGAGCATCGTCATCACCGCCAGCAAAGTCGGTGTTTACCGGCATCGGAAGGAGAGGGTCATCGAGGTCAACTCTTTCTCCAAGCACTGGCCCCACGTCTTCCCCCAGCATGGCCCTGGCCTGAAGCACGACCGCACCATTGCGCTCGAGCCATGGCAGAGGCGGATCGTCGACCGCTATCCGGGACGCCTCCTCCGGGGTCTCATCCACTCCGACGGGTGCCGCGTGATCAACCGAGTTCGCCATCCGAAGAAGAGCTACGCCTATCCGCGCTATTTCTTCTCCAACAAATCGCTCGACATACAGCGGATCTTCTGCGATGCATGCGACCAGCTCGGCATCGCCTGGCGCCAGGATGGGCCTTGGAACGTCTCGGTTGCCCGGCGCGATGCCGTGGCGATCCTGGATCGACACGTCGGGCCCAAGCGCTGACCGAACTAGACTCGCTCGCGGATGCGGATCCACCACGTCAACTGCGGGACATCTTGCCCTCGGGGCGCGCGGCTGCTGAACGGCGAGGGCGGCCTCTTCGAGCAGGCGCGGATGGTCTGCCACTGCCTTCTGATCGAGGCCGACGACGGCCTGGTCCTGCTCGACACCGGCTACGGGACCGATGACGCCCGCAATCCGAGGCAGCTCGGCCCGTCGGCGAGGCTGACCGGGGCCCGGCCACGCCTCGACGAAACCGCTCTGGCGCGGGTCGAATCGCTCGGCTTCCGGGCC
Source organism: Solirubrobacterales bacterium (assembly GCA_036557525.1). GTDB lineage: Bacteria > Actinomycetota > Thermoleophilia > Solirubrobacterales > 70-9 > VRUE01. The sequence continues at coordinate 15,779 of DATBHH010000041.1, read as the reverse complement.
GGCGACGTCCGCCACATCGTCATCACCCACCTCGATCCCGATCACTCGGGCGGCCTGCCCGACTTCCCCGGCGCCGACGTCCACCTATTCGAGCCCGAGCTGAGGGCCGCCCTCGGCCCCGGCCTGCGCGAGCGGCCGCGCTACCTCGACGCGCACTGGCGCCACCACCCGAAGTGGGTCGAGCACAGCGTCGAAGGCGACGAGTGGAAAGGGTTCGAGAGCGTCCGCATCATCCCCGGGCTCAACGCCGAAATCCTGCTCGTGCCGCTGCCGGGGCACACCACCGGCCACACCGGCGTCGCGATCAACGAAGGCGACCGCTGGCTCCTGCACGCGGGCGACTCCTACTTCCACCACGGTCAGCTCGCCGCCGAGTCCTCCTGCCCGCCGATGCTCGGCTTGTTCCAGAGGATCACGGCGGTCGACAACCGCACCCGCCTCGCCAACGGCGAGCGGCTGCGCGAGCTGGTCGCGGCGGAGGGCGACCGGTTGCGAACGATCTGCTCGCACGACCCATTCGAGCTCGACCGCGAGCAGGCACGGGACGCCGCCTCCGAGCGCGTCGGATGAGCGCGACTCTGCCCGAGAAGCTCTGGGAGCCGCCCGCGACTCTGCGGGAGCGGGCGCGGATGACCGAGTTCATCGAGTGGCTCCGGTCCGAGCGGGGCCTCGAGCTCGACGGCTACGACGAGCTCTGGCGCTGGTCGGTCGACGACCTCGAGGGATTCTGGTCGGCGATCTGGGAGTTCTTCGGCGTCGAGGCCGACGGCGACCCGGTCCCGGTCCTGAACAGCGCCGAGATGCCCGGGGCCGAGTGGTTCCCGAACACGCGACTCAACTATGCCGAGCACGTCTTCACCGGCAAGGACGACTCCGAGACAGCGATCCTCCACGCCTCCGAGCTGCGCGACCTCGACCGGCTCACCTGGGGCGAGCTGCGCGAGCAGGTCGCCGCCGTCGCGGCCGGACTGCGCGGGCTCGGAGTCGAGCGCGGCGACCGCGTCGTCGCCTACCTCCCCAACATCCCGGAGGCGGTCGTCGCCTTCCTCGCCACTGCGAGCATCGGCGCGATCTGGTCCAGCTGCTCGCCCGACTTCGGTCCTGCCAGCGTGATCGACCGCTTCGCCCAGATCGAGCCCAAGGTGCTCTTCGCGGTCGACGGCTACCGCTACGGAGGTCGTGACTTCGACCGCCGCGGCGTCGTCGCCGAGCTGCAGGAGGCGATGCCGAGCTTGACCCGCACAGTCGTCCTCCCCTACCTCGACCCCGAGGCCGAGATCGGCGGCCTCGATGCGGCGATGAGCTGGCAGGACCTGGTCGCCGCCGGCGCGGGCGCCGGGCTCAGCTTCGAGCGCGTCCCCTTCGAGCACCCGCTCTGGGTCCTCTACTCCTCCGGCACGACCGGGCTGCCGAAGGCGATCGTCCAGGGGCAGGGCGGAATCCTCCTCGAGCACCTGAAGAAGCTTCACCTCCATGTCGACGCCCACCCCGGCGACCGTCTGTTCTGGTTCACGACGACCGGTTGGATGATGTGGAACTTCATCGTCTCGGGCCTTCTCACCCGAGCGGCGATCGTTCTCTACGACGGCAATCCCGGATATCCCGACATGGGCGTCCTCTGGGATCTCGCCGAGGCGGCCGGGATCACGATGTTCGGCACCAGCGCCGCCTTCATCGCCGCCTGCATGAAGGACGGCATCGCCCCCGCCGAGGGCCGCGACCTCAGCCGGCTGAAGGCGGTCGGCTCAACCGGCTCTCCCCTCTCACCCGAGGGCTTCGACTGGGTCTACGAGCAGCTCGGCGCCGACACCTGGCTGTTCTCGACCAGCGGCGGCACCGACCTCTGCACCGCCTTCGTCGGCGGCACCCCCCTCCTTCCCGTCTACCGCGGCGAGCTCCAGGCGCGCGCCCTCGGCGCCGCGGTCGAGGCCTGGGACGAGGAGGGGAACTCGGTTGTCGGCGAGGTCGGCGAGCTCGTCGTCACCAAGCCGATGCCCTCGATGCCGGTCCGCTTCTGGGGCGACCCCGACGGCAGCCGCTACCGCGCCAGCTACTTCGACCGCTACCCCGGCGTCTGGCGCCACGGCGATTGGATCGAGATCTCGCCGCGCGGGACCGCAATCATCTACGGCCGCTCCGACTCGACGATCAACCGCGCCGGGATCCGGATGGGCACGAGTGAGATCTACCGCGCCGTCCTCGGCGTCGACGAGGTCCTCGATGCCCTCGTCGTCGACGTCCCCCGTCCCGGCACCGACGGTTGGATGCCGCTGTTCGTCGTCCTCCGCGAGGGCGCCGACCTCGACGAGGAGCTGCGAACGGAGATCGTCCGCCGGATCAGGGAGACCTGCTCGCCCCGCCACGTCCCCGACGAGATCTTCGCGATCCCCGAGGTGCCCCGGACCCTCAGCAACAAGGTGCTCGAGGTCCCGGTCAAGCGGATCCTGATGGGCACGGCGCCGGAGAAGGCCGCGAGCCGCGACTCGCTCGCGAACCCGGCCGCGCTCGATTGGTTCGTCGACCTCGCGGCGCGGATCTAGGCCGGGGTCACCGGGTTGCGCCGCTCGGCGAAGTCCCGGTTCTTGCTCGCCGCGGCCGCGAAGCGGCGGATCAGCTCGGCGCGAAGGTCGCCCGGATCGACGACCGCGTCGACGACGATCTCCGAGGCCAGGTGGAGGATGTCGATGTCGGCCGCGTACTCCCCCCTCTTGGCGGCGACGAATGCCTCGCGCTCGGCCTCGTCCTCGATCGTCTGGATCTGGTTGTAGAAGACGGCGTTGATCGCCGCCTCCGGCCCCATCACCGCGATCGATGCGGTCGGCAGGGCGATGCAGCAGTCGGGCTCGAAGGCCGGCCCCGCCATCGCGTAGAGGCCGGCCCCGTAGGCCTTGCGGACGATCACCGAGATCTTCGGCACCGTCGCTTCGGAGACGGCGCTGATCATCTTCGCCCCGTGGCGGATGATCCCCTGCCGCTCGACCGCGGTGCCGATCATGAAGCCGGGGACGTCGGCCAGGAACAGCAGCGGCACGTTGAACGCGTTGCAGGTCTGGATGAAGCGCGCCCCCTTGTCGGCCGAGTCGACGAACAGGACGCCGCCTTTCTGTCGCGGCTGGTTGGCGACGACCCCGATCGCCTGGCCGTCGAGCCGCCCGTAGCCGACGATCAGCTCCTTCGCCCAGCGGCGCTGTACCTCGAGGAACGAGCCGGCGTCGAGCAGGGCGTCGAGGACCTCGGTCATGTCGAACGCCTGGTTCTCATCGGCCGGGAGGATCTCGGCGATCGCCGCCCCCGATACGGGCCCGGCCGGCTCCGATGCCGGCGGCCTCTGACGCCAGTTCGAGGGCATGAAGGAGAGGTAGCGCCGGGCGAGGTCGATCGCCTCCTCGTCGCTGGCGACGAGGAAGTGGCCGCAGCCGGATACGCCGGTGTGCATCCGTGCCCCTCCCATCTCCTCGAGAGTCACCGTCTCACCGATCACCATCTCGGCCATCCGCGGCGAACCGAGGTACATCGAAGCGTTGCCGTCGCGCATGATCACGACGTCGCAGAACGCCGGGATGTAGGCGCCGCCGGCGGCACTCGGGCCGAACAGCAGGCAGACCTGCGGCACCTGACCGGAGAGCCGCACCTCGTTGTGGAAGATCCGGCCGGCGCCGCGGCGCCCCGGAAACATCTGCACCTGGTCGGTGATCCGCGCCCCGGCCGAGTCGACGAGGTAGACCATCGGCACCTGCAGGCTCAGCGCCCGTTCCTGGATCCGGAGGATCTTCTCGACCGTCTTCGGGCCCCAGGAGCCGGCCTTGACCGTCGGATCGTTGGCCATCAGCGCCACCCGGCGCCCGTCGAGCGTCGCGGTGCCGGTGACGACGCCGTCGGCGCCCAGCCCCTCCTGATCCCAGTTCGCGAGCAGCGCCTCCTCGGCGAGCGAGCCGGCGTCGACCAGCCGCTCGACCCGCTCGCGCACGGGCAGCTTCCCCTGCTCCTCGGTCTTCTCGTGGTGACGCTGCGGGCCGCCTGAGAGGGCAGCCTCGAGGGCGGGTCGGATATCGGTCAAGACAGTGCCTCGCGCTTCGCTCGCGCGCGGAGATTGCGACGCTTGCTCGCTCCGCGCTCGGTCAGACTAATCGGCGGTTGCCGTCAGCCGACGGCCCATCTCCTCGCCCAGGGCCATCAGGCCGCTGGCCGGCCGGACCATCACCATCATTTCCTTGATCAGGCCGTCCTCGCCGAAGTGGAGGACGTCGACGCCGTTCAGCGCTTTGTCCCCGACCCGCGCCTCGAACACGAGCACCGCGGCGTCGCCGGTCTCAACCTGATCGATGTAGCGAAAGTCCTCGAATACCTCGGCGACGTTGCGGAGGAGCTCGCCGAGCGCCTCGATGCCTTCGTAGGGCTTGAACACCGCCGGACTGCGGAAGACGACGTCGGGGGAGAACAGCTCTGCCCCGGCGGAGAAGTCCTTCGCCTCGGCGGCGCGGCGGAAGGCATCGCTCTTCAAGCCAACGCCTCGCGCTTCGCTCGCGGCGCAAATAGCCAGATATGCATGCTTGCTCGCTCCGCGCTCATTGCGGCAACCCTATCCACTTCCGCCCCACTCGACCGGCCCCGCCCGCAGCACGTGGGCGCCGAGCGGCCGCCCCAGCGTCTCCTGGGCCGCGCGCGCCGCGGCGATCAGCCGCGGCAGATCGACTCCGGTCTCGATCCCCATCTCGTGCAGCATCGAGACCAGGTCCTCGGTGGCGATGTTGCCGGTCGCCCCCGGCGGGACCGGGCAGCCGCCGAGCTCGCCGAAGCTCGACTCGAACGACTCGACGCCCTCTTCGAGCGCAGCGAGGGCGTTGGCGAGCCCCTGGCCGCGGGTGTTGTGGAAATGAGCGGTCAGCTCGAGTCCGGCCAGCCGCTCGCGGGCCGCGGCGAAGAACCCGTGCGCCTGGCGCGGGTTCGCCATCCCGGTCGTGTCGCCGAATCCGATCTCGGCGCAGCCGGCGGCGGCGAGGCGCTCGGCGATCCCGAACACCCGATCCGGCGGAACCTCGCCCTCGTAGGGGCAGCCGAAGGAGACCGAGATGACGCCCTCGCAGCGCAGCCCGGCGCCCGTCGCCGTCGCCAGCGTACGCTCGAGCCCGGTCAGCGACTCCTCGATCGAGCGGTTGACGTTCCTGCGGTTGTGGGTCTCCGAGGCCGAGACGAAGACGTTGATTTCGTCGAATCGGTCGCGCATCGCCAGCGCCCGCTCTAGCCCTCGCTCGTTCGGGATCAGGACCGAGAAGGAGACGTCCTCGCGGCGCTCGACCGCGGCCAGCACCTCCTCGGCGTCGGCGAGCTGGGGAATCACCTCCGGCCGCACGAACGAGGTGACCTCGATCCGCGAGAGGCCCGAGGCCGAGAGCAGGTCGATCAGTCTCACCTTGTCGGCGGTTGCGATCTCCTCGGGCTCGTTCTGGAACCCGTCCCGCGGCCCCACCTCGCGGATCCGCACGCTCTCCGGAATCTCGGCCATGACAGCAGCCTACGGGGACCGCTCGAGCCCTTTCCGGCTCGGGGTGCCCGGCCGGGCGGTCTCAGCCGAGCTGGCCGACGACGATGACGCGACGCTCGTGGGTGCCGACGCCGATCGTCCGCTCGCCCTCGGTCACCTCGACGTCGAAGCGGAGCTTCCGCTCATCGACGACCTCACGCAGCACCGTCCGGACCCTGCAGGTCGAGCCCTCGGCGGCCGCCGCGACATGCTTGACGCAGACTTCGAACCCGACCGTCGCGGTCCCCTCGGGCAGGTTCTCGAGCGCCAGCATCGCCGAGCTGCCCTCCATCATCCCGATCATCCCGGGTGTCGAGAGGACGCTGGTCCCGATCGAGCCGCCGACGTCCGTCAGCAGCCGGCCGGTCACGACGAACTCGTCGCTGCGCTCGATCCCGGGCTCGAGGCCCACCTACAGGGCCCTCTCGCGCTTCGCTCGCTGCGCGAAGAGACAGATTGCGCTCATTTGGCTCGCTCCGCGCTCATACCATCCCGAGCCCGCCGCTGACGCCGAGCGTCTCGCCGGTCACGTAGGTCGCGTCGTCGGAGGCGAGGAAGGCGACCGCGGCGGCGACCTCGTCCGGCTGGCCGAGGCGCTTCAGCTGGGTCGCCTCTTTCATCGTCTCGATCACCCTCTCGCCGATCTCGCCGAACTCCTTCGCCCCCATCAGCAACGGCGTCTCGATCGGCCCCGGCGCGATCGAGTTGGCGGTGATCCCGTAGCGCGCGTTCTCGCGCCCGATCGCCTTCGTGAAAGCGATCACGCCGCCCTTCGCCGCCGAGTAGACGGCCGATCCCTTCGACCCGACCCGGCCCGCCTCCGAGGAGATGCTGACGATTCGCCCGTAGCGGCCCTCCTGCATCGGGCCCAGCGCCGCGTGGGTGCAGTTGAGGACACCGATGAGGTTGATCGCGATCACCCGCTGCCACTGGTCGGGCGTTGTGTAGGTGAAGAACCCGAACTCGTCGGTGCCGGCGTTGTTGATGAGGATGTGGGGGGTGCCGACCGCCTCGACCGCGGCCCGGGCGGCCTCGAGATCGGTCACGTCGAGCTCTACCGCGTGGCCGCTGATCTCGCCCGCGACCCGCTCGGCGCCCTCGACGTTGACGTCGCCGACCCAGACCTCGGCGCCCTCGGCCGCGAGCCGCGCCGCAATTGCGGCGCCGATCCCGCCGGCGCCCCCGGTCACCAGAGCCTTCCTGCCCTCGAGCCTCATCAGGGCGGCAGCCTATGACCTTCGCTCGCTCGGCGCTCGCTTAGACTCCGGCCCCTGTCTGGGCAGCCCATACCGATAATCGGCGGAACCGGGGCGCTGGGCGCAGGCATGGCGCTGCGCTGGGCGCAGGCCGGGCGGCCGACGATGATCGGATCGCGCTCGGCCGAGCGTGCCGAGGAGGCTGCGGCCCGGATTCGAGACCGCGTCCCCGGCGCCGCGGTCGAGGGACTTCTCAACGCCGAGGCGGCGCGCCGTGGCGAGATCGTCTTCCTCACCGTTCCATTCCGTGCCCAGTCGGAGAACCTCAACAACCTCCGCGAGGTGCTCGAGCCGGGCCAGATCCTGGTCGACTGCACGGCGCCGCTCGCCGCCGCGGTCGGCGGCAGGGCGACCCGCTCGCTCGCCGTCTGGCAGGGGTCGGCGGCCCAGCAGGCGCAGGAGATGGTCCCCGACGGCGTCACCGTGATCTCGGCCCTGCACACCCTCTCGGCGCCGAAGCTCGCCGATCTCGATACCGAGCTCGACGAGGACGTCCCGATCTGCGGCGAGCGCAGGGCCGACAAGGCGCGCGTCGCCGAGCTGATCGAGGCGGTGCCGGGCCTCCGCGCCGTCAACGCGGGCGCGCTCGAGATGGCGCGTATCGTCGAGCAGCTGACGCCGATGCTGATCTCGATCAACACCCGCTACAAGACCCACGCCGGGGTCCGCATCACCGGCCTCCCCGACGGCGAGCATTGGGCCTAGTGCGGCGGTGAGGGTCGCGCTGCTCGCCGGCGGGACCGGTGGAGCCAAACTCGGCGCCGGACTGCAGGAGGAGATCGGCTCCGAGCTCAGCGTGATCGCCAACACCGGCGACGACATCGAGATCCTCGGCGTCCACGTGTCACCCGATCCCGACCTCGTCACCTACTGGCTGAGCGGCGAAATCGACGCCGAGCGCGGCTGGGGCATCCGCGACGACAGCTTCACCGTCTTCGAGCGGCTGGTGCGGCTCGGCGCGCCGGACTGGTTCGGGCTGACCGACCGCGACCTCGCGACCTGCCTCTATCGCCGCCAGTTCATGGACGAGGGCGGGACCCAGACCGCCGCCCAGGCCCAGGTCGCCGCCGCCCTCGGCGTCGAGGCGCGGGTCCTGCCGATGACCGAGGCGCCGGTGCGGACGAAGGTCCTGACCCCGGCCGGGCGCTGGGACCTCCAGGAGTACCTGATCATTCACCGCGGCCTGCCCGAGGTGACCGGGGTCGAGCTCGAGGGAATCGCCGATGCCGAGCCGACCGCCGAGGTGCGCGGCGCGCTGCGGGATGCCGACGCGATCATGATCGGGCCCTCGAACCCGGTGATCAGCATCGGCCCGATCCTGGCCGTCCCGGGAATGCGGGAGGCGATCGCCGATTCCGGCGCCCCGGTCGTCGCCGTCAGCCCCTACGTCGCCGGCGAGGTCGTCAAAGGGCCGACCGAGCGCTTCATGGCGGCGGTCGGCCGCCCCTCGACCGCGAACGGAGTCGCCTCGCTCTACGCAGGGCTGATCGACGCGATGGTCACCGACAGGGACGACCCCGACCCTCCGCCGGCGGAGATTCGAACCGAGGGAGCCCCGACGTTGATGGACAGCGCCGCCGCCCGGGTCAGGCTGGCGCGCATCGTCATCGACCTCGCCGCTAGCTTGGACGAAGGTTGAAGGCCACCGCGGTACTCCCCGTCAAGCGGTTCGCCGAGGCGAAGCGGCGCCTGGCGGCCGGGATGGACGACGACAGGCGCCGCGCGCTGGTCGCCGCGATGCTCGCCGACGTCCTCGAAGCCGTCGCCGCCGCGCGGATGATCGAGCGGATCGTCATCGTCAGCGACGAGCCGGCCACGGCCGGCCCCGCCGCCGACGTCGGCGCCGAGCTGATCCCCGACACCCCCGCCGCCGGCCACTCGGAGGCCGCGCTGGCCGGCATCGAGAACGCCCTTGCGCGCAGCGCCCGCTGCGTCGTCCTACTCCCCGGCGACTGCCCGCTTCTCGACCCACGCGAGCTCGACCGCCTGCTCACCGGGGTGCCGGAGACCTACGCGGCAATCGTCCCCGACCGGCACGGGACCGGAACCAACGCCCTCGTCCTCACCCCGCCCGCCGCGATCCGCCCCGCCTTTGGGGAGGGCAGCTGCGCCCGCCACGTCGCCGCCGCCCGCGCAGCCGGGATCCCGTACGGGGTCGAGGAGCTCGCCTCGCTCGGGCTCGACCTCGACACCCCTGCCGACGTCGTCGCCCTCACCCGCGAGCTCGAGGGCCGCTCCGGCCGCGCCGGCCGCACCGCAAAGGTCCTCGGCCTGTGAGCGCGCAGCGAGCGAAGCGCGAGGGTTTGCCATGAGCGTGGAGCGAGCAAGCGTCGCAGTCTGCCTCTTCGCGCAGCGAGCGAAGCGCGAGAATTTGCCATGAGCGTGGAGGTTCTCCCGGTCGAGGGCCTGCCGGAGTTCGCGGAGGGCATGCGGGTCGGCGAGGAGATCGCGGCGGGCGGCACGGTTCGCGACGGCGACGTCGTCGTCGTCTCCCAGAAGATCGTCTCCAAGGTCGAGGGGCGGCTCGTCCACCTTCATGCGGCGATACCCGGAGCCGAGGCACGGCGGCTCGCCGCCGTTCTCGGCAAGGACCCGGCGCTGGTCGAGCTGATCCTGCGCGAGAGCCGCCGGGTCCTGCGGGCTGAGCGTGGCGTCCTGATCGTCGAGACCAACCATGGCCTCGTCGGCGCGAACGCCGGGATCGACAGCTCGAACCTCCCCGAGGGGACCGTCGCGCTGCTGCCCGAGGACCCCGACGCCTCGGCGAGGAGGATCCGGGCTGAGATCGCGGACAGCTCGGCCCGCCGCGTCGGCGTCGTCGTCTCCGACAGCTTCGGCCGCGCCTGGCGGCTCGGCCAGGCTGAGATCGCGATCGGGTGCGCCGGAATCGTCCCGCTCGACGACTGGCGCGGGCGCGCCGACGCGGGCGGCCGCACCCTCGAGGCAACCCGGATCGCGATCGCCGACGAGGCCGCCGGGGCGGCCGACCTCGTCCGCGACAAGGCGAGCGGAATACCGGCCGCGATCGTTCGCGGGCTCGATCGCTTCGTCACCGAGGAGGACGGCCCCGGCGCGGCGACCCTGCGCCGCCCGGAGGGGGAGGACCTCTTCCGCTAGACAGACCACCAACTTTTCCATCCAATGGATGGAAAAGTTGGTGGTCTGGGGCGCTCAGGAGACCAGCAGAACCGCGGCGCCGCGAAGGGAACCGCTGCGGATCGACTCGAGCGCTTCGTTGGCGCCACTGAGAGGGTGGACCTCGACGTCGGTCTCGATCGGGGTCTCCTCCGCGACCGCGAAGAACTCCTCGCCGTCGCGGCGGGTCAGGTTTGCGACCGACCCCAGCGATCGCTCCTCCCAGAGGATCTCGTAGGGGAACGAGGGGATGTCGCTCATGTGGATTCCAGCGCTGATCACCCGCGCGCCCTTGGCGCTGACCCTGAGCGCCGTGGGCATCAGCTCGCCGACGGGAGCGAAGACGATCGCCCCGTCGAGCTCCTCCGGCGGCTCATCGCTCGATGACCCCGCCCACTCGGCCCCGAGCCGGCGCGCGAACTCCTGGCCCTCCGCGTCGCCCTCGCGGGTGAAGGCGAAGACCCGGCGGCCCTGGTGGGCGGCGACCTGACAGAGGATGTGCGCCGATGCCCCGAATCCGTAGAACCCGACCCGCTCGGCGTCGCCGACCAGTCGCAGCGCCCGGTACCCGATCAGGCCGGCGCAGAGCAGCGGCGCCGCATTCGGGTCCGGGTATCGATCCGGCAGGGGCAGGCAGTATCGCTCGTCGGCGACGGTCATCTCCGCGTAGCCCCCGTCGATGTCGTAGCCGGTGAAGCGGGCGCGGTCACAGAGGTTCTCCCGCCCGCTGAGGCAGTACCGGCACTCGCCGTCGGTCCAGCCGAGCCAGGGCACTCCCACCCGCTCGCCGACCGCGAAGCGTTCCGCGCCCTCTCCCGCCCCGACGACCCTGCCGACGATCTGGTGGCCGAGCACGAGCGGCAGCTTCGGCTCGGTCAGATCGCCGTCGGCAATGTGGAGGTCGGTGCGGCAGACGCCGCAGGCCGAGACAGAGATCAGGACCTGGCCGGCGGCCGGCTCCGGGTCGGGCAGCTCGGCCGGCCGGAGGGGCTCGTGCTGCCGCTCCAGGACCATCGCCCGCATCGGCTCAGGGCTCGAGCGGCTCCAGGGTGGCCGGTCCGAGGCGGAGTTCGGAGCTCCCCTGAACCCTGGTGGGATCCCGCAGCAGGCCGATCCCGATCTGCGCCGAGGCGCTGCCGCCGGGAATCAGGCTGACGCCGCCGCGGACGTCGACCATTTCGCCGTCGAGGAGGACCGCGTAGAAGCCCGCGCCCTGTGCGGAGACCCTGAAATCGATCTCGAGGTCGTGCCAGGCGCGTTCGGTCAGCGGAGCCAGGAACCGGTCGCCGCCGGCCGCTTCGCCGCTCGCCCAGAGGCCGCGGCCGACGCCGAGCGGATCGGCGATCGCGTTCTGCCAGAGTTGGAGGCCGAGCGTCCGGGTGGCGCCGGCATCGCCGAGGAACTCGACCATCACGTTGTCGGCGCCGGGCTCGCCGTAGGCCATCGCTCCGATGTCGAAGGAGAAGGAGAGGGCGTATTCCCCACCCTCGGCGATCTGGGTCGGAGCCCCTGTTCCGGCGTCGCCGAGGATCAGCTCCGAGCCCGGCTGTTCGCCATTCACCCGGATCACCCGCGCGGTGCGGCCGTCGCCGACCATGCCCCGCGTCACAACCGGCGGCCGCCCGCCGGTTTCGGGCGCGGTCCCCGGAGCGGTCGAAGTTTCGCCCTGGTCCGCGACGAGCTCGGTCGAGGGCTGCGGGGCGGGCGCCGAGACCGGAGTCACCGCCGGTTCGGGCTCTGGTCCCGAGATGGGCGCGGGCGCGGGCGGCTGGGGGGCGCTCGGGGCAGGTGACGCGAGCGCACGGGCGGGCGCGATCGCGATCGGCGCGGCGGATCCGCTGCCCCCTGCGGCCGGCACCGGCTTCGCCGCCAGGACCGCCACCCCGTTGGGCGCGGGCACGGCCGCCGCCAGCGCCACCGGGCGGCCCGGCGCGACCGGGACCGAGTCGGCGACGCCGATGCCGAGTCCGGGGGAGACGCTCAGCTGGGGAGCCATGCTGTTGTCCTCCCAGGGACGCGCGATCAGCAACGCCGCAGCCGCGAGGGCAGCGACCAGCGCAAGCAGCGATACCACTGCCAGTCCCGAAGAACCTCCCCTAGCTACCGAAGAATGAGTAGCGATTCGCGAACACTATTCGCTCAGTAGGTCTCGATCAAGTCGTAGAGGGTGGTTCGTTGCGCCGGGGTGCGGCCGGCCGCCCGCGCGGCCCCGATCAGCTGCTCGGGATCGAGCCGAACGCCGTGCTGCGACCCGGCCATCCGCGAGATGTTCTCCTCCATCAGGGTGCCGCCGAGGTCATTGACGCCCCATCGCAGCGACTCGGTCGCGGCGTCGAGGCCCATCTTCACCCAGCTCGCCTGGAGATTGGGGATCGACCTCCCGAGGGCCAGCCGGAACGCCGCTGTGTGCTTGAGGTTCTCCGACCGGGAGATCTCCTCGATCCCGTGGGTCCGGCCGAGAAGAGTGTTGAACGGGATGAAGCTGAGCGGAACGAACTCCGTGATCCCCCCGGTCCTCTCCTGGAGCGCCCGGACCACGCGCATGTGGCGGGCGAGCTCGCGCGGCTCCTCGATGTGGCCGAACATCACGGTCGAGGTCGATCGCAGCCCGGCCCGGTGGGAGGCTTCGATGATCTCGATCCAGCGCTGGACCGGAAGCTTGTTCGGCGAGATCCGCTGCCGGACGCCGTCGTCGAGGACCTCGGCCGCGGTCCCGGGCGTCGAGCCGAGGCCGCACGCGAGCAGGTACTCGAACACCTCGTCGGGCTCCATGCCCGAGCGCTCGCACATGTAGTGGATCTCCATCGGCGAGTAGGCGTGGAGGTGCAGCTGCGGCGCGACCTCCTTGGCGAGCCGCAGCCACTTCCCGTACTCCTCGAGGGTCATGTCGGGGTGGATCCCGCCCTGCATGCAGATCTCCGTCGCGCCGTACTCGACCGCTTCGCGGACGCGGGCGGCGAAGTCCCGCTCGGAGACCTCGTAGGCGTCGGGCGAGCGCCGGCCCTGGCCGAAGCCGCAGAAGGCGCAGCCGACGACGCAGATGTTGGTGAAGTTGATGTTGCGGTTGACGACGAAGGTGACCCGGTCGCCGGCGAGCTCGGCGCGCAGCTCGTCGGCGGCGACCCGCATCTCCTCGATCAGTTCCGGCCGGGTCTCGGCGAACAGCGCCGTCAGTTCGTCCTCGCTCAGCTCCTCGCCCACGCGCCCCCTGGCGATCGCCCTGGCGGCGAGGTCGGGGTCGAGCGACTCCTCGCGCCTCCGTCCTGAGCCCCGGCGGGGAATGAAGCTCCAGTACTTCAGCTTGATCACGTCGAGGACGCCCTGCTCCATCCACTCCGGCTCCATGTACTGCGGGTAGACGCAGAGCCGCTCGGTCAACGCGTACCCTCGCGGCGCCAGCACCTTCCGGATCTGATGGGGCGATGGGAACGGCTCCTCAGGAGAGATGTGGTCGCCGTTGGCGGACAGGCCGCCGAGGTCGGTCGCCCCCGCCTCGACCAGCTCCGGCCACCACTCGGCCAAATTCGGCGGCACCTGAATCCCGACGTCCGGCATCAACCGCCGGCACTCCTGAATCAATCGCTTCATCTCCTCGACTGACACTTCCGACGCCCAGCTGGGCAGGTCCGCCGGGTCACCCCCCTCCGCAGCAACAGCCGTGGAGGCTGCATCGGGGGATGCCCCGCTGGCCTCACGGACGGGTGGCGGGGGGCCCTCTGGGCGAGCCTCCCCAGCTGTTGCGAGACCAGAGGGGTCCCCGTCGCCCGCCCATCTGACCTGCGAAGCCTCGTCGGCGATGTCAGCTACCTCGCGACCGTAGTAGCGGGGGTGGGGGACGAAATTCTGGAGGATCACCTCTTGGAGATGGCCGTGGCGGGCGTGGACGTCCGCCAACGCCTCGAGGGATTCGATGCGCTCATCCTCCGTCTCTCCGAGGCCGACGAGGATTCCCGAGGTGAACGGGATGCGAAGCTCCCCCGCGGCCTCGATCGTCTCCAGCCGTTTTGCCGGGTGCTTCGTCGGCGAGCCGGCGTGGACCGTGTCCATCAGCCGCTCCGAGGTCGACTCCAGCATCAGGCCCTGGGAGGCGGTGACCTCGCGGAGACGGGCGAGGTCGTCGCGGCCGAGGACGCCGATGTTGGTGTGCGGCAGTAGGCCGCGCTCGATCGCCCGCTCGCAGGCCCAGACGACGTAGGAGGTGAAGTTGGCGTGGCCCCACTCGGCCAGCCGCGCCGCGACCTCCGGGTTCACCTCGGGCCGCTCGCCGGTCAGAACCAGCAGCTCCTTGGCATTGCGCCGCAACGCCTCGTCGAGCCGGCGCTCGACCTCGTCCGGCGGGTGGATGTGAGCGCGCCGGGTCGCGAACGCGCAGTACTTGCAGTAGCACTGGCAGGTGCGCGAGAGGGAGAGCGTGTAGTTCCGAGAGAAGGTGACCCGGCGCACCCCTCGCACGCTACTGCAACCCGCCGGGCCCGATCGGCCCGGCGGCTGTTCAGTCGATCCGACCCGTGATCAGTCGGCGGTCGCCGGTTTCGACGGCGCGTCCGAGCTCGAACTCGAGCTCGACGCTTTACCCGATGACGCGGGCTTTTTCATCGGCTCGGGCGACTCGGTCGGCGGCGCTCCGCCGGGCTCGAGGACGAACCTGAAGACCGCGGCGGCCAGCAGGGACCCGAGCAGCGGGCCGACGATGTAGAGCCACCAGGAGCCGTCGAACCCTGAGGCCGCGAGCGCCGGGCCGAACCAGCGAGCCGGATTGAAGGAGCCGCCGCTGAGCGGGCCGCCGACCATGACGATGAAGCCAAGGGTCGTGCCGATCGCGAGCGGCGCCCACTCCTTGAAGCTCTTTTTCGAGTAGACGGCGGCGAGGATGACGAGGACCAGGCAGAAGGTCCCGATCAGCTCGACGATGCATCCCGCGATGTTCCCGCTCAGGAGCGCGCTCACGTGCGGGGTCCCCCATTCGGTGGCGCGTCCCTCATCCAGCAGCAGGCCCTTGGTGGCAAACGCCCCGCCGATCGCGCCCGTCAACTGGGCCAGGATGTAGATCGCCGCGTCGATCGGGTTGATCCGTCTGATCGCCAGCGCCGCCACGGTCACGGCCGGGTTGAAATGGCCGCCGCTGACCACGCCGAACATCACGACCAGCCCGAACAGGAGAAACGCGTGGACGAGACCTACGACGGCGAAGTCCGAGCCGAACTGGGCCTGGCTTCCGGTGGCCACGAACAGCGTCACGGCGCTCGTGATGAAGAACACCAGAAGGAAAGTGCCGATCAGCTCTGCGAGATATGCCGCAAGTCCTCGTTCCTGCACTAGGTAACCCCTCCTCTTTCCCTTGATCCAAGTGGGTTTTGCGCGCGGCAGTCTAGCTGGAATCGCGAACCAAATAGGTTTCGCCGCCAAATGAGACCGGGCCGTCGCGCTGCTGGCGGCCGTCCGCGCGCTCGCCGGCGGTGCCGGCTGCGGGGGCGGCGCTGAACCGGGCGCGCCCGAGGGCGCGACGCTCGTGCTCGATTTCACGCCCAATGCCGTCCACTCCGGTATCTACGCGGCCGAGCGCCGCGGCTATTACGAAGACGCCGGGGTCGCGACCTCCAGGTCCGCCAGCCCGGCGACCCCGGCGCGGTGCCGAAACTGCTCGCCGCCGGTCGCGTCGACCTCGCGATCCTCGACACCCGGAGCTGATCCTGACGACGTCGAGGCAGACGATCGACCGCAGGCCAGCTCTCGTCGACGCGGTCGTCCGCGCGACCACCCGCGGGTACGAGTTCGCCTCCGCCCACCCGGCCGAGGCGCTCGACGACCTCCTCGCCGCCGTCCCCTCCCTCGACCGAGGCGACCAGGCGGCGCAGCTAAGGGCCCTC